>NZ_CP025198.1:1560396-1872475 GCF_003325455.1 Acidipropionibacterium virtanenii
GCCTCAAGCTGAGTCACTGAACCGTCCCGCCGACGTCACGGGCTGAGAATCACGACGTGTCGAGCCGTGCCATCGCCGCGATCATCCGACGCCTGATCAGACAACGTCATTCCGGGGACCGGACTTGACCTGGAGTTCGCTCCAGGGAGCACGCTGGTCTTCATGGAGCAGATGATGAGACTCGGCGACGACGGGCCGATCGTGCCGCCATTGGCGATCGGCACGATGTACTTCGGAACCCGAGTCGCCCTGGGCACCGCTGTGGATATCCTCGACGCCGCGTTGGATGTGGGGGCGACGTTCCTGGACGCCACCCTCGGACTGTCGGCGCCCGATGTTCGCGCGCAGACCGGGGAGAGCCTCCGACGGCTGCGCACGGATCATATCGACGTCCTCTACGCGCACATCGATGACACTCGCGTCCCGCCCGAAGACACCGTGGGCGCCCTTCAGGACGGGATCCGGCGGGGCACGGTGCGTGCGATCGTCTGTTCCAACATCACGGCGTCCCGCCTGCGGGAGGCTCTGCGGGCGGCCGGGAGCGGACCCCGGTACGTCGCCGTTCAACAGCGATTCACCTACTTGAATCCGACGCCCGGCGCCGACCTGTCGCCACACGTCCTCCTGGACGAGGTTCTCGCCCGGGAGGCCACCGAATCCGGCCTGCGTCTGGTCGGGTACTCACCGCTGCTCAACGGCTCCTACACCCGTGCGGACCGCCCGCTGCCCGACGCCTATCGACATTCCGCGACCGCCAGGCAACTGGCGGCACTCACCCGGACGGCCAGGGCGACGGGGCTGGACGTCATCGACGGCAAGATCGGTGATTACAAGGAGCGTCTGGCATCCGCGGGCCCGGTCAGGACCGAACAACCCGACTGACGAACCCGTGTTGCGGTGCATCGGCCCCGGAAGCGTCATCAGGTCAGTGGGCACAGCCGGGCTCGAACCGGCGACCTCCAGCGTGTAAGGCAGGCGCTCTGACCAACTGAGCTATATGCCCCGCGACGCGCACACCCTACCGGTCCGGCGCAAGATCGGCTCGGTGCGGGGCTGTGGCCCACCCTGTAGAGTGGGCGCCCGTGGCACTGGCAGACCTTCAGCAGACCGTTGACGAACTCGATCATTCACTCTCCGAGATCGAGTCGGTTCTCGACCCCGAGGCCAAGCGTCGGGAGATCGAGGAACTCGAGAAGGAGGTCGCGGCCCCCGACCTCTGGGACGACCAGGAGCACGCCCAGCAGGTGACGTCGCGGCTGTCGGCCCTGCAGTCGCAGGTGGACAGACTCGAGCAGCTGCGCTCCCGGATCGAGGACGCCGGCGTCCTGCTGGAGTTCGCCGGCGAGGGCGGTGACGCCGAGTCGGCCGCCGAGGCCGAGGCGGAGGTCGCCTCGCTGCGCACCGAGATCGACGCCCTCGAGGTGCGCACCCTGCTGTCGGGCAAGTACGACGAGCGCGAAGCCCTGGTCACCATCCGTTCGGAGGCCGGCGGGGTGGATGCCGCCGACTTCGCCGAGATGCTCATGCGGATGTACCTGCGCTGGGCCGAGCGGCACCAGTACAGGATCGAGGTGCTCGACACCTCCTACGCCGAGGAGGCCGGCATCAAGTCGGCCACCTTCATCGTCCACGCCCCCTTCGCCTACGGCACTCTCTCGGTCGAGCAGGGCACCCATCGGCTGGTACGGATCAGCCCCTTCGACAATCAGGGACGCCGTCAGACCTCCTTCGCCGGGGTCGAGGTGCTGCCGGTGGTCGAGGAGACCGATCATGTCGACATCCCCGAGTCCGACCTGCGCGTCGACGTCTTCCACGCCTCGGGCCCCGGAGGCCAGGGGGTCAACACCACGGACTCCGCCGTCCGCCTGACCCACCTGCCCACCGGCATCGTGGTGAGCTGCCAGAACGAGCGCTCCCAGATCCAGAACAAGGCCGCCGCGCTGCGCGTCCTGCAGGCCAAGCTCCTCGAGAAGGCCCGCGCCGATCAGGAGGCCGAGATGAACTCGCTGAAGTCCGAGGGCAACTCCTGGGGGGCGCAGATGCGTTCCTACGTGCTGCACCCCTACCAGATGGTCAAGGACCTGCGGACCAACCACGAGGTCGGAAACACCGACGCCGTCTTCGACGGCGACATCGACGCCTTCATCGACGCGGGAATCCGCTGGCGGCGCAGCCAGGAGACCGAGTGAGCGACGCCCGCTGAACCGAGTCGGAGAGGCGGGGACAGGCACAGTGGGCGAGTCGCCGCTTGCCCCCACGGGCTGGTCCAATAGACTCGGGAACGGCCGTGCTGAGAAATTCTCAGGAAGCGGCCGCCTGATCGGCCTCCCGGCGATCGGGCAGCTCTCAGACACAAGGACGGTCCGTTGATCACCTTCGACAATGTCACCAAGGTCTACGAGGGTCAGGCAAGACCCGCCCTCAAGGGTGTCAACGTCGACATCGACAAGGGGGAGTTCGTCTTCCTGGTCGGCCAGTCCGGTTCGGGCAAGTCGACCTTCATCCGGCTCATCCTGCGCGAGTACCGACCCACCAGGGGCACCGTCTACGTCGCCGGCAAAGACCTCAACACCCTGCACACCTGGAAGGTGCCCGCTCTGCGGCGTCAGATCGGAACCGTCTTCCAGGATTTCCGGCTGCTTCCGGGCAAGACGGTGTATGAGAACGTGGCCTTCGCCCTGCAGGTGATCGGCCGGTCCACCCGCGAGATCCGGAAGGTCGTCCCCGAGACTCTCGACCTGGTGGGCCTGGCGGGCAAGGAGAAGCGCCTGCCCGACGAACTGTCCGGCGGCGAGCAGCAGCGCGTGGCGGTGGCCCGCGCATTCGTCAACCGCCCCAAGATCCTCATCGCCGACGAGCCGACCGGCAACCTCGACCCGGCCACCAGCGTCGGCATCATGAAGCTCCTCGACCGTATCAACCGCACCGGAACCACTGTCATCATGGCCACCCACGACTCGACGATCGTCGACCAGATGCGCCGCCGGGTGATCGAACTCGACACCGGGCGAGTCGTCCGCGACCAGACCGAAGGGGTGTACGGGACCGCCTGACCCCGGCGTCGCCCCGATCCATCCCGACTACCTCCAGAGGAACACACATTCATGCGTCACACGTTGAGAGAGACCTGGACGGGCCTTCGCCGCAACCTCACCATGACGGTTGCCGTGATCGTCACCATGTGGGTCTCGTTGTCCCTGTTCGGGGCCGCCCTGCTGGCGACCCAGCAGGTCGATCTGGTCAAGGGCAAGTGGTACGACAAGATCGAGGTGTCGGTCTTCCTGTGCGTACCCAACGTCGACGGCGGGCAGTGCACGGGCAACCAGGCCGCGAGCCAGTCCCAGAAGGACGCCATCAAGAAGACGCTCGAGGCCAATCCTCAGGTCTCCACGGTCTACTACGAGTCCAAGCACCAGGCCTATGAGGAGTACCAGCGGGTCTACAAGGACTCCCCGGTCAAGGACGTCCTCACCGAGGACACCATCCAGGACTCCTTCCGGGTCAAACTGAAGAATCCCGAGCAGTACCAGGGAGTCGTCTCCCAGGCTCAGGGGCTGCCAGGGGTGCAGGCGGTGCTGGATCTCCATCCGGTGCTGGATCCACTCTTCATGTGGCTCAACGCCCTGAAGTGGGGGACCCTCGGCATGTCGGCCCTGCTGCTGGTCGCCGCGGCGCTGCAGATCGGCAACACGATCCGGATGGCGGCCTTCGCCAGACGCCGGGAACTGGGCATCATGAGACTGGTGGGCGCATCGAACGCGTACATCCTGACCCCCTTCCTGCTGGAGTCCCTGGTGGCCGGTCTCATCGGCGGGGTTCTGGCCTGCGGGACGGTGGCCCTGGGGGTCTACGCCATCATCATGGAGAAGGCCGCCAAGACGATCACCACGATCGTATGGGTCGGGTGGCATCAGACATTCCTCGCGATGGGTGCGGTACTGGTCGTCTCGGTGCTGCTCTCGGTGATACCGGCGCTCGTCGCCACCACGCGATATCTGAAGGTCTGAATCCGGAGGCGCGACCGCGTCCGCGGCTCTGCGGGAGTCGCTAGAATGGCGGGTCTGTGCACGCAAGGAGGTCCGCTATGCCCAGGGAGAAGGGTCAGAAGGTCGTCGCCCGCAACCGGAAGGCCTTCCACGACTACACGATCGGGGAGACCTGGGAGGCCGGAATGGTCCTCCAGGGCACCGAGGTGAAGTCGCTGAGGGCGGGCAAGGCATCCCTGGGGGACGCCTTCGCCCAGGTGGACGATCGGGGCGAGGTGTGGTTGTACAACCTTCATATCCCCGAGTACGCCTTCGGCACATGGCGCAATCACGACGTCATGCGCAAGCGCAAGCTGCTCCTGTCGAAACGGGAGATCGCCAAGCTGGCCAGGGAGTCCACCGACTCCGGGAAGACGATCGTTCCGCTCCAGCTGTACTTCAAGGACGGCTACGCGAAGGTTGAGATCGCCGTGGGTACCGGCAAGCGCGACTGGGACAAGCGCCAGTCCATCAAGGAGCGCGATGCGAAACGCGAGGCCCAGCGGGCCATCGGGACCCGCCTGAAGCGGGGGAGGCGCTGAGAGCGCCGCCTGCCTCAGATCGACCGGACCATCCTGAATATCCAGGGTGGTCCGGTCGTCGTTCGTCCCCTCGCCGGCCCGGTCACCGTCTGCTGTCAGGTTGTGAGCACTTCCCCCAGTGATGTATAAATATTCGTATGACTGCAAAGGCATTCACTGTTGCGGTGGCCGGGGCATCCGGCTACGCGGGCTCGGAGGCCGCCCGGATCATCGCAGGACACCCGGGCCTGCGTCTCGGCGAACTCGCGGCGCACAGCAACGCCGGGCAACCGGTCGCGGCACTCATGCCGCAGCTGGCCGGAGCCCCCGGGCTGGCGACAAAGTTCACCGACCTGGATCCCGACCATCTGGCTGGCCACGACGCCGTCGTCCTGGGCCTGCCCCACGGGGCCTCGGCCGAACTCGCCGGACGGCTGGCCGAGACCAACCCCGACATCGTCATCGTCGACGCCGGAGCCGATTTCCGGCTCGCCTCGGCCGCCGACTGGCGACGCTGGTACGGCTCCGAACACGCCGGCACCTGGGCATACGGGCTGCCCGAGCTGCCCCTGGCCGGTGGCGGTCGCCAGCGCGATCGGCTGGCCGGGCGGCGTCACATCGCCGGCCCCGGATGCAATGCCTCGGCCGTCGCTCTCGGACTGGCGCCCGTGCTGGCGGGCGGGCTCGTCGATCCGGTGGCCCTGTCCGCAGCGCTGCCGGTCGGCACCTCCGGGGCCGGCCGGAAGGCGAAGGCCGACATGATCTTCTCGGAGATCAGCGGCGGGGCCCGGCCGTACTCCACCGGCGGCCGGCACCGCCACGTGCCCGAGATCCTGCAGTCCCTGCGCACCGCCGGAGCTCCGGAGACCACCAGCCTGTCCCTGACGGCGATCCTGGTCCCGATGAGCCGGGGAATCCTGGCGGTGTGCACCGGACGGACGCTCCCGGGCACCACCACCGGCCGGCTGCTCGAGGCGTTCAACGACGCCTACAGCGACGAGCCGTTCATCACCGTGCTTCCGGCCGGGCAGATGGCCTCCACCCACCCGATCGTCGGATCGAACATGGTGCAGATCTCGGCCGAGGCCGATCCCGACTCCGGGGTCTCCACCGTGCTGGTCGCCATCGACAACCTCGTCAAGGGCACCGCGGGGGCCGTGGTCCAGTGCCTCAACCTGGCACTCGGACTGCCCGAGACCCAGGGGCTGCCGCGAATCGGGCTGGCCCCCTGACAGCCATCCCGCTCCACGAACGACGAGAACCACCAGGGAGAACCCAGATGTCCATCACTTACCCCAGAGGATTCCGGGCCGGGGGAGTCAGCGCGGGCCTGCGCCGCAACGGCAGTCCCGATCTCGGTCTGATCGTCAACGACGGACCTGTCCGGGCGACCGCCGGAGTGCTCACCAGCAACCGCGTCTTCGCCGCGCCCGTCGCATGGTGCCGCCCGGTACTGGAGGCCGGCACCGCCCACGCCGTCGTCGTCAACTCGGCCTGCGCCAATGCCTGCACCGGTCCCGAGGGACTGGCCGACAGCCGTGCCGAGGCCGAACTCGTCGGCGGGCTCATGGGCTGCGCCCCCGAGCAGGTGCTGGTGGCCTCCACCGGCGTGATCGGCCAGCGGCTCGACATGGTGAAGATCACCGAGGGCATCCACACCGCCCACGCCGCCCTGGGAACCGGCGGGGTCGTCGATGAGGCGACTGCGCGGGCCATCATGACCACCGACACCGTTCCCAAGACCATCGAGACCCAGGTCGCCGGGGCGCGCTTCGGCGGTATCGCCAAGGGAGCCGGGATGCTCGCCCCTCAGCTGGCGACCATGCTCGTGTTCATCACCACCGATGCGGTGGCCACCCACGAGGAGCTTCAGGCGGCACTGGCGCCGGCCGCCGACGTCACCTTCTCCCGGGTCGACTCCGACGCCTGCATGTCGACCAACGACACCGTCATCGTGCTGGCCTCCGGGGCGTCCGGGGTGGCGCTGAGCCCCGAGGAGATGCGCGCCGGTCTCACCGAGGTGTGTTCCGGGCTGGCCCGCCAACTGGTCGCCGACGCCGAGGGCTCCCACCACGACGTCCTGGTCACCGTCACCGGGGCCACCACCGAGAAGGCCGCCGTGGCCGTCGCCCGGGAGGTCTCCCGCTCGAACCTCGTCAAGACGGCGATCGCCGGCAATGATCCCAACTGGGGCCGGATCCTCTCCTCGGTCGGCTGCGTGCCCGTCGAGGTGGCTCCCTTCGATCCCGATCAGGTCGACGTCTCACTCAACGGCATCGTCATCTGCCGAGGCGGGCGCATCGGCGAGGACCGCGACCTGGTCGACATGACCCCCCGCGAGGTCCGCATCGATATCGACCTGCATGCCGGAGATGCCACAGGCCACATCTGGACCAACGACCTCACCCACGAATACGTCGAAGAGAACAGCGCCTACACATCATGAGCACCACACTTGACGTTCCCCTGAACGCCTCCCAGGCCACCGCGCAGCGCAAGTCCGAGGTGCTCGTCGAGGCCCTTCCCTGGATCCGCCGGTTCCAGGGCTGCACCGTCGTCGTCAAGTACGGCGGCAACGCCATGGTCGACCCGGTCCTCCAGCAGGCCTTCGCCGATGACATCGTCTTCATGGCCTCGGTGGGCATCCGGCCGATCGTCGTCCACGGCGGTGGCCCGCAGATCAACGCCATGCTCGCCAATTCGGGAACCGCCGTGGAGTTCCGCAACGGGCTGCGGATCACCAGTCCCGAGGTCATGGAGGTGGTCCGGATGGTCCTGGTGGGCCAGGTCGGACGCCAGCTCGTCGGGCGCATCAACACCTTCGCACCGCTGGCCGCCGGCATGTCGGGGGAGGATTCCGGCCTGCTGTCCGCCCGGCGCACCCACGTCGAGGTGGACGGGGAGCCGGTCGACATGGGCTTGGTGGGAGAGATCGTCGACGTCAACGTCGGCCTCCTCAACGACATGCTCGACCGTGGCCAGATCCCCGTCATCGCCCCCGTCTCCCCGGAGGTCGACGAGCACGGCGGCACCACCGGACAGGTGCTCAACGTCAACGCCGATGCGGCGGCCACCGCCATCGCCCAGGCGCTGCGCGCCGAGAAACTGGTGATGCTCACCAATGTGGCCGGGATCTACCGCACCTGGCCCGACCCGCGCACACTGATTCCCGACATCTCGGTCTCCGACCTGCGCCGGATGATCCCGCGACTGGGCGAGGGGATGCGGCCCAAGGCCCAGGCCCTGCTCGAGGCCATCGACGGCGGCGTCACCAGCTCGGCCATCGTAGACGGGCGGATCGAGCACGCCCTGCTGCTGGAGATCTTCACCACCAAGGGCGTGGGCACCATGGCCCGGCCGGACGACTACGACTCGGGGGTCACCGATGACTGATCAGCAGACCGAACAGCAGACCGAACAGTACGGACAGGCCTGGGGGGACCGCTACTCGCGCTCCCTTCTCGGGGTCTTCGGAGCGCCCCAGCTGTGCCTGGTCTCCGGGCACGGCTGCCGGGTCACCGATGCCGATGGGAAGGAGTACCTGGATCTGCTCGGCGGCATCGCCGTCAATGCTCTGGGATACGCGCACCCCGCCTGGGTGAAGGCCGTCAGCGAGCAGGCCGCCACTCTGTCCCACGTCTCGAACTTCTTCACCACCCCCACCCAGGTGGAGCTGGCCGAGAAGGTCCTGGAGATCGCGCAGGCGCCGCAGGGCTCGGCCGTGTTCTTCTCGAACTCCGGCACGGAGGCCAACGAGGCCGCCCTCAAGATGGTCAAGGCCCACCGGCGCGGCGGCCGGGTGCTCGCCCTGGAGCACGCCTTCCACGGCCGCACCCTGGGCGCTCTGGCGCTCACCTACAAGGAGGCCTACCGGGCGCCCTTCGGGTCCCTGGGCGCCGACGTCACCTTCATCCCCGCAGGGGACGTCCGGGCACTGGCCGACGAACTCGACAAGGGGGACGTCGCCGGGCTCTTCATCGAACCGGTGCAGGGGGAGGCCGGGGTGTGGCCGCTGGCCCCCGAGTACCTGCGCGAGGCCCGCCGGCTGACCGCCGAGCACGACGTCCTGCTGGTCGTCGACGAGGTCCAGTGCGGCATGGGTCGCACCGGACGCTGGTTCGCCCACCAGGCCTCCGGCATCACCCCCGACGTCATGACCCTGGCCAAGGCTCTCGGCGGCGGCTTCCCGATCGGGGCCACCGTCACCTTCGGGGCGGACAACTCGGGGATCCTCACCCCCGGCCAGCACGGCACCACCTTCGGCGGCAACCCGCTGGCCTGTGCCGCCGGACTGGCCGTCATCTCCACCATCGAGTCCGACGGTCTTCTGGAGCACGCCCGCACGGTGGGGGAGCGCCTCGTCACAGCGATCACCGGGATCAGTCACTCCCAGGTGCTGGAGGTCCGGGGCCAGGGACTTCTGCTGGGTATCCAGCTGGCCTCGGAGATCGCTCCTGCGGTGGTGCGGGCCGGCCTCGACCAGGGTCTCATCCTCAACGCCGCCACCCCCACCACCGTGAGGCTGGCCCCGCCACTGATCCTCGACGAGGCCGACGCCGACCTCTTCGTCGACGCCCTGCCCGGTCTGCTGGACGCCGCCCGGAAATCACAGGACACCCAGGACAAGGAGAACTGAGATGCGCCACTTCCTTCGCGACGACGACCTCACCAGCGCCGAGCAGCGCGAGGTGCTGGCCAGGGGACTGGCGCTCAAGGCCGACCGGTTCAGCGAGAAGCCGTTCGCCGGCCCGCAGACGGTGGCCGTGGTCTTCGACAAGTCCTCGACCCGTACCAGGGTCTCCTTCGCCACCGGCATCGCCGACCTGGGCGGAAGCCCTCTGGTGATCGACGCCGCCGGCTCGCAGATGGGCCGGGGCGAGCCGATCGCCGACACCGCCCGGGTCTTTTCCTCGATGTGCGCCATGATCGTGTGGCGCACATTCGGGCAGGAGCGCATCGATGAGATGGCCGCCTACTCGTCGGTACCGGTGGTCAACGCGCTCACCGACCAGTTCCATCCCTGTCAGATCCTCGCGGACCTCATCACCATCGCGGAGGTCAAGGGCGGCCTGGCCGCCGAAGGGCCGGCGCTGGCCGGGCGCAGCTTCGCCTATCTGGGCGACGGAGCCAACAATATGGCCGCCTCCTACCTGATCGGCGGTGCGCTGGCCGGCCTGGACGTCAGGATCGGATGCCCGGACTCCCACATTCCGGATCCCGCTGTCGTCGCCAGAGCGAGAGAGATCGCCGCGACCACCGGGGGAGCGGTGACCGTGACTGCGGATCCCCACGAGGCGGTCGCCGGGGTCGACGTCATCGCCACCGACACCTGGGCTTCGATGGGCAACGAGGAGGCCGGGCACGCCGCCGAAGGAGTCCTCGCCCCCTACCAGATCAACGCCTCCCTGATGGCCGAGGGGGATGACGCCGTGTTCCTGCACTGTCTGCCCGCCTACCGGGAGCATGAGGTGACGGCCGACGTCATCGACGGACCGGCGTCGGTGGTCTGGCGGGAGGCCGAGAACCGGCTCCATGCCCAGAAGGGCCTGATGGGGTGGCTGATGGACCGGTAGTGTCGTCAACCATCAGCGTGAAAGGACCGATGTGACCTCCTCCAGCAACACCCCCGCCCACGATCCGGTCGCCCTGTGGGGAGGCCGGTTCGCCGGCGGACCCTCCCAGGCCCTGGCCGCACTGTCGGTCTCCACCCAGTTCGACTGGCGGCTGGCCCGCCACGACATCGCCGGCTCCAAGGCCCACGCCAGAGTGCTGCACCGTGCGGGGCTGCTGGACGACCAGCAGTTCACCGACATGGAGGCGGCTCTCGAGCGGCTCGACGCCGACGTCGCCTCCGGTGCCTTCCGTCCGGATCCCGATGACGAGGACGTGCACACTGCGCTGGAGCGCGGGCTTCTGGAGCGTGCCGGGGCCGACCTGGGCGGACGGATCCGGGCCGGGCGCTCCCGCAACGACCAGATCATCACCCTGCTGCGGATGTACCTGCGCGACGAGGCCCGCGCCCTGGCCGCCGACGTCCTGGACCTCGCCGAGGTGCTGGCCCGCCGGGCCGGGGAGGCGGGGGACGCCGTCATCGCCGGACGCACCCACATGCAGCACGCCCAGCCGGTGCTGCTGGCCCATCACCTGCTGGCCCACGCCTGGCCGCTGTTGCGCGACGTCGACCGGCTGCGGGATCTCGACCGCCGGCTGGACGCCAGCCCGTACGGGTCCGGGGCGCTGGCCGGATCGACCCTCGGGCTGGACCCCCAGGCGGTGGCGGAGGATCTGGGCTTCTCCGAGTCGGTGCCCAACTCCATCGACGGCACCGCGGCCCGCGATGTCGTCGCCGAGTTCGCCTTCGTCGCCGCCCAGATCGGCGTCGACCTCTCCCGGCTGAGCGAGGAGGTCATCATCTGGAACACCCGCGAGTTCGGCTACATCACCCTCGACGACTCCTACTCCACCGGGTCGTCGATCATGCCTCAGAAGAAGAACCCCGACATCGCCGAACTCGCCCGGGGCAAGGCCGGTCGCCTGATCGGGGATCTGGCCGGGCTGATGTCCTCGCTCAAGGCCCTGCCGCTGGCCTACGCCCGGGACCTCCAGGAGGACAAGGAACCGGTCTTCGACCAGATCGACCAGCTCCACCTGCTGCTGCCGGCGGTCACCGGCATGATGGGCACCGCCGTCTTCCACACCGACCGGATGGCCGAGATGGCTCCCCAGGGATTCTCCCTGGCCACCGACATCGCCGAATGGCTGGTGCGCGACGGGGTGCCCTTCCGAGTCGCCCACGAGCTCAGCGGCGCCTGCGTGCGCGAGTGCGAGACACAGGGCAAGGAGCTGGCCGATCTCACCGACGCCGAACTGGCCGCCATCGACCCGCGGCTCACCCCGCAGGTGCGCGAGGTGATGACGGTCGCCGGTTCGGTACGGGCCCGCAACGGCAGGGGGGGACGGCCCCCGAGCGTGTCCGCGAGCAGCTCGGCGAGGTGCGCAGCCGGATCGCCGCACTGCGAGAGTTCGCGGAGTAGCCCGGTCCGGGAGGGTTCAGGGACAGGCGAGCTGGGTTCATGCACCATCATGAGTCAGTATTGGAGGAATGAGCAGTCCGTTCCCCAACCCGTTCCAGGCAAACCCGTTTCAGCAGCGGCCGAGCAACCAGGACGCGACCCTGGATCTGCGGGTCACCAACGAGCAGCGGCAGCGGGTGCTCGACTATCTGGGGGACGCGCTGGCTGACGGCCGCATCACCATGAGCGAGTTTGAGAAGCGCTCCGACGATGCCATTGCGTCCAAGACCCGCCGGGACCTGAACCAGAGCCTGTCCGGTCTGGCCACCGTCCCGCTGGTCTCCAGCGCCATCAGGCCCGCGCGCTCTCAGCTTGCGAAGACCGAGCCCTCACCGGGCGGTTCGGTGGCGGCCGGACTGATCGGTCTCTCCCCGTTCATGTCCGGGCCGGTGGGTCCGTTGATCGGAGTGGCGGCCACCGAGAAGGGGTCGTGGACCCGCAGGCAGGTGGCCAACCAGGCCAACGCTCAGATCTACATGATCGCGATCGCCATCGTGCTCAGCGCGGTGATCGGAAGCAGCCTCATCAGCGGTCTCGCCTGGTTCGCCTGGGCGGGCCTCACCCTGGTCCAGGCCATCAAGTCCTTCCAGGGGGACTCGTGGCGCAATCCCATCACGCGGGTGATTCCCTTCCAGATCGTCAACGAGGGGCCGGCGGAGCCCAAGAGCCTGGGGCGCGGGCGCCGTTGAGGCCGACCCGCTACACTGGAATATGTGACGCGGCTTGTCCGTTGCACACGGTGTCGATCGCACAGGCGGTTGCACACAGGGTCGGCGTGAGCCGGGGCCCGTCCTCAGGGGATGGCGTCCAAGGCGCGCGATGACAACTCAACATGGGGATGACTGGTTTCGACTTGGGACGGTGTTTCCAGGAGAAGCGGGCCGAGAATCCAGGGTTATCTCGTTAACGACCCCTGGGAACCAATAAGTGCCGATAACAAGCGCACTGACTTCGCTCTCGCTGCCTGATCAGTGATCGAAGGGTCAGCCCGGACGTAGCCTTCCGTCCGGAATCTGGCCTAATTTGAAGGCTTGCTGCGTGGTGATGGTCACGGGAACCACGCGGGACTTTACTGTGACTGGGCTTGTTCGCACCGTGTCGGTGGGAGTGTGAGAGCCGAGTAGAACGACAGCATCGACTGCGCCCGGAGAATGTCTGGTTCGCCTTTCAAGGACGCGGGTTCAATTCCCGCCATCTCCACCCCATGAAGACCCCCACCTGCTCGGCAGGTGGGGGTCTTGTGCGTCCCTGGGAGCAGGATGAGGCATGTGGACGGAGGCGATAGTCCGCATCTACCGAGCCGGCCAGGACCGGCGCCCGGACGATCGTGGAAGGATGGCCACATGATCCTGGCTGATCCACCCCGCGCCGGCGAGCTGCTCGTCGCCACGTCTGCGGTCACCTCCGGGATCTTTTCCCACTCGGTGATCTATCTGCTCGACGCCGACGGTCAGGGAACCCTCGGCGTCGTGCTCAACATCCCCTCCACGATGGCTCTGGACGGCGTGCTGCCGGAATGGGTGCCGCTCACCACCCCTCCCCAGCGGCTCTTCCAGGGAGGTCCGGTCTCGCCCAACGGAGCGGTCTGCCTGGCCCGCCTCCAGCACCCCTCTGAGGAGCCCCCGGGCTGGCGACGGGTCTCCGGGGCCGTCGGGCTGCTCCACCTCGACACACCCGTCGAGCTCGTCGAGGGCGCCTATTCCGACCTGCGGATCTTCGCCGGCTACTCGGGGTGGGAGCCCGGGCAGTTGGAGGCCGAGATCATCCGCGGGGACTGGGTGCGCGCCCGTGCCCATGAGGAGGATCTCTTCGGCACGGACCCGCACACCCTGTGGCGCCGTGTGCTGCGCCGCCAGAACGGCTCTACGGCCATGATGGCGACCATGCCGGATGACCGCGATCTCAACTGACGGCGACGCGCTACTAGTATCTTGTGAAGCTGGTGAGTCTTTCACCGGTCCGCTCCGACCCGTGAGGAGGTCGAACGTGTCCCTGCCCGGTACCGAGCCGTCCGGCCAGCGGATCCTCGTCGTCGATGACGATCCTGCTCTGGCAGAGATGCTCCAGCTCGTGCTGCGCAAGGAACGGTTCATCACCGAGTGGTGCTCCAGCGGTACGGTCGCCCTCCCGGCCTTCGAGAAGTTCCGGCCCGACCTGGTCCTCCTGGATCTCATGCTTCCGGGCCTCAGCGGCATCGAGGTGTGCCGCGAGATCAGGAGGGTCTCCGGCACCCCGATCATCATGCTGACGGCCCGCTCCGACACCAACGACGTCGTCGCCGGCCTGGAGGCCGGCGCGGATGACTACGTGTCCAAACCCTTCAAGTCCAAGGAGCTGGTCGCCCGCATCCGCGCCAGACTGCGACAGCCCCTCGACGCAGCCCCCGAGGTCGACGTCATAACCATCGGGGACGTCACCATCGACGTGCGCGCTCACCAGGTGACTCGGGACGGTCAGGAGATCTCCCTCACCCCGCTGGAGTTCGACCTGCTCGTCGCCCTGGCGCGCCGCCCCCACGAGGTGTTCAGCCGGGACCTGCTGCTCCAGGAGGTCTGGGGATACCGCCACGCCGCCGACAACCGGCTGGTCAACGTCCACGTCCAGAGACTCCGCTCGAAGATCGAGCGGGACCCCGAGCATCCCGGGATCGTCATCACCGTCCGCGGCGTCGGCTACCGGGCCGGCGACGGCGGCGAGGAGGATCGCTGAGCCGCCGGGCGGCTTCGCGGCACCACGATGAAGCTGCGCGACAGGAAGGTACTCGGGGCCCCCGCCCGGCTGTGGTGGTCCTCCCTGGCGCTTCGGATGGTCACCACCACCCTCGGTGCCACGATCATCGTGCTCCTTCTGGCGGGTCTGTTCCTGATCCGACAGGTCACCACCGGAATCCTCCAGGCCAAGCAGAACGCGGCGGTGGCCGAGGCCACCACCTCCCTGTCGCGCATCCAGGATCAGCTGCGCAGCACGGACCTGCGCACCGCCTCCCTCTACGAGAGGCTCAACCAGCTCGCCGACGAGGCCGCCGGCCAGTCCGGCCAGTACCACGTCATCATTCAGGGGCCGGTCTCGAACCTCGTCTCCGAGGGCATCTCGGTCTCGTCCATCCCCAAGGCGCTCGAGGACACCGCGACCACCCGCGAGGGGATGTGGGCCCAGCCCACCACCGTGCGCTACACGACTGCTGACCAGACCTCCCAGCCGGGCCTGGCAGTGGCGTCGACCCTGTGGGCGCCGGGGGAGTCCCGGGGGTTCCCGATCTACTTCATCTTCCCCGAGACCCAGGAGGCCGAGACCATCGCCCTGGTGCAGCGGGTCGTGGCCGCCACCGGGGGACTCATCGTTCTGGCGATGGGCATCGTCACCTTCCTCGGCACCAGGGCCATCTCGGCGCCTATCCGGCAGGCCAGCATCTCGGCGCAGCGGGTGGCCGCCGGGCAGCTCGACGAGCGCCTTCCGGTGCGCGGGACCGACGATCTCGCACGTCTCGCGGTCTCCATGAACGCGATGGCCACCGAGCTGCAACGCCAGATCCGCGAACTCGAGGAGCTGTCCTCCTTCCAACGCCAGTTCGTCTCCGACGTCTCCCACGAGCTGCGCACCCCGCTGACGACCGTGCGGATGGCGGCCGACATGCTGCGCGAGGCCCGCGACGAGACCGACCCGGCGATGGTCCGGGCCACCGAGCTGCTCCACGACGAACTCGAGAGATTCGAGTCGCTGCTCGCCGACCTCCTGGAGATATCCCGGTTCGACGCCGGGGCGGCGGTGCTGGCCCTCGACGAGACCGATGTCGGGGATCTGGTCATCGACGAGGTGGAGGCCGCCAGACCGCTGGCGCGGCGGATGGAGACCCCGCTCGTGGTCCGGCGAGGCGGTGATGTGACCGCCGAGATCGATGCCAGGAGGATCCGCCGGATCATCCGCAACCTGGTGGCCAACGCCCTGGAGCACGGGGAGGGGCGGGCAGTGGAGGTCGCGGTGGCCTCGGACGCGCGAGCCGTCGCGGTCACCGTGCGCGATCACGGCATCGGATTCGAGCCCTGGCAGGCAGAACAGGTCTTCGCGCGGTTCTGGCGCGCCGATCCGGCTCGGGTGCGCACAGTCGGAGGCACCGGCCTGGGGCTGGCGATCTCTCTGGAGGACGCCCACCTCCATCACGGCTGGTTGCAGGCCTGGGGAATGCCCCGTCAGGGGGCGCAGTTCCGCCTCACCGTGCCCCGGCGCACCGGCGATGCGCTCAACGGGTCCCCGCTGCCCGCGATTCCGGCCGACGCGAACCTGCCCGCCCTGCCGCCCGGGCCGGGCGCCAGCTCGCCGGGAGATGCCGTATGAGAGGCGAGATGCCGAGGCGCGGGTTCCTGGGCCTGCTGGGCGGCCTGGGTCTGCTGGTGGGGTGCGCCGAGGTGCCCACCAGCGGACCGGTGGTGCGGGTTCAGAGCAGCACAGAGGCGCCGCGGCGCCCGGGCATCGACGTCGCCCCCCAGCCGCCTGCCCGTGGAGCCTCACCGGAACTCATCCTGGCGGGGTTCCTCCAGGCGATGACCAGCTCGACCGACGGTTACCGACTCGCCCGCCAGTACCTCACGACCAGCGCGGCCCGAGACTGGGATCCGGAGTCGGAGGCCGTGATCTACGACGCCACCCAGAACAAGCCGGTCACCACTGACCGGACGGCCGGGCTGAGGGCTCCGATCATCGCCAGGCTGGACCGGGGCGGCAGATACCGGGCGGCCGGGGGAGCGGTCTTCGACCACGACTTCGGCGTGGTGCAGGTCAACGGGCAGTGGCGGATCTCCCGGCCTCCTCGCGGGCTGGTGGTCTCCCAACTGACCTTCTCACGCAGCTATCGGACGGTCTCGCTCTACTTCCCCGGGCGCAGGAGCGCCTACCTGGTGCCGGACCTCATCCACCTGCCCCAGGCGGCTGCCACCCCGACCAGTGCCGTCACCTCGCTCCTGTCGGGCCCCAACAGCTGGCTCGCAGGAGCCGTCGAGAGCGTCATGCCGACCGGCACCAAGCTGTCGGCCAACTCCGTGCCGATCGACCACGGTGGGATCGCGGTGGTCAGTCTCACCGGGGAGGTCACCCCGCTCACCGATGCCCAGCGACGCCAGATGGCTGGCCAGATGGCCTGGACCCTGTCCTCTTTCGGCGAGGTCGCGCGGGTGCGGCTGACGACCGGCGGTTCGAATCTGTCGATCCCGGGAGCCGCGGAGGACGACACGGTCTCGACCAGCCTGTTCACCTCCATGTCGCCGCTGATCTCCTCCGAGGTGCCGGCCATGATGGCAACCCGTGACGGGCGGCTGGTGACCGTTCCCGACTCCGGATCCCCCACTCCGGTCGCGGGGCTGATGGGTTCGGCCGAGGCCCCGCGGATCTCCTCCATGGCCGTCGAGAGGGCGGGCAGGCGCTGGGCCCTGGTCGACGCCGACGCCGCCTCGCTGCTCCTGTGGACGGTCGGCGCCGACAGTGCCGACATCCTGATGCACGCGGCCGGTCTGATCCGTCCCCAGATCGCCACGGACGGATCGATCTGGACGATCGGGAGTCGTGGCGCGGGCTCGAGGATCTACGCGTTCAGCGAGTCGGGTGTCCAGCTCAAGGTGCAGTCGCCCGAGCTGGCCACCAGGCGGGTGCTGGCCTTCTCGCTGTCACCCGACCTCACCAGAATGGCGCTCGTGGTCGACGCCGACGGCGGTCCACGGCTCGCCATGGCGAGGGCGCGTCCCGGTGCGACCGATCCGCAGCAGATCATCGTCGACGGTCTGACCGAGCTGTCGCTGGGGATCGTGGACCGGGGCCTCACCCGGGTCGCGGACGTGGGCTGGATCACCACCGACTCGCTCATCATCCTTGCACGAGCGACTGCGGACGGGCCCGGATCGCCCTTCCAGCTCTTCCTCGACGGTTCGGGGGGCACCACGATCGGCCCGATGAGCGGCACCGACATGGTGGCCCTGACCACTCTTCCCCGAGCCGACGGCATCAATGCGATGGTCCTCACCGCCGACGGGGACCTGCTGAGCTATGAGGACCGGTACCGCTGGCGGCAGGTGCTCAGCGGGGCGCGTCAGGCCGCCATCAGCTTCTAGACGCGGGCTCCGGGCGCACGAACCCTTCCGCGCGCCGGGCCCGATGCGCCACCATTGCGGACATGGTGGTCTTCGAGCCTCTGGCCGATCTGCTGCTGGGAGCCTGCTGTCCCGGGTGCGGGAGCCCGGGTCTCGGGGTGTGCGCCGAATGCCTGGCAGCGGTCCGTCCGGCTCCCCGGGTCATCCTCGACGGCCCACCGCCGGTGGTGGCCTGCCTTCCGTACCGGGCCCCGCTCACCAGCCTTGTGACCGCCCACAAGGATCGCGGCGCCGGCTGGCTGTGCGGGCTGCTCGGGGGCTGGCTCGCCCCGGGCCTGTCCGCGGTGGTCGAGGCCGCGACCCGATGCCCGAGGCTGGTACCGGTGCCCTCCAGCCCGCCCGCTGTCCGTCGTCGCGGCGCCGATCACGTGCTGGACCTGCTCCGTGCGGCATCGGCCCGATGCGAGTTGCCGGCCGGGGCAGTGAGCCCTCTGCTGCGGCGCACCCGCCGCGTGCACGACCAGGTGGAGGTCTCCCACGAGGCGCGATCGGGAAACCAGGCCGGTTCGATGAGGGCGCTTCCGGGAGCGGGGGAGGTGGTGGTCGTCGACGACATCCGCACCACCGGCGCCAGCCTCGACGAGGCGGTGCGGGCCCTGACGGCCTCCGGATACCGGGTGCTGGCGGCGCTCGTTCTGGCCGACGCCGAACATCCGAGGCGTTGGGCGTGATCGGTGAGAGTCGGTCCCTGCCGATGTGAGGCGCCATCCGGTAGCGTGGATGCATGGCACGACCGATGATGATCCCGAGCCCGACAGGGACAGGGATTCTCGCGGAGTCGTGCCTTTGTCATGACCGGATGATCAGTCCGGTTCACACCAGCACAGGAGGTCGTCATGGACGTCATCGTTTCCGGCCGTCATTGCAAGATCAGTGATGACATTCGGGCCCAGGTCGAGGACAGAATCTCCAGCGTCGAGAAGTGGCGGGACCGCGTCCAGCGGGTGGAGGTGGTCTTCACCGTTCAGGACACCAAGGGTTCCAGGGATCAGGCCATCACCTGCGAGATCACGCTCCGCTCGCGGGGCCCGGTGGTCAGGGCGGTCGGTCAGGCGGCCGACAAGATGGTCGCCTTCGACAAGGCCGCCGAGCGGCTCCGCGCCCAGCTCACCAAGGCCGCGGACCGGCGTCGCAGCCGCCGCGGGCTGCGCGTCTCCCAGGTGCTCGACGTCCCGGCCGCCGATGTGACCGGCGAGGCCCCCGATATCATCGCCACCCGGAAGATCGCCGGCGACGTCGAGGTCACCGGCGACGGACCGCTCTACGTCAAGGAGAAGGTTTTCCCGGCCGCGCCGCTGACGCTGGCCCAGGCCCTCGACGAGATGGAGCTGGTCGGCCACGACTTCTTCCTCTACCTCGACTCCGAGACGAAGTCTCCGAGCGTCGTCTACCGCAGGCGCAAGGGCTACAACTTCGGCGTCATCCACCTCAACGTCGACGGGTCCGAGTCCTGATCCGGACCGGACGCCGTCTGACCCGGCGGCAGGCGGCCAGGCTCGCCCTGGCCGCCCAGGGCCTGGGTCGTCGGCGCCCGGTCTCCACGGACCGGGCCGCGCTGCGGCGCACCGTCGGGCGCATCGGTCTGTTCCAGGTGGACTCGGTCAACGTCTTCGCCCGAGCCCATGAGATGCCTCTGTTCAGTCGGTGCGGGCCCTACGAGCCCGCGCTGCTGACCGGTGCCGTCGAGGGTCGCAGCCCGCTGCTTCACGAGACCTGGGCCCATGTTGCCAGCCTGGTCGACATCGACCTTGAACCGGCCCTGCGCTTCCGTCGGCGGGACGCCGCCAGGGAGGCGTGGCGGTCGATGGTGGATCTGCTGGACGAGAACCCGCGGCTGGTCGACGAGGTCGTCGCACGGCTGGCCGACAGCCCGGCCACCGCCCGCCAGATCTCGGGCGGACAGCGCGGCAACTCGCCCGAGAGCTGGGGATGGAACTGGTCGGCCTCCAAGACCGCCCTGGAATGGGCGTGGCGCTGCGGGCGGGTGGCGGTGGCAGGTCGTACGGCCTCATTCGAGAAGATCTACGCGCTCCCCGAACAGGTGCTGCCGGCCCGGATCCGGGCAAGGCCCGAGCTCACCGCCTCGCAGGGACACCGGGAGCTGGCCGCCCGCGCGGCCAAGGCCCTGGGAGTCTTCACCCCCGCAGACCTGGCGGACTACTTCCGCACCCGCAGGAGACCGACCGATGCCGCCTTGGCGTCGCTGGCCGACGAGGGGTTCGTCGAGCCGGTGCGCGTCGGCGGGGATCCGGGCTGGTGGATGTGCGCCGGTTCTGCCCTCCCCCGGAGGATGGCGGCCTGCACCCTCGTCTCCCCGTTCGACCCGGTGATCTTCCGCCGCGAGCGCGCCCTGCGGCTCCACGACCTGGACTACCGGATCGAGATCTACGTCCCCCGAGCCAGGCGGAGGTTCGGCTACTACTGCCTGCCCTTCCTGCTGGGCCAGGACTTCGTGGCCCGGGTCGATCTGCGTGCCGATCGCGCGGCAGGCGAGCTCGAGATCGCCTCTGCCTGGCGCGAACCCGGTGCTGAGTCCGCTCCCGCCTTCCCCGGATGGTCGACGGTCGCCGCGGCGCTGGCCGGCCACCTGGAGGAGGTTGCCCGGTGGCGGGGTCTCGGGCGGATCCGGGTGCTCGACGTCGGGGATCTGGCTGAAGGGCTCGCCCGCTCGACGGACTGATCGGGCCGCTTTTGTGACGTCCGCTCTGGGTTGTGCCGGGCCGACCGCTTAGGATGGATTCCGGCCCGCAGCCTGTCCAGGTTGCCACGGCCGTGCCTGTCGGGTCATCGACCCGGGCGGCCCAACCGTCCACCTAGGAGGACCATCCCTTGAACCCCTTGGATCGCGTGCTGCATGCCGGTGAGGGGAAGGTGCTGCGGCACCTCAACCGGATCGTCGGCCAGGTCAACAGCATCGAGGACGACTACGTCGAGATGTCTGACGAGGAGCTGTCGGGGCAGACCGCAGACTTCAAGAAGCGGCTCGACAACGGCGAGGACCTCGACCGGCTGCTGCCGGAGGCCTTCGCGACGGTCCGGGAGGCCGGCAACAGGGTGCTCAACAAGCGCCTCTTCGACGTCCAGATCATGGGCGGAGCCGCCCTCCACGAATGCAACATCGCCGAGATGAAGACCGGCGAGGGCAAGACCATGGTCGGCCTGCTGCCCGCCTACCTCAACGGGCTCTCCGGTCTGGGCGTCCACGTCGTCACGGTCAACGACTACCTGGCCCGGATCCAGTCCGAGCAGATGGGCCGGGTGCACCGCTTCCTGGGTCTGGAGACCTCGGCGATCCTCACCGAGATGTCCCCGGCCGAGCGCAAGGTGGCCTACGGCGCCGACATCACCTACGGCACGAACAACGAGTTCGGCTTCGACTATCTTCGCGACAACATGGCGTCCACCCTCGAGGACTGCGTGCAGCGCGGTCACCACTTCGCGATCGTCGACGAGGTGGACTCGATCCTCATCGACGAGGCCCGGACGCCGCTCATCATCTCGGGCCCCGCCGAGGAGAACAAGCAGTGGTATCCCGAGTTCGCGCGCATCGTCAAGAAGCTGGTGCGCGACCGGGACTACGAGGTCGATGAGAAGAAGCGCACCGTCTCGGTGCTCGGCCACGGCATCGAGATGGTCGAGCAGAGGCTCGGGATCGACAACCTCTACGAGTCCGAGAACACCCCGCTGATCGGCTACCTCAACAACGCCATCAAGGCCAAGGAACTCTTCCACCTCGACAAGGACTACGTCATCAGCGACGGCGAGGTCCTCATCGTCGACGAGCACACCGGCCGCACCCTGGCCGGACGCCGCTACAACGAGGGTCTCCACCAGGCCCTGGAGGCCAAGGAGCACGTCGAGATCAAGGACGAGTACCAGACGCTGGCGACCATCACCCTGCAGAACTACTTCAGGATGTACGACAAGCTCGCCGGCATGACGGGAACCGCCAAGACCGAGGAGAGCGAGTTCCAGAAGATCTACGGTCTGGGCGTCATCCCGATCCCCACGAACGAACCGATGATCCGCCTCGATCAGAAGGACCTCATCTACCGCACCGAGAGCGCGAAGTTCGACGCCGTCGTCGCCGACGTGGTAGAGCGCCATGAGGAGGGCCAGCCGATCCTCATCGGCACCGCCTCGGTGGCCAAGTCCGAGGTGCTCAGCGCCCAGCTCAAGAAGGCGGGAGTCCCGCACAAGGTCCTCAACGCCAAGCATCATGAGTCCGAGGCCGCGATCGTGGCCCTGGCCGGGCGCAAGGGGGCCGTGACGGTCTCCACCAACATGGCCGGCCGGGGCACCGACATCATGCTCGGCGGGAACCCGGAGTTCCTCACCGAGCTGGAGCTGCGGGAGAAGGGGCTCGATCCGGTCAAGGACGAGGAGGCCTACCGGCTGGCTTACAAGAACACTCTGACCAAGCTCGAGAAGCAGTCGGCCAAGGAGCACGACGAGGTCGAGGAGCTCGGCGGGCTCTACGTCATCGGCTCCGAGCGTCACGAGTCGCGGCGTATCGACAATCAGCTGCGCGGACGCTCGGGACGCCAGGGCGATCCCGGCGAGTCCCGGTTCTACCTGTCCCTGCAGGACGAGCTGATGCGGCTGTTCAAGCCCGAGGTGATCGACCGGGCGATGGTGACCCTCAAGATGCCCGAGGATGTGCCGATCGAGTCCAAGTGGGTGTCCCGCCAGATCGAGAGCGCCCAGAAGCAGGTCGAGGCCCAGAACTTCGAGATGCGCAAGAATGTCCTCAAGTACGACGATGTGATGAACCGCCAGCGCCACGCCATCTACTCCGACCGCCGCAAGGTGCTGGAGGGCGCCGACGTCGAGAAGGAGCTGCGGGCCACCACCGATCGGGTGGTCGAGGAGGGGGTCCGCCAGTACACCGACGGGTTCTCCGAGGACTGGGACCTCGACGAGCTGTGGTCGGAGATGGGCAAGATCTATCCGGTCGGGCTCGACAAGGACGAGTACGAGGACTGTCAGGAGCAGGACGAGCTGGTGGAGGCCTTCGTCGCCGATGCGGAGTCCGCCTACGACTCCCGGCAGGAGGCCCTCGGCGAGGACACCATGCGCGAGCTGGAGCGACAGGTGCTGCTCACGGTGCTGGACCGCAAGTGGCGGGAGCATCTCTACGAGATGGACTACCTGCGCGAGGGCATCGGGCTGCGGGCGATGGCCCAGCGCGACCCCCTGGTGGAGTATCAGCGCGAGGGCGGCCAGATGTTCAACGCGATGATGGACGCCTTCAAGGAAGAGGTCGTCGGATTCCTGTTCAACCTCGACGTGCAGGCCTCCGCCACGCCGGACGTGGGGCTGGTCACCACCGAGTCCGGAGCGGCCGTCACCGCCGACTCGCTGGTCGGTGCGGCATCAGTCGCGGCGGGAACCTCCTCGGGAACACAGGCGGAACTCAGCTACAGCGCCGCCGATGAGTCCGGTGAGATCCAGGAGCGGTCCGGAGCCGGTGCCGTCGGTGATCCGGGCGCTGCGGATCCCGACAAGGAACGGGTCGAGAAACCCGAGGGATTCAAGAACGTCGGACGCAATCAGAAGTGCCCGTGCGGGTCGGGCAAGAAGTTCAAGCACTGCCACGGCCGGACGGCCGGCTGAGGGGGGAGGCGACGGATCTGGCTCCTCCCAGCAGCGCGGTGACGCCGGGGCTGGCGACCAGGCCGGCCTCGCTCACCAGCCAGCCCTGGCGGCGCCGTTCCAGTCGCAGGCCCATCGCCAGGCGATGGCCCGCGACATCCAGCGTCACAACAGCGTCGATCACCCCGTCGACGGCCCCTGCGTGCGGGCTGGACACCAGTGCGGCACGGGCCCAGGCGGGCCCGCGCGGCCATTCGTGGAGCTGTTCGAAGGCCTCCTCGGTGCACAGCATTCGCAGGTGCGGCATGGCGCGGCGGCCCGAAACGCACTCGAGGATGATAGCCGCGACGGTGGTGGTCATCCGTGCGGCCACCCTGTCGGAAGACACCCGACCGTCGGAGATGGCACTGGCCGGGGGCCCCGTGCTGCCCGTGTCGAGGGACAGCAGCGGCAGAGGCTGCTGTCCGGTGACCCGGGGTGGAGGGCCGTCGAGGGCCCTGGGCACCCAGTCGGCCACCTGCTCCAGGACGATCCCGTCGACGGCCAGGAGGACGCGGCTGATGTCATCGCGGATCGGATCTGTCGGGCTCATGGTCCAAGTCCACTAGAGACCCACACGATATGGCCAGAGTCTGTGACGACGAATGTGGACAATCTCCCAGCGGAGAGTCGGCGACGGCCCATCGGGTGGGACGGTACCGTCCGGAGGTCGAGACAGGCACCGCCGTACGGATACGGTGGCATGACAGCCGTCACAGGAGGACACCAGATGCCAGCACGTACATCACACAGCACGGGCGCCGATCGACTCGTATTCATCCCTGCCGATGCGAGCGGTGCCCGGAAGCTGGTGGAGGACGGCGGTTCGGATGTCCAGGGCTTCGCCGTCACCCCCGAGCTGCGCTCGATTCTCGATCTGGGCGCGGGCGGCGAGGAGGAGGCCGAGCGCGCCGCCATGGTGATCGGATCCATCTGGGGCCTGGCGCGATTCGGCCGGCGTCTGGTGCTGGTGGCCCACCTGCCCGAGGCGGAGCTCGGGGAGAACTACGAGGTCGACAACGGCGGGGTGTCCATCGCCCGTCTCCAGCCCTCCAGAATCACCGCATGGTTCGCCGACGAGGACGACCGGGTCTCGGAACCGGCCGCCGGCCAGATCGCCGGAATGGTCATCGATGACGCGTGGAACGACGTCTCGGTTCAGAGCCTGCTCGCCGAGCACGAGATGTCCTGGCACGACATCACCGAGCAGTTGCCGGCTCCCGGCACCGATCCCGTCCGCAGCTGATCCGTCCCCGGATCCGCGGCCGACGAGGGCCCCGCATCGCCATGATGCGGGGCCCTCGCACATCCGTGGGGGGCGCGGATCACCTGGACAGGTAGTCGTCCCCGGCCTCCTGCTGCACATCGAAGGCGCGGGTGAGATAGGGCCCTGCGACCTTCTCGAGCTTCTTGCCGACCACCGGCAGCGAGATGGTGAACTCGCCGGTGTAGGTGACGACGCTGCCGGGACCACCGGCGGCCAGGCTCGCATGACCCACGGCCTTGGCGGGCATCCCCTTCGGGTTGATGACGAGCTCGCCCTGCCGGGAGCCGTCCTCGGCGGGTGCCTGCCAGGTGAGGTCTTGGTGCGCCGACAGGGTCTCACCCACGATCTTCTGAACCTGGTGAGGGGCGGGGAGAGCCAGATCCAAGGAGATCCCGTTCTCGGTCGGAGTGATGTTGCTGGTCGTGGCGCCGATGCGGCGGTAGACGTCGACCCACCATTCGGGGTCGGTCATCATGGCAGTCACCTTGTCGGGGGTGGCTGCGAACTGGGCGGTCGTGTTGATGTCCATGACGACACAGTCTTGCACTCTCGGCGATGACGCCTCCAATCCCCTCCTACCCATCGCGGCTCCACGGTGGTTCTGCGGGCCGCCAGGGGGTCCATCCGCGGCTCGCCGCGCATGTGCGTACGCTGGGGCCGTCGGCCGATCAGGAATCGCCCGCCGACGTGACGCTTCACGTGGAGGTGAATCGTGCGGATCGACCTGCACACCCATTCCGCCGTGTCCGACGGGACAGACTCGCCGACGGGCCTGGTGATGGCTGCCGCCGAGGCCCGCCTGCAGGTCATCGCCCTGACCGATCACGACACCTTCGACGGGCTGCCAGAAGCGATCGCGGCGGGGCAGCGGTTCGGGGTGCGGGTGCTTCCGGGCGTCGAGGTCTCATGCAATCAGGGGGGCACCGAGGTGCACCTGCTCGGCTACGGCTGCAGAGTCTCCGACGAGGCGCTGGGCGCCGAGCTGGAGCTCATTCGCAAGGGCCGCGGCGGACGGCTGGCCAGGATGGTCGCCGCCCTGCGGGAAGCCGGTCTCGACATCACCGTCGACGAGGTGCTGGCCAGGGCCGGATCGGCCCCGAGCATCGGACGCCCCCACGTCGCAGACGTCATGATCGCGAAGGGCTACGTCGCCGATCGCGACGAGGCCTTCCGCGACTGGCTCGACGAGGGCCGGCCCGGGTTCGTCCGCCGTTACTCCTGCGACCTGCCAAGGGCGGTCGATCTCATCCACGGGGCCGGCGGCGCGGCGGTCCTGGCCCACCCGTGGGGCCGGGGGGCCGAATCCGTGCTCACCACCGACGTCATCACCGCACTGGCGCGCCGGCACGGTCTTGACGGCATCGAGGTGGATCACCAGAACCACACCGCCGAGCAGCGCTCCCTGCTGTTCGACCTGGGAGGGCGGCTCGGTCTGATCCGGACAGGATCCAGCGACTACCACGGCACCGGGAAGAAGGATCACGCACTGGGCTGCAACACCACCCGCGAGACCGCCTATCGCGAGCTGTGCATCCGGATCCAGATCCGGGGCGGCGAGCTGTACCGGGTCTGAGGAGGGCTTCGATGGATCTGCACGATGCGGTCGGCGCCATCGGCGGTCAGACCCGCGACACGCCGGAGCTGCCCGGCCTGGACAGCCTCTATGCGGCCGCCGCGGCGGGCCGGCCCTCCGACGAGCTGGAGGATCTGCGGGCCGTGCTGTGCCGACTGCCGATGCTCGGCCCCTACAACGCCATGCTGGTCGAGGTGCAGCGTCCAGGAGCCCTGTACGTCGCCACCGCCTGGACCTGGCGTCACGAGTTCGGACGGCATCCGCGCCCGGGAGCCCGGCCGCTGGTCATCCTCAAACCCTTCATGCCGGTGGAATTCGTCTACGACGTCAGCGAGACCGACGGAAGGCCGCTGCCGCAGGGCGTTATGGATCCCTTCCGTGCCAGCGGGCCGGTCACCGAGGAGGGGCTGTCGGCATTCACGGGCAGGCTGCCCGACGAGGCGATCAGCTACCGGGAGACACCCTTCGGTTCGGCCCAGGCCGGCCGGACGCAGACCGTCGGGTCCTGGGATCCGGGGCGGGCGCCGCGCAAGGGCGAGATCCGATACGCGATCACGGTCAACGATTCGACGGACCCGGCGACCCGCCTGGCAACCCTCTTCCACGAGTTGGGGCACATCTACTGCGGGCACCTGGCGGGGGCCGGTGCACAGCGTCATCAGCGCCGTGCCCTCAGCCCCGAGAGCCAGGAGTTCGAGGCCGAGATCGTCTCCTGGCTGGCCTGCGGACGCCTCCGCATCGACTCCCCGTCCGGGCGCTACCTGCACGGCCACCTGCAGCCGGACGGGACGATGCCACCTGTTTCGGTGCAGGCGGTCGTTCACGCCCTGGGCAAGGTGGAGGCGATCGCGGGCGGGATGAGGTCGCTGGCAGCCATGGTGTCGGGGCCGCCGGCGCGCGACGAGGAGGAGCCCTCCGCCCAGGAGATGCTCGATTTCGGCGCGTGGGAGCCGTGACCGCCGGGCGCGGCGGCCACCGGCGTCAGGCTTGCTAAGCTGTGCCCCATGACCGTCGTGCGCCCGCCCCAGCTGATCTGGTGGCGCCGTTGCGTGCGGCCCTGAACCACCCCTTCCCGTCAACGGCCGCCCTGTGGCGGCCGTTCGTGCGTCGTGCGCCGCGGGGGCCTGAAAGGACACCATGACTGACAACTCTCCCGAGGCCGGTGAGGGCTCCAACGAGGCCACTCTGGCTCGCTCCCAGGCGCGAAGCGACAAGGTTGAGGCCGATCTGGCCGTGCATCCGGAGAACTGGCGGATCCTCACCGGTGACCGCCCCACCGGCAAGCTCCACATCGGTCACTACTTCGGTTCCCTGGCCAACCGGGTGAGGCTGCAGGACCGTGGCGTGGAGTCCTTCCTGGTGATCGCCGACTACCAGGTGATCTACGACCGCGACGGGGTGGGCGATATCCAGGAGAACGTCCTGTCGGGGGTGGCCGACTATCTGGCGATCGGCATCGATCCAGCCCGGAGCACGATCTTCACCCATTCCGCCCTGCCGGGCCTCAACCAGCTGTTGCTGCCCTTCCTGTCGCTGGTCACCGACGCCGAGCTGCGCCGCAACCCGACCGTCAAGGACGAGCTGTCCACCTCGGAACGGCCCATGTCCGGGCTGATGCTCACCTTCCCGGTGCATCAGGCCGCCGACATCCTGTTCTGCAAGGCCAACCTGGTGCCGGTCGGCAAGGACCAGCTCCCTCATATCGAGCAGACCCGGGTGATCGCTCGTCGCTTCGACGAGCGGTACGGAAGGGTGGACCCCGATCACCCCGTCTTCCCCGAGCCCGAGGCCCTGCTGTCGGCCACCCCGCACGTCCTCGGGCTGGACGGCACCAAGATGAGCAAGTCGCGCGGCAACACCATCGAGATCGGGATGACCGCCGACCAGACCGCCAAACTCATCAAGAAGGCCAAGACCGACGCCGAGCGTCACATCAGTTACGACCCGGACGCACGCCCCGAGGTGTCGAACCTGCTACTGCTCACGGGGCTGTGCGAGGGCTCGGATCCGGAGACGGTCGCCGAGGAGATCGGCGACGGCGGGTCGGGGACTCTCAAGAAGAGACTCACCGCGTCGATGAACGACTACTTCGCCCCGATCCGGGCGAAGCGGGCGGAGCTGGCCGCCGACGAAGGGTACCTGCGTTCCGTGCTGCGCGAAGGCAACGGGCGCGCCGGGGCGGTGGCCGACCGGACTCTCGACGAGGTCCGGCGCGCCATGAAGATGGTCTACTGAGCTGGATGGTGTATTGAGCTGGGAGACCACGACGCCCCGGAACCACGAGGTTCCGGGGCGTCGTTCATGCGGCTGGTCGGGGAGCGGCTCAGCTGGCCTCGTCGTGACCACGGGCCCTGCGGCGGCGTCGCTGGGAGGCCGTCGTGCCCCGCTGCTCGGTGATCTCGGCGGGCTGCTGGACGACGACGGTGGGGGCGACGTCATCGGCCGTGGTCCTCTTCGCCTTGCGGGTCCCGGTCTTGACCACCCGCGCCTTCTTCGCCTCGGCCTTGCCGGAGCGGTCCTTGGCTCCGTCCTTCCTGGCCGTCGACGTCTTCCGAGCCGTCGTGGCCTTCTTCGCCGAGGCGGGCCTTCTGGATGTGCGACCATCCACCGCGGCCACTGCGCCGGCCTGCTCCAGCCTCTCTGCGACGGCCTGCTCGGTCGACACCGGTGAGCCCTGAACAGAGGCTGCCGGGGCCTCCTGAACCGCCTCGACCGGTGCCGTGCTGTCGGGCTGCTGAGTGCCGTCGGCCTGGGGCTTGTGCTCGATCACCTCGCCGTTGCGACGCCGGGTGCGCTTGCGCTTCGGGTGATCCTGCCTGGCCTCCTCGCGCTCGCCGCCGTCGCGGCGCGAGCGCCCGCGCTCGCGGTCCGAGCGGTGGCCGCGATCGTGCTTCTCGCGGTCCTTGCGGTGTTCGGCGGGGCGGCGCTCGGAGGGCTTGCTTCCCGGAAGATGACCCTTCGTTCCCTCGGGAATGTCGAGGTCGGTGAAGAGATGGGCCGAGGTGGAATAGGTCTCCACCGGCTCCTCGATGCCCAGATCCAGGGCCTTGTTGATCATCTTCCAGCGGGTGACGTCGGCCCAGTCGACGAGGGTCACCGCCACACCCTTGGCGCCCGCCCGACCGGTGCGCCCGATCCGGTGCACATAGGTCTTCTCGTCATCGGGGCACTCGTGGTTGATGACATGGGAGACGCCGGTGACGTCGATGCCGCGTGCCGCGACGTCGGTGGCGACCAGGATGGTGGCCTCGCCGGACCGGAACTTCTTGAGCGCCTTCTCACGGGCGACCTGGGTGAGGTCGCCGTGGATCGCGCGGGCCTTGAAGCCACGGTCGTCGAGGTCGTCGGCCAGCCGCTGGCAGGCGCGCTTGGTGCGGCAGAAGATCATGACCTTCTCGACGTCGCGGGACTGCAGGATCCGAGCGATCACCTCGATCTTGTCCATCGGGTGCGCCTGATACACGAACTGGGTCGTGTCGGGCACGGTGGCCTGGGCGTCGGCGCCCTCGGCGCGGATGTGCATCGGCTTGTTGAGGTGGGCCCTGGCCAGGCTCATGATCGCGGACGGCATGGTGGCCGAGAAGAGCATCGACTGGCGGTTGCTCGGCGTCATGGCGAGCAGCTTCTCGACGTCGGGCAGGAAGCCCAGGTCGAGCATCTCATCGGCCTCGTCGAGCACCGTGATACGCGCAGCGGACAGGTCGAGGTCCTTGCGGTGGGCCAGGTCGAGGAGGCGGCCCGGGGTGCCGACGACAACGTCCACACCGTTCTGCAGTGCCTCGATCTGAGGTTCGTAACCGACGCCGCCGTAGATGGTGAGGACCCTCGCGCCGCGCACGCTGGCGGCGGTGGCGATGTCCCGGGAGACCTGCAGGGCGAGTTCGCGGGTGGGACAGGTCACCAGTGCCTGGGGTCTGCGCTCGGCGTGGTCGTCCCATCCCTCGTCCCCGGGAAGGATGATGCGCTGCAGGATCGTCACGCCGAAGGCGAGGGTCTTCCCGGTTCCGGTGCGGGCCTGCCCGATGAGGTCGTTCCCCTCCACCGCGATCGGGATGCACATCGACTGGATGGGGAAGGGGGAGACGATGCCGACGCCGGCGAGGGCCTGGCAGATGTCGTCGCGGACGCCGAGATCGGCGAATGTCTCAGGTTCTGAAGTTTCAGTTGACAGGATCATGGCCTCTTCGTGAACGGGGCCCGGCAAAGGCCCGATGTCGTGTACTTCGGCCCTGGTGCGGATCGCGCGTGGCGCGCCGCGGCCGGGCCCGGTGTGGATTCAGGATCGACACACCGTCATACATCATATCGCGTCGGGGCCGGGGAGCGTGTTGGATGCGCGATGGGGCGGGTCTGGACCTAGGCTTGGCGGTGTGAGCAGCGATGACACCACCCGAACCCCTGGTACGCCGGATTCCTCGGCGGTGGCGACCTTCTGGGCGATCGTCAGCGCCTCTGCGCTGAACGGACTCGGCGCAGTGGTCGGCGGTATGCCGTTGGCCCCCGACGTGGCGCGGCGCCTTCTCCTGGCGGACCGTTCGCGCGAACTCTCGGACATCCTCAACGAGGCTCGCAACCACCTGGACAGTCTGGTCCAGCTCGACGACGTGGAGCCCCTCATCGCCAGCATCTCGACCTATGTCCCGAGCAGTTCGTGGACCCAGGTGCTGCTGCGCGATCACATCGTTGTCGGTCTGTGTGCCGATTTCCTCGATGAGGTGGAGCCTCATCTGGGCAAGGCGTTCACGCCTCCGAGCGGCACCTACGGCCCATGGCTGGGTCGGGGCACCGGCACCAGGGTGCGGTGGGACGAGGAGCTGCGGTCGCGTCTCGAGGCCGATCAGGATGCCCGCTCGGCGAACTCGGTGTTCGCCCGGAAGCTGGTGGGGGAGATGCTCAGTGTCGTCCAGCGGCTGGCCGCGGTGCACGCGGACCTCACCTCGGCGCTGACCGGCGCCGACGGCGGGGAGCTGGACGATCTTGCGGCCATCAACGAGGTGCTCGCGGCGGTCCTGTCGAAGCACGACGACCGGGTGGCGGGTCTCGGCCTGGAGCCCTGACCCGCCCCTCTGATCACACAGTCCCGAATCCGACCGGCCTGGCGTTCGGCTGGCCCAGGTCGAGGTAGGCGATGGTCCGGGTCGGAACAAGGATCGTGCGTCCCTTCGGATCGGTGAGGGTGAGCACGCCGTCGGGCTGACTCAACGTCTCCCGCAGCTTCGACGCGATGTCCTCGGGCGACTCGTCAGACTCGAGGGTCACCTCGCGGGGGACGTCGGTGATTCCGATCTTGATCTCCATGCCGTCAAACCTACTCGACCGGGGCATCGGGGGACGCCGGGCTGTCCTCACGGCGAACGGGCACCGCATCGGCGCGCCACAGAGCGACAGTGACGTTGTCGAATCCTCCCTGGGAATTCGCGAATTCGGCGAGAGCCGCCGCGACGGCCTGGGGGTCGGGCCGCCCGTCGGCTCCGGGCGCGGCATCGGCGGTGAACCTGCCCACCACCTCGCCGAGGGCCGTCGGATCGGGGACGTGGTTCCACAGCCCGTCGCTGCAGACCATCACCCAGCCAGGTGTGCGTGGCCGGATCGACAGCACCCGGGGGTCGAGGTCGGTGGCCCTGGCGCCGATCCATTTCGTGATGGCGTGGGCGCCGGCACCGGCCTCGGCCTCCTCGCGCGACATCCCCATGTCGATCTGGGCCTGGGCGACCGAGTCGTCGACGGTCAGGCGCCGGGCGGGACCCTCGGTGGGGAACCAGTAGGCCCTGGTGTCGCCGACATTGGCGACGAGAATGCGGTCGACCGAGCAGATCGCCGTCACCAGGGTGCAGGCTCCGGTGCCTTCCGGACCGGGGGCGTCCAGGACGGCCTGATGGGCCCGCTGGACGGCCCGGCCGAACAGCGAGATGACGGCGTCGTCGCTCACCGGGAGCCCTTGGGTCAGCGCAGCGGTGAGGTAGTCGCATGCCGTGGAGGCGGCCGTCTGCGCCGCCTCCTCGGCGCCGTCGGTGGAGGACACCCCGTCGGCGACCACGAGCACGACATGGCATCCGTCACGGTCGACGTCGACGGCGGCGAAATCCTGATTGGTGGGGTGGCGCAGACCGACGTCAGTGGCGACACCGATATCGGGGCGGGCGCCGGCGATCTGGGAGATCCGTATCCGGGCGGGGACGGGCGGGGTTGCTGATCCGATGTCGGATGTGGTCATCAGCTGCCTTTCGCTGCTGGACAAAAGCCGTCCCGCACCCGTTGAGGTGCGGGACGGCTTCACCTGAAGTTCTCCGGTCAGGCGAGACGGACGTTCTCGGCCTGCTGGCCCTTGCGGCCCTCGGTGATGTCGAACTCGACCCGCTGGCCCTCATCGAGGGTCTTGAAGCCCTCGATCTCAATCGACTTCCAGTGGACGAAGACGTCCTCGGAAGCATTTCCGTCAACGGCGATGAAGCCGTACCCCTTCTCGGGGCTGAACCACTTGACGGTTCCCTGTGCCATGTGCACTCCTTCTCAGCGCTACGGGACACACCTCGTATCCCGAACTGCCGGTCCCAACCCCGGCGACGCCAGTGATGAGCAGCAAAGCACGCAGGCCCGTCCTCACGGACGCTGCGTCTTGCCAGACAGCAGGACCAGCCTCTCACAAAGTGGGGCGGTTTCGCCCATCGGGGTGTCAAGAAGTTCCTCCGGGCACGGCGCGCGGCGCCCCGGCCGGCCTGTTGGGGCGGTGTCGCAGGGCCGTGATGGGATGGTGTCATGTTGCCCTCAGGGATCTGCGAAGGAACCCGCGAACCGCTACCGGATGCCGACCAGTCGGCGGCCCTGACCGACCGTCACGGCACCGTCATGGTGCTCGGAGGGCCGGGCACGGGTCGCACCAGCGTCTGCCTGGAGCGGGTCGCGGCGCACCTGCGCGACGGCGGCGAGCTCGGCTCGGTCCTGATGACCGGCCACAGCCGGGGTGCGGCCCAGGACCTGCGCAATGCGTTGCTGACGAGAGTCGGCGGGGCTCATCTGGCTCCCAGGGTCACGACCGTCCATGCCCTCGCGGCCTCGATCGTCTCGCGCTACAGCGATCAGCCGCCACGGCTGCTCACCGCCCCGGAGCAGGAGTTCCGGATCAGGGAGCTGCTTACCGGATCGGATCTCGACGGCTGGCCCGAGCGCCTGCGGGCCGGAGCCTCGACGGCGAGATTCGCCTCGGACCTGAGAGTGCTGGCGGCCACGATCCGCCAGGAGGGCAGGGATCCGGCCGATCTGGCGGAGGCCGGGCGGCGATTCGGGGTGGAGTCGTGGCAGGTCCTGGGGCCCTTTCTGTCCACCTACCTCGACGTCCTGGATCTGGAGCAGACCCTCGACTATGCGGAGGCTGTCCACCGGGCTCGCATTCTGGTCGCCGATCCCCGGGTCCTGGATGCGGTCACCGACGGTCTGGAACTCCTCGTGGCCGATGAGTTCGGGGAGTGCGACCCCTCCCAGGCGGCACTGCTGGCCGCGATCGCCCGGGCGGGGGTGCCGACGGTGCTGGCCCTGGATCCGGACCAGACCGCGTTCGAGTTCCGTGGTTCGGTGCCCGACCGGCTCGCCGAGCTGGCCGGGCTCTTTCCGGACCTGTCGGTCCATCACCTCACGACCGATCACCGGTGCGCGGCACCGGTACACCGTGCTGTGGAGCAGATCCGCATGGGCATGCCGATGGTTCCTCCCGACCGGTTGCTGCGACGTCGTCCCAGCCGGTCGGTGCGCGAGGGGGGCCGGTTCACGCGCCTGGTCTCGGGTTCCCCGGCACGGGCCTCGCGCGCGGTGGCCGACGAGCTGCGGCGGGCGCACCTGCGGGACGGGGTGGGTTGGGACGAGATGGCCGTCATCACCCGGCACGGCTCCGACATCGCCCCGCTGGCCGCTGTGCTGTCCTCGGAGGGCGTACCGGTGCACCGCAGCCGGGACGAGTCGGCACTGTCGGGGGTGCATGCCGTGCAGGTGGTGCTGACCGCCCTGGATGCGGCTGCAGATCTCGCCGGGGACGCGCAGCCGGGAGCGGCCTCGATCTCCGCGATGATGGAGGGCCCGCTCTCCGGGCTCGACCGGGCTGTCTGCGACCGGATCGGGGACTGGGTCCGCCGCGCCGGCGTCGCGCCCCTCGACTGGGATCTGCTCGGAGCCCTGCTGGGCGACTCCTCGGCCACCGGAGCCCGGCAGGGCGACCCATCCGGACCAGTATCAGTACCGCCCGGGCTGGCGCGCGCCGCGGCGCCGGCCCGCGACCTGGTGGACCGGATCGGGAAGGCCGCCCGCGTTCTGGCCCGCTCCGGGGAGGTGCACGAGGCGCTGTGGGCGATCTGGGGGCGCAGCCCCTGGTCCGACACCCTGCGCGACCGTGCCCTGGGCGGGGACGCCACCGCCGACCGTGAGCTCGACGGGCTCTGCTCCCTGTTCGATCTCGCCGAGCGCAGCAGTTCCCTCATCGGGGCGATCGGCGCCCGCCGGTTCGTGCGGACCGTCCGGCAGGAGGAGATCCCTGCCGACCGCAGCCGTGAGTCGGACCGGGAGCGGCTCGGCGTGAGCCTCATCACCGCCCACCGCGCCAAGGGCCGGCAGTTCGCGGTGGTCGCCGTCACCGGCCTGGAGGAGGGCGGATGGCCGGCTCCCAACCACACCGGGTCTCTGGTCGGGGCCGACCGCTGGTCCCCCGAGGGTCCGGTGAGTCCGCCGGGATGGTCCGAGACGGTGCGGGCCGAACGGCGACTGTTCCTGCTGGCCTGTTCCCGGGCCGGCGACACCCTCATCCTCTCGGCGGTGCGCGATCAGAATGCCGGGCTGATGCCCTCGGCATTCTTCACCGAGCTGGCCGGTGACGTCCTCGAGTCACCCACCGAACACCATCGCGCGACCAGGATGACCGACCTGGTCGGATCTCTGCGCAGGGCGGCCTGCGATCCGGGATCCTCGCCGCAGCTCCGCGATCAGGCCGCCGGGCTGCTGGCCCGGCTGACCGAGGAGGGGGTGCCCCAGGCGGACCCGGGACGCTGGTGGCGGCCCGGCCTCGTCCCCTCCCTCAGCGAACCCGCCGATGCACCGGCGGCCACCCGGACCGTCAACCTGTCGGCCTCCCACGTCGGCGAACTGCTCACCTGCCCCAGACAGTGGTTCCTCACCCGGCGCGGCGGGGCCTCCGGAGTGCGCAGCTCACGGGCCGGGGTCGGCACCCTGGTGCATCAGGTGGCCTCCGACACGATGACCGCGGGATGGGATCTGGACAGGGCCCTGGCGGGCCTGGAAGAGGGCTGGGGCCGGATCGACTTCGAGATCGCCTGGCAGTCGCAGACGGAGCTGAAAGGCGCCCGTGACGCGCTCACCCGGCTCGACCGGTGGCTCGACGGGCGCCCCGGCCGGCTCATCGGCACCGAGGTGGCCTTCGACCACACCTTCGATCTGCCCTCGGCGCGCGTCCGCTTCCGCGGCAGCATCGACCGGCTCGAACGCGATGAGGACGGACGGCTGCTGGTGATCGATCTCAAGGCCGGCACCAGCACCTCGGCCCAGGTGGCCCGCTCCCACCTCCTCCAGGTCGGCGTCTACCAGGCGGTGGTCGCGGCGGGCGGCGTGGACGGCCTGACCGACCAGGCGCCGGTGGCCGTGGGAGGCGCCGAACTGGTCCACCTGCGTCGCGGGGCGGGCCGTGGCGGAGCGGATCCCAGGGTGGTGCGCCAACCCTCCTTGACCGACGTCCCGTGGCCCGAGGGCGAGGAGCGGAACGACGATCCCCGGGTCCGCGACTGGATCGGCGCCCGGATCGACGAGGCCGCCGCCATCGCCGTCTCCGGAGATCTGCGCGCGATCCCCAATCCCGGCTGCGGGTTCTGCCCGGTGCGCTCCGGCTGCCCGGCACTCACGCCCCCCGATGACGCGGTGGAGCCGGCCGGGCCGACCGGGAAGGAGTCGCGATGACCATCACCGGACCCGAGCAGGTGCGCGACCTTCTCGGCATTCCCTTCTCCGATGAGCAGCTGGAAGTCATCGGAGCCCCCCTGGAGCCCGAGGTCGTGATAGCCGGAGCCGGGACCGGCAAGACCACCGTCATGGCGGCCCGGGTGGTGTGGCTGGTGACCTCCGGCCAGGTCCGCGCCGATCAGGTGCTGGGACTGACATTCACCCGCAAGGCGACCGCCGAGCTTGCCGATCGCATCGATTCGGCGCTGCGCACCGCGGGTGCGCTGGACGAGGGGCGGGCCGGGGCGACCGTCGCCACCTACGACGGATTCGCCGCCTCGCTGGTCGACGAGTACGGGGCCTGGGACGGCATCGATCCCGGCGCCCGGCTCATCACCCGGGCCCGCTGCCACCAGCTCGCCCTGGAGGTGGTGCGCGAACTCGCGGACCCGCCGGTGATGGCCGAGCGCCTCACCCCGGTCTCGATCGCGGGGGCGATCGTGGGACTGTCCGACCAGATGGGCGCCCATCTGGTCGACGCCGACCGGGTCCGCGAGGCCGACAGCCGCTGGCGCTCCCAGCTTGACGCGGCCCCGCCCAGGAAGAACGGCGGACCCTACGCCGACGTCCTGGCCGCCCTGGGCACCGTCGACGAGCGGGAGGAGCTGCTCGGACTGGTCGAGCGCTACCAGCAGCTCAAGGAGAGCCACCGGCTGGTCGAGTACGCTGACCGGATGGCCCAGGCCGCGCACCTGGCCGCGCACCGCCGGGAGGTGGGCCGAGACCTGCGGGAGCGCTTCGCAGTGGTGCTTCTCGACGAGTACCAGGACACCTCCTCGGCGCAGGCCAGCCTGCTCATCGGCCTGTTCACCGGGCCGGATCCCCGGCGGGGACTCGGCCATCCGGTCACGGCGGTCGGGGATCCTCTGCAGGCGATCTACGGCTGGCGGGGAGCGGCCGCCAGCAACATCCTGAGCTTCTCCCGCCAGTTCCCACGTGCCGGCGCCGACGGGTCGCCCGAACCCGCGATCACCCGCACCCTGCTCACCAACCGCCGCTCGGGAACCCGCATCCTCGACTGCGCCAATGACATCTCCGCGCAGCTTCGCGGCTCGGCGGCGGTGAGCGGCCTGGTCGGGGCGTTGCGGGCCCCGCAGGACACCCGCGCGGGCCTGGTGGCCTGCCAGGGGCACCTCAGCTGGCCCCGTGAGTGCGCCTGGGTGGCCGACACCCTGGTTGAGGCCCACGAGCGGGGCCGGATCGGCTCATGGTCACAGGCTGCGGTTCTGGTCCGCCGCAACTCCGACGTCGCCGACCTTCACGCCGCCCTGGCCGGGCGCCAGATACCGGTGCTCATCGCCAACCTCTCCGGACTGCTGCAACTGCCCGACATCGCCCTGGTGGTCGCCCATCTCAGAGTGCTCGCAGACCGTCGCGACGACCAGGCGTGGGCGACGCTGCTCGCCGCTCCCCGGTTCGGTCTGGCACCGGCAGACCTGGCCGCGCTGAGTGCCAGAGCCCGCGAGCTGGCCCGCAGACGTCTCGCCGAGGACACCGCGGGAGACGATCCGCGGGGCACCGGGGACGCCCATCCCGACGCCCACCTGGCCGACGCGATCGCCGACCCTGGAGACCTCGCCGACAGACCCGGGTTGCGAGCCGCCGTGTCGCGGCTGGCGGGGGAGAGGCGGATCCTGGCCGAGCACGCCGTCGACGGGCCCGATGATCTGGTGCTGAGGACCCAGCAGATCGTCGGGCTGGTCGACGAGCTGGCCGCCGACGACCCCGGGCGGGCACGCAGCAGGCAGAGCCACCTCGACGCCCTGTGGACGGAGATCCACGGCGCCCTCACCGAGGATCCCGACCTCACCCTTACCGGGGTGCTGGCCTGGCTGGCGGCCGAGGAGGAGTTCGGCGACAGCCTGGCCCGCAGTGCGCCCGTCGGCGACGACGCGGTGGTCATCAGCACCGTCCACGGCGCCAAGGGACTGGAATGGCCGATGGTGATGCTGCCGGACATGGATGCCGGGGTCTTCCCCTCGGCGATGGCTCCCGACAACCACATCACCCGGGCCGCCGTCCTGCCGGCGGCGGTCCGCGGTGACGCCGGCACCGTCCCGCAGCCGAGGTCCGGATCCCGGTCCGACCTGGCCGGCTACAAGAAGGAGCTGGCCCTGGAGGCCCGCGGGGCCGAGGACCGGCTGGGCTATGTGGCGGCGACCAGGGCTCGCGATCTGCTGATCGTGTCCTGGCACCGCTGGCGGCCCTCGGCAAGCCGGGCGCGTACTCCGGGCGCCTACGCGGAGGCGGTGGCCGAGAGGCTGCGCGGATGGGGACTGGCGGTCGTCGAGCCGCCGGACGATGACGACCCGCCGGCAGAGATCTCGGCCGGTCCGACGGGGACCCGATGGCCGCAGAGCGCCGATCCGGAACGGGCCGACCGGCTGGCCGATCTGGTGGCGAGGATCCGGTCCGGCCGCAACGCCGACTCCCGTCTTCCCGATGACCCCGCCGAGGCGCAGACAGTGGCCCGGTGGCGGGAGGACGCCGAGATCCTGCTCGCCGCCGAGAGGCGCCGTCACCAGGCTGGCGGCCCGGCCCTGCCCCGCGGGTTGACGGCCTCCCAGGTGGTCGCCCTGCACGCCGACCGCCGGCGTTTCATGGACCAGCTGCGCCGCCCCATGCCCCGCCCGGTGATGCGCGGCGCCGACATCGGAACCCGCTTCCACGAGTGGGTGGCCGAGCAGCTGCGTCCCGGTGGTCAGGAGCAGCTGCAGCTCATGGACGAGGAACCGGCGCGACCGGCGGGGACCTCCGATCCGGTGCTGGAGAGGCTCAAGGAGGCGTTCCGGACGAGCAGATGGTACGGGGCGAAGGTGCTGGCCGTCGAGGAGCCCTTCACCCTCACGGTGGCCGGCACTGTGATCCGTGGCCGTCTGGACGCCGTCCTGGAGGACCCCGACGACCCCGGGATCCAGGTCGTCGTGGACTGGAAGACGTCGGCCCCGAACACTGCCGATCCGGTCCAGCTCTCGGTCTACCGGCTCGCCTGGGCGGGCTCGACCGGAGTGCCGCTGGAGCGGGTCCGTGCCGCCTTCCACCATGTCGGGGCGAACCGGACGGTGGCGGCCGAACCCCTCCTGAGCCTGGCGGAGCTGGCCCGGGTGCTGGAGGCTCCTCAGCCGTCGGTGGACTCCGCCGGCCCGGGGGCCGACCGGTCTCTAAGCTCGGAGGGGTGAGACAGGACACATCCACCCTCATCGGTGAGCCGGTCATCGACCGATGCCATATGGACCGCGACGATCCCTCGGCCAACGCGGCCCGGTGGACCGATCCCGGAGCGCGCCTGCTGCGGATCGGCCGGCACGGGGAGGCGGCGCTGGCCGGTGACCTGTCCCGGCTTGCCACCGAGAGCCCTGCCGGACGGAGGGATCCCCAGCGTCAGCTCCTCATCGGGGAGGTGGCCGGCCGACCCTGGTTCGTCACCCGCGCCGATCCCGTCCCCGGCCCGGGGAGACGGGTCGCGCCGCTGCGGCAGTCGGATCTCCCGCCGGCCGAACGGGAGATCGTCTGGGCGGGCCTGGCGGCTCTGAACTGGCACGAGTCGGCGCCACTGTGCCCGCGCTGCCACGGCGTCACCGAGGCCTCGCAGGGCGGTCTGAGCAGGATCTGCACGGCCTGCGCGGCGGTGGTCTTCCCGCGCACGGACCCGGCGGTGATCTCGGCGGTCCTCGACGACCGCGACCGGATAGTGCTCGCCCGACAGCCCTCCTGGGAGCCCGGCAGGGTCTCGGTGCTCGCCGGATTCGTGGAGGCCGGGGAGGCCGCCGAACACGCCCTGGTGAGGGAGGTCGGTGAGGAGACGTCGCTGCGGGTCACCGCCGCTCGCTACATCTCCTCCCAGCCCTGGCCCTTCCCCAGGTCGCTGATGCTGGGATACGTGGCCCGGGCCGAGGGGGACATCGCGCTGTCGGACCACGAGCTGGCCGAGGCCGCCCACTACAGCAGGGACCAGGTGCGCGATCTCACGACGGCCGGCACCCTCATCCTGCCCGCGCCGATGTCCATCGCCCGCAGCCTCGTCGACGGCTGGCTGGCCGATCGTCTTCCCGCCCCGGAATCAGGGGCCGATCTGTCCACCCCGCTGGGTCCGGAGATTCCAGATCCGTCCCAGCCCTGAGCGGCGCAGCGACGGCTGGGCGACCGCTCTGACCACCGATTCCCGGGATCCGACCACCATGAGGCCCGCGCGGGCGCGGGTGATGGCGGTGTAGATCAGTTCACGGGTGAGCAGCGGCGACTCGGGAGGCGGGAGCACCACCGTCACCCGGTTGAACTGGGATCCCTGCGCCTTGTGGACAGTCATCGCCTGGAGGGGGCGCAGCGACGCCACCAGGGCGCAGGGCAGCCGGCGCGCCGCCCCGGAACCACTGGGCAGCACCACCGTGGGCACCGGGTCCTGGGAGACCACGACACCGCAGTCCCCGTTGTTGATCTCGAGCTGGCGCATGTTCCGGTTGACGATCACCGGCTCTCCGAGCACCCACCGGCCCCGGCCCAGACCGGGCAGCACATCCGACAGGGCCGCGTCCAGCTGCCGGGACCAGGCCTCCACGCCGTAGGGCCCCTGGCGGTGGGCGCACAGCAACCGGTGCTCGTCAACCAACCCCAGCGCGGTGACGTCGTCGGACAGGTCGACCGCCTCCACCATCCTGGAGGCGACGGAGCGCACCTGACCAGCCACCCCTGGCAGGCTCTCCAGCGCGACGGTGGCCGCGTCGACGCCGACGAACCGCACCGACGGATCCTCGGCCTCCAGCACGTCCAGCGCCGCCTCATGGTCGCCGCGACGCACCGCCTCGGCGAGCCGGGCGATCGCCCCGCCGGAGCGGTGATTGCTGGTGAGGGTGGTGACCGGGAGCCGATCCGGGCCCAGATCGGCCGCCGAGGCCACGACATCGGTCAGGACGCTGCCGGCGTCGACCGATACCAGCTGGCCCGGATCGCCGACCAGTACCAGCCTCGTCGACGGGCCGATCGCCTCGAGCAGCCGGGCGGCCATCGGCAGGGACAGCATCGACGCCTCGTCGACGATCACCACACCGGCGGCCAGGGGATCGTGGCGTCCGTGGCTGAACCCCCGGCCCGGCCCTCTGGACCCGAGCAGCGAGTGGACAGTGGTGGCCTCGACCGCCGGTGGACGGATGGCCGCGGGCAGACCGACGGAGACCTCGGCGACAGCGTCGCGAAGCCGGGCCGCCGCCTTGCCGCTGGGGGCGGCCAGGCGGACCGGCCCCGGATCCCCCAGGGCACGTCGCAGAACCGCCAGGATCGCGCAGACGGTGGTCGTCTTACCCGTTCCTGGGCCTCCGGCCAGGATGCTGAGGCGACGTCTGCAGGCCTGTTCCGAAGCCCGGATCTGGGCCGGATCCAGGACCGTCCCCGTCTCGGCCAGGGCCAGATCCACCGCCCTCACCGCTGCCTCGACGGCGCTGCCGTCGAGACCCGCGGGCGGATCCTCGGCCAGCGCGGCCGTCAGGGCGGCGACCTGCTGCTCGTCCTGCCAGTACCGCTCAGGGTGCAGCAGGCCGTCATCGAGTCTCAGGGCGCGCCGGTTGGGCGGTGTCATCGGGCCCGCGACCGCCGGGCTGGCGTCCAGCTCGGCGAGCCACCGATCGGGATCGGGCCATTCCAGTTCGCCGAACTCGGTGGCGGCCGCGAGTTCGGCGGGCCCGGCGCTGGCCATCACGGCCGGGTCGAGGATCTGCTGGGTGACCTGTTCGCGGATGGTCGCGGGATCCATCTGGACCGATCCCAGGCGCAGCTCCCGGACCGTCAGGGCCGCGGCCAGCTCGACATCGGGGGAGGATTCCCCGCCGGCCCGGCAGACAAGCCTGGCCAGGTGGACGTCGGCGGCCTCCAGCACCCCGGCCCGGCAGAACGGGACCAGGACGCCCGCGGCCACCGGGATCAGATCAGGCATCGATCCTCCCGGAGGCCGAGAGGAGGTCGCTGACCCGCACCACCAGCGCCGCCGAGGGGTACCAGCTGAACACCCCGGCGGGCATCCCCTGCTCGGGCGCCGGGCTGCCGGTCATACCGCGCACGAACAGGTAGCCGACCCCGCCGAGGTGACGGGAGGGGTCGTATCCGCGCAGCCGGGACTTCAGCATCCGGTGGAGGGCGGCGCTGTAGAGGACCGCCTGGAGGGGGTAGTGCGAATCGATCATGAGCTGCGTCATCGCCTCCTGGTCGTAATGGTCGGGACGCAGCGGCCGGCCCGCGGGCAGGGGCACCCGATTGGTCTTGTAGTCGACGACGATGTGCCGGCCGTCGGGCAGCCGCAGTACCGCGTCGATCGACCCGGTGAGGAATCCGCAGAGCATCCGTGGCGCGGCCGGGGACTCCGCCAGCACCTGGCCGTATCCCGCCAGCGGGTCGTCGTGCGGCACCAGGGCGGGGTCGCTGAAGGCGCCGGCCAGATCCGCCAGGGTCGCGGCTCCACTCGACCGGTCGGCCATCGACAGTTCGAATCCGAGCTCGGCGAGCCGGTTCCCCGGGCCGATGTCGCACAGCCGGCGCCCGGAGGCGAGGGTGCCCAGATCGGTCCGCATCACCGCGGCCAGCCCCTCGCTCAGCTGCGAGACGTCCACTCCGGGAAGCGGTGCCGAGGCCATCACCAGCCGGGTCTGTTCGGCGACGTCGTCGTCGAGCCCTCGGGATACCGGCCGGACCCGTTCCAGGACGGCATGCACCAGGGTGCCGAAGGCCGTCCCACCAGGCATGGCGCACAGCCCCTCCGGAGAGGCTCCGGACTCGGAACCGGAGGGACTGGGGCCGGAGGGGCCGGGGAAGGCAGGGTCGTCGTCGGGTTCATCGAACCCACCGGTGGTCACGACGCCGCCCGGCGCGGTGTGCATCCCGGCGGTGAGTCCGGAGTAGGAGGTCCTGACCCAGTCCCGGTCCACGTCACGGGCCAGAGTCCGCGGTGCGCCGGCGGTCACGGTCTGGTCATCGGCGCTCAGATGCAGCCGACGCTGGCGGCGCACCGGTACGACCTCGACGGACTCATCGAGCCAGCCGAGCCGGTAAGGGTCGATCCGGCCGGTGCCGGGCCCGGGGGTCGCGGGGGCCGAGTGGTCGAATGCGAGGAGGCGGTGCAGGGCCGACCCCCCGTGCTGACGCCTCACCGGCGTCCACCACAGGCGCAGCGCCGAACGGGCACGGGTCATCGCCACATAGAGGGTGCGCAGGTCCTCGGCCATCTCGTCGGCGCGGTGCGCGCTCCAGACCCTCTCCCGGGCCGGCCCCTGACCGCCCAGATCCAGCAGCCGGTGATCGCCGTCGTGCCACAGCAGCGGGTCGCCACGGTCCTTGGGTATCCAGCTCCGTGCCGCGTCGGGCAGCAGCACCACCGGGAAGCCGAGCCCCTTCGCCTGGTGGATCGTCATGATCGCGATCGCACGACGGTCGGTCTCCAGGCGACGGGGCGCCTCGTCCGAGCCCGCGGCCTCCTGGTCGCGGATCCAGTCGGCCACCCGTCCGGGAGTCCGGATGGTCGCGATGCGCCGGATCGATGCGGCTCCGGTGCTCATCGCCTCGTCGGCGATCTCGGCGACCTGCCGCAGATCGGTCACATAGCGCTCCCCGCCACGATCGCGCAGGATGGCGGCGAGTATGCCCGGCCGGTGCAGCGCCTCGTCGATCACTCCCCGGACGCCGAGATCGGGCCAACGCCGCGCCCAGGAACCGAGCCGGACCGCCAGTTCGGGACGCACCGGCGAGCTGGGGGCCATGAGTCCGGCCGGCGTGCCCCCGCCGAGCGGTGATAGGGCCAGCCGGGCCACCACTGGCGGGTCCGGCCGTTCGAGGCCGTCGAGCAGGTCGGCCAGGTCGGCGGCCGCGGGGGACCGCCAGACCGAGCCCGCCCCGGTGAACACGGTCGGGACGCCGGCCCCTGCCAGGGCCTGCTGGATCTGCGCCCCGCGTCGCCGGGTGCGCACCAGCACCGCGATGTCACGGGGTTCCAAGGGCCGGTCACCGCCCGAATCGGTCCACGTCGAGCCCCCCTCCAGCATCATCACGACCTGGTTGACGAGATCCTGCTCCACCAGGCGGTCGGCCTCATCGGGCTTCAGCGCGGACGGCCCCTCCTGCTCGATGCAGCGCAGCTGGACCGGTCGCGACCAGTCGTAGCGGCGGGCGCCGGAGACCGGACCGCGGATCCGTGACCGCCGATGCCAGGCGGTGACCGGTCCCAGATGGATGCGCGGGCCGCCCAGCAGGGCCGGGCCGAAGAGCCGCGAGATCCCCTCGACCACCGGCGCGTCGGCACGCCGGTTGACGGTGAGTGCCAGCACCCGGTCGACCGCCCCCACGGCGTCCAGGTAGGCGTGGATGTCGGCTCCTCGGAAAGCATAGATCGACTGTTTCGGATCGCCGATGAGCCACAGGTCCACCCGGCCGCGGAATGCCCGGTCCAGAACCCGCCACTGGAGAGGGTCGGTGTCCTGGAACTCGTCGACCAGCACCAGGCGGAATCGTGACGCCAGTGCCCTCGCCGCGTCGGCGCCCCGCCCGGGATCGTCGAGGGCCGCCGCCAGGTCGGCGATGAGGTCGTCGAAGGTGTGGCGTCCCGCGGCGCGGCGGCGCCGGATCGACTCCCGGCGGACGGCCTGGGCCCAGGCCAGGCGGGCCGCCGATGCGGCGGAGGCCTCGGCCTGGCTCAGCGAGACATCCGGGTGGGTCACCGCCGCCTGCTGGCCCAGACGCAGCCAGGGGGCGGGTGCGGGGGGAGCGGCGTCGTCCAGGTGGATGCGCAGGAACAGGTCGCGCCCGACCTGGTCGGCCAGGGCCGAGGGGTCGGGCAGCAGCTGCGAGGTGGGGTCGTGATCGGCCAGCACGCCGAGCTCCGCCAGCATCCGGGCCGAGAATTCATGGGTGGTGGTGATCGTGGCGTCCTCGAAGCCGGCGACCGCGCGATCGAGGCGCCGGGTCATCTCGGCCCGCTGCCGGTCGTCGGCGCTGCCCAGCAGACCATCCAGCTCATCGGTGGGCTCGCGATCGCCGGCGAGCAGGGAGCGGCAGCCGACCAGGCGGGCATGCACCCTCGCCCGCAGCTCGCGGGCGGCCGATCGGTTGAAGGTCACCAGCAGAACCTGGCCGATCCTCACCTGACCGCTGGCGATCGCCCTGGCGACGATGGCGGCGATGGTCCACGTCTTGCCCGTCCCCGCACTGGCCTCGAGCAGGGTGGTACCGCGGGGCAGGTCGGCGGCGATGTCGAAGACGACGGTGTCCGACGAGGATGTGACGTCGTCCCCCGGTCGTGCCTGCGGGCTCACCGGGAGCCCCCCGATGAGGCCGCCATCAGCGGTTCGAGGAGCCAGCAGGAGAGGTCCTCGGCGCTGGTGCCCAGGCCGATGCAGGCGTCGCGCCAGCTCTGTTCGGAGTCGTCGAGGAAGACCGCCCAGTCGGCATCGTGATCCCGTCCCCATTGCACGCCCACCCCGCTGCGCCCGGTGGCCCAGTCGGAGGAGGGGCCGCGGACCAGGCCCGCCACCACCGCGGCGGTACGAAGCGGGAGAGGGACGAGCTGCTGGCCCGACCACCAGGCGAGCCGGGCCAGGCCGGCCAGCAGCTCGGTCGCGCGTTCGGCGCCGGGCGCGGTCAGCACCCTCGCCGGCGAGTTGGACGCCAGTACCCCGTGCCAGGGACCGGTGGCGCAGGCACTCACGGCGAGAAGCTCGATCCACAGCGCCAGCAGGTCACGGGCCGAGGCCCTCGACGCCGTGGTGCGCACGACCGCACGGTCCCAGACCTGGACCAGATCCTCGAGGCGCAACGGCCGGTCGGGATCGGCGAGGGCTCCGTCAGGGAAGCTCAGTGGCGCCACGGCGCCGCCGCGCAGCTCCAGATCCACGCGCACCAGGTCGGGGGTCGAGCGGCCGCGCGCCCGCTGCGCCTCGGAGAGGACGGCGGCGGCCCGCTCGGCCTGACTGCGCAGCGGAGACAGCCCCAGCTCGCCCGGAGGGGTGGATCCCCTGAGGCGCTCCGCGGTGAGGGCCTCGGCCTGGGAGGCGCCCGACTCCAGATCTGCCAGCAGCCGGGCCCGGACCCCGTAGCCGTCCAGCGCATTGAGTTCCAGGGGGAGCTCCCCGGTCGCCTCCTGGCGCCAGGACCGGGTGTCAGTGCCGAGGCGGGTACGCAGCAGTGCCCGGGCCGGATGCCCCAGGATCGCCGCGAGGTCGGCCGGCGAGTAGATCCCCGTGGACAGATCGTGAGGAGGCGGCAGAAGGGTGCGGCGGGAGACTTGTTCCGGGACGGATGCGACAGGGTCGGGCATCATGACCGGGTCGAAACTGCGCCATGACGGTCCCGCCGGCGCAGCGCCCGCGGGATGCTCGGCCGGGGAGAAGGGTTGGAGACCATGTCTGACGGTGACGTCGGCGGGGCAGACTCCCGCGTCGCACAGGGCCGAGTCCAGAGTGGTCGAGAAGGGGCCGGGCAGCATGACGGCGTTGGTCACCGGGTCGAGGGTCTGGCGCACCACGACGAGGCGTCGTCGCGCTGAGGCGAGGGCGTCCAGGAGGAGTTGGCGGCCCAGTGCCGCGGGGTCCTGTTCGGGGTCGTCGGCGAGGTTCAGTCCGGGGAACTCGCCGGTGGGCAGGGGGGCGGTGTCGGGATCGGCGAGCACCACGACGGCATGCCCGATGCCGTCCAGATCGGCCGGCGCGCAGACCTGAACGGCCCCGCTGAACCAGGCGGGCCGGGTGCGGCTGGTGGCGCGGCTCTCCAGAATGTCGGCGATCCTCTCCCGGCCGACGACCGCGCCCGGGCACGCCGTCGCGAGCTCCGACAGGCAGCCGACGGTCGCGGGACCGGCCCAGGGCTCGTCGGGGGAGTCGGTGATCTCCTCGACGATCCGGGACACCCGCCCTGACCACTGGTCCAGGGAGGTCGGCTCGGCGGTGTCCAGAAGTGCCCTGCGGATTCGCGAGACGAGTTCGGCGAGGCGTCCCACCAGGTCGATGTCGGCCGAGCCGATGCCCTCCATGGGAGTCACCGTAGCCAGCCATCCCGGCGGGGTGGAGGCCATGGCCGCCCCCAGCAGCATGCGCTCGATCCCGGCGAGCCAGGTCGACTGCCGGACCCTGGGCAGTCCGGCGGAGGCTCGTGAACCGGCGTCGACCCCCCAGCGGATCCCGGAGTCCTCCACCAGCCGGGCGATGGTCATCAGATCCTCGGAGGAGAACCGGAACCTCCGGGAGACCGCCGGCAGCGCGCACAGATCGATCAGGTCGGCACTGGTGGCCCGGGCCCGGCCCAGTCGCAGCACGGTCAGCACCGCCTCGGCCGCAGGATTGGGACGCTCGGGCGCCGTGGCGGCGACCCGGATCCGTCGTCCGGGATGCTGGGAGGCGCCCGCACCGGGATCTCCTGCCGCGGTGAGCCCGGTCAGCAGGCCCGGGAGCCCGCTGCCCGGAGCACAGATCACCAGCAGATCGCGTGGTTCCAGGTCCGTCATGTCGGCGAGTGCGTCGCACAGCACATCGCGGATCACCTCGGCCTGCCGGTCCGGGCCATGGCAGTCGTGGACGACGACGGTGCGATCGGGTGCGGGGCCGTCGGGTGCGCAGTCGCGGCCGGGTCTGCCGGCGACGCCGTCCCGGAGCCGGTCGAGCAGGGTGTCGCGCGAGGCCCGTCGTCCTTCAGCGTCGACGGCCCGGCAGGGGCGTGTCGCCAGGACGCGGGTCCATCCGGCCGCCCCGGCCGGGCGCACCCGGTCGAAGGCGGCCCAGGGGCGCGCGGTGGGGCCCTCCTCCGAGGCGGCGGAGTGGTCGAGATGGATCACGGTGGTGGTGATCCTCGCGCTCAGCGCGGCCGCGAGTTCGCGATCTGTCGGGCTGGTCGACGCCGCGGCGAGCCACAGACAGCTCCGCCAGGGCGGAGCGCAGGTCGAGACGGCGTCGAGAAGCATCCGGTGTCGCTCCAGCGGATCGGTCCGGCCGACATCCTGCTGGGCAAGGTGCCGCCACAGGGGCGCCCACCAGAGATGGCCCGGATCCAGGGCAGTTCCGTCCGGGAGGGTGTCGCGCCCGCGCGACCAGCCCGCGAGCATGTCCGGCCACCGCCCTGCGATCCTCAGCAGGGAGGTGGCGGTCTGGCGGGCCAGGTCCCAGCCGGGGGAGGCGACCCCGGACTCGCCCAGTCGGGTCAGGTGGGCATGCACCGCATCGAGCCAGGGCTCCGGGCCGCTCTCGATCACCCCGGCGATCCTCAGCGCCAGGGAGTCGGCCCGCCACGGATCGCCGTGCTCCGGCAGGCCGAGAAGCCTGCCCTCTAGATCGTGGCGCAACTGCGACGGGGTGCAGCCGGCCATGCCGACGGCCACGCCGTGCCGGAGGGCCACCTGCTGGGACAGGGCCAACGAGTGGGCCCGCGAGGGGACCACCAGCAGCGGCAACGAGAACGGATCCTCGGTCGGTCCGGACAGCACCTCGACCGCCGTCGAGACGACCTGCTCCCAGTCGGAGGCCACGACGAGCCGCGCTCCCGCCCCGCCGGCGGGCGCTCCCTCGCCGGTGGCCTGCAGTCGAGCTGCGGTGGTACTCATCGTGCCTCCTCACAGGATTCCGGGTGGGGACGGTCGTCGTGCGGCACCCGACGACGCGTGGTCCATGAAGGACGATAGCGTCCGTGACCGACAGCCGGGGCGGGGCGTCGGCCGGGGCACCTAGAGTCTGTGGACGTGACAGCACGACCCGCAGACCAGATTCTTGAGGCCCTCGACCCCGAGCAGCGCGAGGTGGCCTCCACCTTCGGGGTGCCGGTCTGCGTGGTCGCCGGGGCGGGCACCGGCAAGACCAGGGCGATCACCCATCGCATCGCCTACGCCGCGGCCACCGGCCGTGCGGATCCGCGCCGCACCCTGGCGGTGACCTTCACCACCCGGGCGGCGGGCACCATGCGCGCCAGACTGGCCGGGCTGGGGGTGCCGGGGGTCCAGGCCCGGACGATTCATTCGGCGGCCCTGAGACAGGTGCGCTACTTCTGGCCGCGCGCCTACGGCTGCGAACTCCCGCCGGTCAGCGACGCGCGGTTCAGGATGCTCGCCGAGTCCGCCCGTCGGGCCGGCCTGAGCGTCGACACGGCGCTCCTGCGCGACCTGTCCGCCGAGATCTCCTGGGCGAAGGTCACCAATGTCTCCTCCGATGAGTACCCCCCTCTGGCCCGGGCCCAGGGGCGGGTGGTCGCAGGGGTCTCGGCGGCGACCGTCGGACGTGTGCTGGCCGGCTATGAGGCCGTCAAGCAGGAGGCCTGCGTGATCGACCTCGACGACATCCTGCTGTGCGCGGTGGGACTGCTCAGTGATCATCCCGAGATCGCCGCCGAGGTGCACGACCAGTACCGCCACTTCGTCGTCGACGAGTATCAGGACGTCTCCCCGGTGCAGCACACGCTGCTCGAGACGTGGTTCAACGGGCGGGACGACGTCTGCGTGGTCGGCGACCCGCACCAGTCGATCCACGCCTTCGCGGGCGCCCGTTCCGACTATCTCACCGGATTCGTCGAGGAGCATCCGGGCGCGGCCCGGATCGAGCTGGTGCGCAACTACCGGTCGACCCCGGAGGTGGTCGGACTGGCCAATGAGGTGCTGGTGCATCACCTGAGCGAGGGCGAGGATTCCACCGGGACAGGGGTGCATCTGGTGGCCCGCGGCGCCCACGGGCCGGCTCCTCAGTTCGCCGCGTACCAGGATGAGGCCGCCGAGGCCTCGTCGGTGGCCGGCTGGCTGTCGGCACTGCATGACGACGGCATCGGCTGGTCGGATCTGGCGGTGCTGCATCGGGTGAACTCCCAGGCTCCGGCGATGGAATCGGCGCTGGCCGAGGCCGGTATCCCCTACCTGATCAAGGGGGCCGAGAGGTTCTACGACCGGCCCGAGGTCCGCCGGGCCATCACCTCGGTGACCGCGGCCGCCAGGAGCCGCGACCCGGAGCCGGGCCAGGCCCTCGCCCTCACCGACGAGAAGCTGTCGGGACTGGGATGGACCCCTCGGGCGCCCGAGGGCCAGGGCAGTGTCCGGCAGCGCTGGGAGTCTCTTCAGGCCCTGCACGATCTGGCCGTGAAGGTGGTCGCCGATCATCCCGGCGCCACCCTGCTCGACGTCTCCGACGCCTTCACACGGCGAGCCCGGCTCCAGCAGGCTCCGACGATCGACGGCGTCACCGTCTCGACGATGCACGCCGCCAAGGGGCTCGAGTGGCAGGGCGTGGCGGTGCTCGGAGCCAGCGACGCGATGATTCCGTTCATGATGGCCGAGGGCCCCCAGGAGATCGCCGAGGAGCGCCGACTGCTGCACGTGGCGATCACCAGGGCCCGCGAGCGCCTCCTCATCACCTACGCCAGATCCAGCACGGCGAAGGGGAGATACGGCCTCTCGAGGTTCCTGCGCGGATTGCCCGGCACACCCGACCAGACCGGCCCCTCCCGGGCGCGCGGACGGCGCCGTGGGGCGAGAGTCTCGACCTGCACGGTGTGCGGGGCGGCACTCACCGCCGGAGCCGATCGCAAACTCGGTCACCATCTGGCCTGCGAGGTGGACGTGGACCCCGCGGTGGTCGACCGTCTCAGGGCCTGGCGCAGTGATCGGGCCGGCCGCGACAAGGTGCCGGCCTTCGTGGTGCTCACCGACGCCACCCTGCTGGCCGTGGCCGAGAGGATGCCGGGCAGCGCCCAGGAGCTCGGCGCCGTCTCGGGGATCGGGGCCCGTAAGATCGAGCGTTATGCCGCGGAGCTGCTGGCTGTGCTGCATCCCGAGTCCTTCGGAGCCGGCAGGTCCGCGGTGTGAGCGCACCACCAGCACTCCGGATGGGGGTCCAGGGACAGCCGCGCGTGGGCACGTGGCGTCCACGAACTCCAGGTGGGCTGGGCCCAGGCGGTCTCGTCGCAGCCCGCGGCGATCAGATCGGCCACCTGCCCGGCGATCCAGCTTCTGCCGGCCCAGCAGCTGTCACCCGAGGTCATGGCGGCGGCGGTGACCAGCCACAGCGGATCGCGGCGGGCCATGGCCATGTCGAGGCAGTTCTGGCAGCCCGCTCTCGCACTGGTGAGAACCGGTCCCGCCCAGGCCGACATCGGTCCGCACCACGCCATCATGGCCGGTACCCCTCGCTCCCGGCAGAGCTGGAGAACCGGCCTCAGTCCGAGCGGTTCGTTCGGGCAGATCACCACCAGATCGGGGGTGAGCCGGGTCGGGCTGTGCTCCTCCATGATCTGCCAGCCGCCGCCGGGACGCTCGACCTCATCGCTGTCTGACAGTTCGACGACGACGGTGCGGGCCACTCCGCGGACGGCCTCGGCGGCGTCGGTGGCCAGCCGTCCCGAGCCGACCACCGCCACCGTGCGGACCGGCGCCGTGCGGAGCAGCCCGATCCGCCCCAGGGTGTGGATCAGTGGTGCCGGCAGCGGCGCCTCGGCGAGGCGATCCAGAGTGAGGCCCCGTAGCAGGAAGGATCGGCCGTCGGCGGCCAGCAGGCGGAGCCCCTGGGGCACCTCGACCACGTCGCAGTCCAGTGGGCCGGGGCATCGAATGATCGTCATGGTCCGATGGTGGACGTCGTCGTGGCCCTGCCGCCAGGCTCTGGGGGACACGGACAACACATCGGCCGGTCCGGGCAACACCTGGAGCCGTCCGGACAACACCTCGGGCAACACCTCAGGAGGTTACTGTGAGTATCGAATAGAAGAACTGTGACACGGATCCCGGATGTGACGGCTGCACATCCCGGGTCGATGCGCGTCCGCAGGGGCTCAGAGGCTGGTGAAGTGTCTGATCGGCCGGTCATGATGGGGAGCATGCCCGTCTCCTCGCCCCCCGAATCCCCATCGGCCGGAAACGAACCGCCAGAATTCGAACAGCCGAAGGTGATCGTGCGCCGCAGTGCCCGTCGGCGGCGCACTCTGGCCGCACGGCGCGACGGGGATGCGATTCTGGTGATGGTTCCCGAGGGGATGGACCCCGATACGGAGTCCCGGCAGGTCGACGCCCTGGTCGCCCGGCTGTTGCGACGCGAGCAGGTCCGCGACCTGCCGCAGGATCCGGCGGAACTGGAGCGGCGCGCCGCCGACCTGGCACGGACCCACCTGGATCCCGTGGTGGGCAGGCAGGTGCGCCCGAGTTCGGTGAGATGGGTCTCGAACCAGCATCACCGGTGGGGGTCCTGCACACCCTCCACCGGACGGATCCGGCTGTCGGACAGCATGCGGGGCTTCCCGTCCTGGGTGGTCGATCACGTCCTGCTCCATGAGCTCGCGCATCTCGTCGAGCCGAATCACGGGGCCCGGTTCGCAGCCCTGGCGAGATCCCACCCGCGTGCGATGGAGGCCGAGGGATTCCTCACCGGATGGTCATGGGCGAACCGGCGCGACGAACAGGCCGACGACGGCTTCGCCGAAGATCTCGACTAGGACCGGCCGCTCACTCGTCGCGACCCTGAGAGCGGAGCAGCTCCTCCAACTCGGCGTCCAGATCGTTCCCGGACTGGTCGGGGTCCGCGGACTCGCCCGCCACATAGCCGAGCGGGTCGTCCAGATCGGAGGTCACCGGCATCAGATCGGGGTGGTGCCACACGGCGTCCCGGCCGACGGTTCCCCGGGCATCGCGCAGCGCCGCCCACAGATTGGTGGCATCGCGGACCCGGCGCGGCCGCAGTTCCAGGCCGAGCAGCGAGGAGAAGAAGACCTCGGCCGGTCCGGTCGTGGCGCGTCGGCGGCGCACGGCCTCGGCCAGTTGAGCGTGCTGGGGCATCCAGGTGGCGGCGACCTGGCCGGTGACCTCGTCGACCCAACCCTCGATGAGGGCCAGAAGGGTTTCCAGGCGTGCCAGGATGCCGTCCTGCTCGGGGGTCCGGGTCGGTTCGAAGAGCCGGCCCTGGAGCCGCTGGGAGAGCTCCTGCATCTTCTCGGGGGTCAGCTGCGACAGGTCGTCCACGTCGACGGCGTCCTCGATGGCCGAGGCGTCGATGCGGATCTCGCGTGCGTAGTGCTCCACCAGGGCCAGGAGCTGGGGAGCCAGCCAGCCGACGGCGTTGAACAGACGCTGGCGGGCGGCCTCGCGCAGTACCAGGTAGATCTCGACGTCGCGGGGATCCAGATCCAGGTCGTTCCAGGCCGGGCCGGCGTTGCTGGGCAGCAGCACCACCTGCGTCGAGTCCAGCACCTGGAGCCCGATCTCGGTACCGGTGACGGTCGTCACCGCCAGGTCGGCCAGCTTCTCGGCGAGTTGGGAGCCGTACAGCATGGCTGACATGCGCTGGAGGACCGGCGCCATCATCGCGCCCAGGGCGGCCATCGGATCGTCGCCCTCCTCGGGCTCGAACAGCGCCGTCATCGCGCTGGTGAGCGAGGTGAGGACCGGCTCCACGATCTTCTGCCATGCGCCGAAGGTGTGCTCGATCCATTCGGCACGGCTCCAGCAGGCGGGCTGGGCGCCCACCTGGGCGAATTCGCAGGCCTGATCCAGCCAGTTCTCCGCGAGCCTCGAAGCGTCCAGCAGCGCGGTCCGGTCGCCCTGGCCCGGGGTCGGGTCGGGGCCTTTGGAAGCCGCCATGTGCCGGGCCATGTCCTTGATACGGCTCCAGTCGACGGCACCCTGACCGGGCTGCTGGCCGGGGGCCTGGAATCCCAGCGGTGCGCCCGGGCCCGCCACATCACCCATGCCCTGGAACATCTGGGAGAGCTGCGCCATGAAATCGTTGACATTCCCCTCCACCGGAAGGCCGAGCTGCTGCATCATCCGGCGGAACTGCTCGGCCATCTCCTCGGGATCGGGCTGTCCCGAATCCGATGCCGAATCGTGTGGACCGTCGTTCATGCCCGTCTCCTCGAGCTCGGTTCCTGGTGTCCCTCCAGTCTAGAGACCGCACCAACCGACCCGGGCCCCGACGGGCCATCCGAGGCCCGGAGGCGGTCACGGGTAGCATGACGGCCATGTCCGGACCCGATCGTGCCCCCATTTCCACGGCCCGAGGCGCAGATCCGGCTGCCAGCGAGGACCCGCCCACCCGGTCCTTTCGACCGACGGCGGTGCTCTCGGGCCTGCTCGTGCTGATGCTCGTGGTGGGACTGGCCTTCATCCCGGTGCCCTTCGTCAGCTGGTCGCCGGGACGCACGGTCAACGTCCTGGCGAATACCGACCAGGGCAAGCCGTTGATCTCGGTGTCGGGGCTGAGCGCCCGTCGCAGCAACGCCCAGCTCCGGATGACGACCGTCTCGGTGACCACCGCCGACGGTCGACTCAGCCTCGTCGAGGCCCTTTCGGCCCACCTGCTGCCGCACCGCGATGTGCTCCAGCGGGACGCCGTCTACCCGTCGGGCAAGTCGGCCCAGGATGTGCGCGCCGACGAGGTGGCGATGATGGACACCTCTCAGCGCGACGCCGTGGTGGCGGCGCTGCGTGCCGCCGGTCAGCCGGTCACCGAGATGCCGATGATCAGTGCCGTGACGGTCTCCGGGCCCTCCTACAACGTGCTGGCCCCCGGCGACCTGGTGCAGAAGGTGGACGGCACCGCCGTTCAGTCGGTCGCCGATGTCCAGCGTGCGATCCGCAAGCGGTCGGTGGGCGACAGCATCTCGATCAGCGTGCTTCGCGGGGGCACGACGCGTACTGTCACCGTGGTGGCGGCATCCTCCAGAAGCGATCCGCGTGCCCCGCTGGTGGGAATCACCCTGAACACCGGGTACCGGTACGCGCCGACAGTGACCTTCGGGGTGCCCGGCAACATCACCGGGCCGAGTGCCGGACTGGTGCTCTCGCTGGGGGTCTACCAGACCATCTCCTCGGCGGATCTTCTCGGGGATCTGAAGGTGGCGGGCACCGGTGAGATCTCCCCGGACGGCACTGTGGGAGCCATCGGCGGGATCAACGAGAAGATCGCAGGGGCGCGGCGCGACGGCGCGAAGATCTTCCTGGTCCCTGCTGCCAACTGCCGCGACATCAGGTCGGCACCGGGTTCCATGACCCTGGTGAAGGTCGCCACCCTCAAGGACGCGATCTCGGCTCTCCAGAAGGTCCGCTCCGGCTCCGCCACCAAGGAGATCCCACATTGCTGAACGCATCGCAGTGGCCCGACGGTCCGCGGGCGACCGACGCCCTGACGGCCGCCCTCACCGAGATCGACCGATTCCTTGGCCGTGCCGGTTGGGGCATGCCGGCACGGCTCTTCGCGCTGGTTCCGACCGTCGAGCTGATGGCCGCCGAACCCTCCCTGGCCGGCCAGTTGAGCGCAGGATCCCCGGACTCGCTGTCGAGCATCGAGCAGGAGGACTTCCACGCCGGGGACCACATCGAGCATGCTCTGGCGCGGATCGTGTGGCCCGAGGCGGTCACCGGGGCCGCAGCGAGCATCGAACGGGTCTTCCTGCCCGCCGATGAGGAGGCCGGGGTGCCCGACGATCCCCGGGCCGCGGCCGAGTACGTCGCCTCCCACCCGCGCCGGCAGGACCTCCGGGTGATCGCCGGGGCCACCCGCCAGGGCGCCCATTTCGCGGTGGCCAGGGTTCTCGACCATCCCGAGGACCTCCTCGGCGCCGAGAACCTGGTGCCCTCACTGGAGGCCGCCCTGCTGGACACCTTCAACGATCAGATGGAGAGAGCGTGAGTTCCCACAGCGCATCGGCGCCGAGGAAGATCCCAGGACCGAGGCCGGGAAGGCGCCGTCGGATCTGGATGACCGTGCTGATCGTGCTCGCCGCGGTGCTCATCGCCTGGCTGCTGGCCTCCCACGTCGTCACCGATCTCATGTGGTACTCGGCGGTGGGATACCGCCGTGTCTACCTCACCCGCCTGTTGAGCGGGCTGGGCCTGTTCCTGCTCGGGCTGGTCGTGGTGGGCGGCGCCACCGCCCTCAACATGGCGATCGCCACCCGGCTCCGCCCCACCGGCAACCAGGGCCCCTGGCACTACCAGGAGCTGCTGCTGCGCAGGAAGACGCTGGCGATCCTGGTGCCCTCGCTCCTCGTGGGACTGCTCGCCGGGACCTCGACCGCCAGCCAGACCTCGACCCTGCTCGCCTGGTGGAACCGCACGCCTTTCGGAGTCAAGGATCCCTATCACGGCCTCGACGTGTCGTTCTACATGTTCACCTATCCGTGGCTCAGGACGCTGGTGAATCTCGGTCTGGCCGCGGTGGTCCTGTCCCTGCTCGGCGCCTTCGTCGTCCACCTGTCGATGGGGGCGGTCACGGTCCTGGCCCCCGGCATCCTCACTCCGGGCGGACCGGCCCGCCGCAAGCGCCAGCGGACCCATCTCCTCACCGCCAGGGCACAGGCCCATCTCTCGGTGCTGGCCGCGATCGGCCTGGTCGTCTTCGCCGGCTCCAGCCTGCTGGGACGCTACGGCCTGGAGGTCTCCCAGAGCACCCTGTTCACCGGCATCGGCTACACCGAGGACCACTACCGGGGCACCGCCAAACTGGTGGTCGCCGCGATCTCCCTGGTCGTCGCGGTGCTCTTCGCGGTCAATGCGAAGTTGCGCCGCTGGGGGGTGCCCGGGATCGGCATCATCCTCATGCTGGTCGCGACGCTGCTGGTCCAGGGCATCTACCCGGCCCTCATGCAGCGGTTCGCCGTGAGTCCCGACGCTCCCGACAAGGAGCGGCCCTACATCGCCAACAACATTGCGGCCACCCGTGCCGCATACGGGATCGCCGGGACGACGATCGCGGACTACTCGGCGGTCACCAGCGCCAGTTCCGGCCAGCTCAAGGCCGATGCCGAGGCCGTGCCGTCGATCCGGCTGATGGATCCGGCCGTCGTCGGACCCACCTTCGAGCAGCTGCAGCAGGTCCGCGGCTTCTACTCCTTCCCGAAGACCCTCGATGTCGATCGCTACAAGGTCGACGGCACGATGACCGACACCGTGGTGGCCGCCCGGGAGATCGACCTGGACGGCATCACCGACAAGAGCTGGAACAACGTCCACACCGTCTACACGCATGGAAACGGGCTGGTGGCCGCCTACGGCAACAAGAGGCAGACCTCGGGGGAGCCCGAATGGCTGGCGCGCGACATCCCCACCACCGGCAAGCTCGCGGAGAAGCAGTCGCGGATCTACTACGGGGAGCGATCCTCGCAGTATGTCGTGGTGGGCGCCGGGAAGGGGGCCTCGCCGGTGGAACTCGACACCCCCGGCGGCGGTCAGGGCGCCCAGGGCGCCGAGCGCAAGAACACATATGACGGGAAGGGCGGGGTCTCGGTCTCCAGCCTGCTGGTGAGAGCCATGTACGCCACCAAATTCGCCGACATCAACCTGCTGCTGTCCGACCGGGTCCACTCGAACTCCCGAATCCTCTACGACCGGACCCCGCTGGACCGAGTGGCCAAGGTGGCTCCATGGCTCCAGGTCGACAGCGACGCACTGCCCAGCCTGGTCAATGGTCGCCTGGTGTGGATCGTCGACGGGTACACCACCTCGGCCTACTACCCGAACTCGAACCGGGTGGACCTGCGAGACGCCTCCGCCGACTCCACCTCGGGCACCCGCCAGGCCCAGCCCAGCGAGCCGATCAACTACATCCGCAACTCGGTGAAGGCCGTGGTGGACGCCTATGACGGCACCGTGACCCTCTACGCCTGGGACACCGCCGATCCGATCCTCAAGACCTGGGAGAAGGCCTTCCCCGGGTCGGTGCATCCGCGCTCCGAGATGTCGGCGGACCTGCTCAGCCACGTCCGCTACCCCCAGGACCTGTTCAAGGTGCAGCGCCAGATCCTGGGCCGCTACCACACCACCAGCCCCGACACCTGGTACCAGCGCAACGACGTCTGGGAGGCCCCCGATGACCCGGTGCGCACCGGACAGGGTCTTGAGCCGCCCTACTACCTCACGATCCGCTGGCCGGGAGAGACCACTCCGGTGTTCAGCTCGACCGCGGTGATGGTGCCCAACAAGCGCCAGAATCTTGGTGCCTACACCGCGGTGGGATCCGACGCCACCCGGCCGGACTACGGGAAGATCAGGGTGCTGAGGATGTCCAGCAGCACCCAGATCGACGGTCCCAACCAGACCGCCAGCGCGATCATCGCCGACACGAATGTGTCCTCGAAGCTGCTGCCCTATCAGAACCGGGGGTCGGCCACCGCGACCCTGGGCAATCTGCTCACCCTGCCGGTCGGCGGTGGGCTGCTCTACGTCCAGCCCATCTACGCCCAGCGGCAGACCGGCAGCGGCGGGTATCCGATCCTCAGATTCGTGGCGGTGCGATTCGGCACCCATGTGGGCATCGGCGACACCCTCCAGGACGCACTCGACCAGGTCTTCGAGGGTGACGCCGGGGCCGACACGAATGAGAAGCAGTCGGGATCCTCCTCGGGCTCCTCGGGCTCCTCAGGCACCTCGCAGAAGGCCAAGGACCTGCTGGCCCAGGCCCAGACCGCCTTCACAGAGGCCGACAAGGCCCTCAAGTCCGGTGACCTGGCGACCTATCAGAAGAAGGTAGACCAGGCCCGCAAGCTCGTCTCCCAAGCCCTGGGGCAGGTGAAATGAACCAGATCCACATTCCATCCTCCGACCGGCCGCTGGTCGTCTCGGTGCATCCCGGCGTGCCCGAGCTGCTGATCGAGACCGCCGTCGGGTGGGCCAGGGCATTCGGCTCGTCGCTGTGCATGGCCTACGTCGACGAGTCGCGGGTCACCATCGAGGGATACGAGGACGGGACGGTGCGCCACACCGCACTCATCCCCGATGACGAGCGCACCCCGTGGCGGGCCCGCGACTCGCAGCTGCGCGAGGCGCTGGCCTCGGTGATGGCCGCTCATCCGGACGTCGAATGGCAGTTCCGCTTCAGGGCCGGGAATCCCGACCGGGAGTTGACTCACCTGGCGCACGCCCTGGGGGCCGCCGCGATCGTCGTGGGCACCCGTGCCCCCGGCTTCCGCTGGACCGCCAAGGAATGGTTCGACGGGTCCGTGGCGCTGCAGCTGTCGCGGCGCCAGAGCCGGCCTGTCATCCTGGTGCCCCTGGACGCCGGGGCCTGGGAGCACCCGGTGGCGGTTCACCCGGCGGCCGAGCCGGAGGAGGACGCCGGACCGGGGGGTCCCGGGCCCGCTGACGAGGATTGAGCACATACCCTGAAGGGCATGACCGAGCTGAGCGATCTGCCCCTGCCGCTTCTCATCCGGATGCTCTCGGGAGCCGATGACTGGAACACCGCTGCCGCCGACGAGATCGGACTGCGGTCCCTGCGCCTGTCCGACGGCCCCCACGGGCTGCGGGTGCCCGATCGGAAGGGAGGCTCCCTGCCGGCCACCTGCTTTCCCACCGCCGTGACCCTGGGTGCCAGCTGGGACCGGGAGCTGGTCGCCGAGGTCGGGGGCGCGCTGGCGGTGGAGGCGGGCGTCCAGGGGGTCGACGTCGTGCTCGGCCCCGGCCTCAATATCAAGCGCCACCCGCTGGGGGGACGCAACTTCGAGTACCTCTCGGAGGATCCCGTCGTCGCCGGGGAACTGGCCGCCGCCATGGTGCGCGGCCTCCAGGGCAGGGGGGTGGCGGCCTGCATCAAGCACTTCGCCGTGAACAACCAGGAGACGATGAGGCTGTGCGTCGACGCCGTGGTCGACGAGCGGACCCTCCACGAGATCTACCTGGCCGGGTTCGAGACCGTCGTGCGGACAGCCCGCCCGGCCGCGGTGATGGCCTCCTACAACCGGGTCAACGGCACGGCGGCCACCACGAACCGGTGGCTCCTCACCGAGGTGCTGCGGGACCGCTGGGGTTTCGAGGGGCTGGTGATGAGCGACTGGGGCGCGGTCTGGGACCGGGTCGGCGCGCTGGAGGCCGGACTCGACCTGGAGATGCCCTCGAGCTCGGGGGCCTTCGACCGTTCGGTCGCGTCGACGGTGCACGGCGGGCGGTCGAGCCTCGAGGCTGTCACCGGAGCGGTCGGCCGGCTGGTCCGGCTCAGGGACCGGATCAGTCCTCCCCGGGTGGCCGGGCTGCCGGCGGCCGAGCACGACGCTCTGGCGCGGCGGGCCGCGGCGGCGGGAACGGTGCTGGCCGCCAATACCGGCGTCCTGCCCCTGGCACCGGGATCCAGGGTGGCCCTGATCGGAGCCTTCGCCGCCCGCCCGAGGTATCAGGGGGCGGGGTCCTCCCAGGTGAATCCCACCCGGGTGACGGGGCTGCTCGAGGCCCTGGCGGAGAAGAACGTCGAGGTGGGGTACGCCCGGGGCTACGATCCCGGCGAGCAGCGCACCGACGCCGTCCTGGTCGCCGAGGCAGCCGAACTTGCTGCGGGGGCCGACGTCGCCGTCGTGGTGGTCGGGCTGCCCGGGGAACTGGAGTCGGAGGGCTTCGACCGGACGGGCCTGCAGCTGCCCGCCCAGCATGACGCTCTGGTGCGGGCAGTGCTGGCGGCCAACCGGCGCACCGTCATCGTGGTGTGCACCGGTTCCCCGGTGGCGCTGCCATGGGCCGACCGCGCCGCCGCGGTCGTGCTGGCCGGGCTGGGCGGCCAGGCCGGCGGAGGAGCCCTGGCCGACGTGCTGGTCGGCGAGGCGGAACCGGGAGGACGGCTGGCGGAGACCTGGCCCCACGACCTGGCCGAGGTGGCCTGTGACCCGTGGTTCCCGGGAACCGGCTCGACGGTGCAGTACCGGGAGGGACCGGCGATCGGCTACCGGCACACCGCCACCAACGGGATCGAACCGGCCTTCTGCTTCGGGCACGGCCTGTCCTACACCCGATTCGACTGGCGCGACGCCGTGCTCACCGAGCCGTGGATCACCGCCGGCGACGGCTTCACCGTCGACATCGAGGTCGCGAATGTGGGGGAGCGGGCCGGCTCCGATGTGGTGCAGGTGTACCTGTCCGATCGCACCGGGGTGGTCTCGCGACCCCGGCGATGGCTGGCCGGATTCGCCAAGGTGCGGCTGGAACCGGGCGGCAGCAGGCGGGTGCAGATCCCCGTCGATGCGCGTGAGCTGGCCTTCTGGGACGTCGGGAGACACGACTGGGCGGTGCCCTCGGGCCACTTCGACGTCGAGCTGGGCCGCTCCGCCCATGACATCGTGGCGACCCTGGACCTGGCCGTCACCGAAGGGGTCGATCACGCTCCGGAGCGGGCCTGGACGCCCCTGATCGCCGAGGAGGACGAGGCCTTCGCAGCCCGGCTGGGCCACGCCATCCCCGATCCGGCGCCGGCGACTCCGTTCACCGCGATCTCGACCCTGGGGCAGGTGCGTCACACCCCGCTGGGCGGTGCGCTTCACGCAGCCGCGATGCGGCGGCTGGCGGCCGGCGTCAAGGATCCCCGGTTCCGGCGGATGATGGAGCACACCGTCGACGAACTGCCCCTGCGCAACCTGCCCTCCATGTCGAAGGGCCTGGTTCCCGTCGATGCGGTGGCTCTGATCGTCGACGTGCTCAACGGGGCCCCCGACGAGTTCCTGCGGCGGTCCTTCGGCGAGGTGCTCGGTCTGGGCAGGGGAGTGGCAGAGGTCGGCAGGGGACTGTGGGGAGAGCTCAGTTCCCGGATCGGGCGCCTCGGGAAGTAGCTTCCGGACATGAGAAGATCCCGGCCCCCTGGGGGGCCGGGATCTTCCGGTGGTAGCGGGGACAGGATTTGAACCTGTGACCTCTGGGTTATGAGCCCAGCGAGCTACCGAACTGCTCCACCCCGCGTCGACCTGCTGAACACTACCAGCGATGCGCGTCCCGCCCAAATCGAGGAGACATCGTCCCGGACATGACAAAGGCTCCCGGATCTCCATCCTCCGATGAAGATCCGGGAGCCTCCGGTTGGTAGCGGGGACAGGATTTGAACCTGTGACCTCTGGGTTATGAGCCCAGCGAGCTACCGAACTGCTCCACCCCGCGTCGCGTGAGGAAACACTAGTCGTCGGCGGCCGTCACCACAAATCGGGGGCCACCGGGCCCGGGGCAAAGGTCGTGGAGAGGCGGGCGAGTCATGATGGGCGGGTGCAGTGGTCTCAGATACTCGACGCCGTCGCGTCCCGCCTCAATGCCAACTTCGCGGTCGGAGACCCGGTGGCCGGACGCTGGCTGCTGGCGGGGATCGCGGTCGCCCTGGCCTGCATCCTCGTCGGCCCGCTGTGGCGCCTGGTCCGACCCGCCGTCACCCTGGTCCACGAACTGGGTCATGCCGTGGTGGGGGTGCTGAGCGGACGGCGATTCACCGGATTCGTCATCAGCGCCGACATGTCGGGCCACACCACCACCGTCGGCCGGCCCTCCGGGCCGGGCATGGTGCTCACGGCGGCCGCCGGTTATCCGATGCCGGCCCTCATCGGGGCGGCCGCCATCGGATCCGCCCTGGCCGGGCGGGCCGGGGTGGTTCTCCTGCTGGTCCTCATCGCCCTGCTGGTGGCCCTTTTCCACGCCCGGTCGCTGTTCACCGTCGGATCCCTGGTACTGCTCATCCTGATCGACGGGTACCTGTGGTGGGCCGGCGACAGGCCCTGGGCCGCCGCGGCGGTGGTGTGGCTCGGCGCCGTCCTGCTGCTGGGCGGCTGGCGACACCTGGCAGCGGTCGCCCTGCACGGCGACCGCAGCCAGGACCCCGGCCTCCTGGCAGCCGCGACGAGGGTGCCTGCCGCGGTCTGGAATCTCGCTTTCGCCACGGTCCTGGTGGCCTGCTCCTGGTGGGCCTGGCGGATCCTGGAGGTCCCGGTGAGCCTGGCCGTCGACGCCGTGCTGGGCCGGGCGTGAGGCACCCTTGTGGGAATGCGCCAGAATGATGCCGATTTCTCCGGAACCTGAGAATGCGGAGCTGTGACGGGCGATCACTAGACTCGGTCGCAGTTCGGCCGTGATCAGGGCACAGTGCCCCGGAACGGGGAGGAGATCGCCATGAGAGCAGGCCTGCGGGCGGCGGCTGCCGCCTGCGCCCTGGTGCTGGCGCTGAGCGGGCTGGCGGGATGCTCCCAGGAGGGGGCCTCGGACACCGTGGTCCTCGGCGCCACAGCCGCCCCACCGACCCTCGACCTCACCACCAACAACGCTGCCGCGATCCCCCAGACGCTGCTCTACAACGTCTACGAGACCCTGCTGCGGGTCGACGACGGCGGCGAGCTGAGGCCTCTGCTGGCCAGATCGTGGTCTCAGTCGGCCGACGGCCTGCGCTACGCCTTCCGCCTCGACGACCGTGCCCGGTTCGCGTCCGGCGCCCGGGTCGACGCCGCCGCGGTGGCCGACTCGTTGAACCGGATGCGCTCCCGACCGACGATCGAGGTGGTCCGCACCCAGCTGGCAGCCGTGGCGGCGGTCAGCGCCCAGGGCGAGGACACGGTCGTGATCACTCTCAAGCAGCGCGACAACTTTCTGCTCTACAACCTCTCCGGAGTCGCAGGCATCATCATCGACCCGGCCCGTCGCAGCGACCTGGCCCGTCACCCCGCCGGCTCCGGGCCGTACCGGGTGACCGGCTTCTCGCCCGGTGAGTCGGTCGATCTGGAGGCCTCGGCCACCGCCTGGCATGAGCGCCCGCAGGTGCCCAGGGTGAGGTTCAGCTACTACGCCGATGCCACCTCCCAGACCGCCGCACTGCTGTCGGGGGACCTCGACGTCATCACCGACCTCACCACGCCGCAGGCCGTCTCCCGATTCTCCGACCCGAAGCGGTTCACCGTCACCCGGGGCACCACCAACGGCGAGGTCGTGCTCGGCCTCAACAACTTCACGAAGGCGCTGTCGGACCGACGGGTCCGGGAGGCGATCAACATGGCCATCGACCGGAAGGGCCTCCTGGACGTCGTGTGGAACGGGCAGGGCACCCTCATCGGATCGATGGTGCCACCCACCGACCCCTGGTACACCGACCTGTCGAAGCGCTGGCCCTATGACCCGGCGCGGGCCCGCAGCCTGCTGGCGCAGGCGGGACACGCGCACGGGCTGACGCTGCGGCTCCGGGTCCCCACGCTGCCGTACGCGACCGCATCCACCCGCGTCATCACCGACATGCTCGGGCGCGTCGGCATCACGGTGGTCACCGACGAGCTGGAGTTCCCCGCCCGCTGGCTCGACGTCGTGTACACCCGTGCCGACTACGACATGACCGTCATCGCCCATGTGGAGCCGCACGACATCGTCAACTGGGCCAACCCCGACTACTACTGGCGATATCGCAACCCCACCTTCACCAGGCTCATCGCCGAGGCCGCCTCCGGGCCGGCCGGCCAGTCCACCGCGAAGATGCGTCAGGCGGCCACCATCCTGTCCGATGACGCCGCCGGGGACTTCCTCTACCTGATGCCGAAGATCACTGTCGCGAAGGCCGGGATCACCGGACTCCAGCGCAACGCGGCCTCGTTGAGCTTCGACCTCACGTCACTGCGGAGGAGCTCCAGATGACACCGCTGCGGCGTCTGGCCCGCTCCCTGGCCGAGCTGATCCTCAGCCTGCTGGTGGCCTCGCTCATCGTCTACGGGCTGCTCAACCTGCTGCCCGGAGACGTCGCCCAGGTGATGCTGGGCACCAACGCCGACCCGACCGCCGCCGCGAAACTGCGGGCCGAGCTCGGCCTGAACCGGCCCTTCCCGGTGCGCTACGCCGACTGGATGGGCGGCCTGCTCACCGGGAATCTGGGCTCCTCGGTGGTCAGCGGGGAGCCGATCGCCCCTGAGATCGCCTCCAGGCTGGCGGTCACCGGATGGCTCGTCGGGCTGGCCATGGCGCTGGCGGTGCTGGCCTGCCTGCCGGCCGGCATCTACGCCGCCGTGCACCGGCGTCGTGCCCGCGGGTTCGCCGTCTCGGCGGCCTCCCAGATCCTCATGAGCCTGCCCGCCTTCCTGGCCGGGATCCTGCTGATCCTGGTCTTCTCGGTCACCCTGGGCTGGCTGCCGGCCGGATCCTACGTGCCGTTGACCCAGTCCCCTCCGGACTGGCTGCGGCACATCGTCCTTCCGGTCTGCGCCCTGGCCCTGGTCCAGGCCGCCGTCCTGGCGCGCTACGTCCGCAGTGCCTTCATCGACGTGCTCGCCGACGACCATCTGCGCACCGCCCGGGCGGTCGGCTGGAGGCTGTGGCCGGCGCTGCTGCGCCACGGCCTCCGCAATGCCTCGATCAGCCTGGTCACCGTCCTGGGGCTGCAGCTCTCGACACTGCTGGTCGGCGCCATCGTCATCGAACAGGTCTTCGTCATCCCCGGGCTCGGTTCCTACCTGCTGGACGCGGTCTCGATGCGCGATCTGGTCGTGGTGGCCGACGTGGTGATGGTGCTGGTCGCCATGGTGCTGCTGATCACCTTCCTGGTCGATCTGCTGGTGGTGCTCATCGACCCCCGCCTGAGAGTCACCGCGGACGTGCAGGAGGAGCAGTGATGAGACGTGCCGGCCTGGTCATCGGAAGCACCCTGGTGGGCCTCATCGTCCTCGCCGCGCTGGTGTCCCTGCTGTGGACCCCCTACGATCCGAACCTGGTCGTGCCCGCGGAGCGCCTCCAGGGGCCCTCGGTCAGGCACCTGCTGGGCACCGACGGATTCGGCTCCGACATCGCCTCCCGGTTGCTGGTCGGTGCCCGGACCTGTCTGCTGGTGGGGATCGTCTCGGTGGTCATCGCGGCCGGCATCGGCGTGCCGTGGGGGATGGCCTCGGCGATGCTGCGGCGTCCCTGGTCGCGGATCGGCGCCCGGGCCTCCGACCTGCTCTACGCCTTCCCCGCCCTGCTGCTGGCCATCATCCTGGCGGCCGCGGTCGGAGGCTCGACGGTCACCGGGATGATCGCCATCGGCATCTCCACCGTCCCGGTCTTCGCACGCATCACCCGGACCGCCAGCTGGCAGGTGCTCAGCCAGGACTACGTGCTGGCCGCACGGTCATCGGGGATCGGCTGGCCGGCCATCGCCCGGACCCACGTGCTGCCCAACATCGCCCCTCTCATCGGTGTGCAGGCGTCAGTGGCCTACGGGATGGCGATCCTGGCCGAGGCCGCGCTGAGCTACCTCGGCCTGGCCACCCCGGCGACCGTGCCCACCTGGGGCAGGATGCTTCGCGATGCGCAGACCTACCTGTTCAACAGCCCGGCCCAGACCCTGTGGCCCGGGCTGGCGATCGCCGCGGCCGTGATGGGCTTCACCCTGCTGGGCGACGGTCTGCGCGATTTCCTGGACCCCCGACTGCGGGAGCTGCGATGAGTGAGGAACTGCTTCAGGTCGACGGTCTTCGGGTCGACTTCGGACGGCGACGCCGGGTGGCCGTCGACTCCATCAGCTTCGGCGTCGGACCGGGGGAGCGCCTCGGACTGATCGGCGAATCGGGGTCCGGCAAGTCCGTCACCGCGCTGGCGGTGATGGGGCTGCTTCCCGACAACGCCCACGTGTCGGGTTCGGTCGCCTGGCGCGGCCAGGATCTGCTGGGCCTCTCCGACAAGGAGATGTCGAGGCTGCGCGGGGCCCAGATCGGAATGGTCTTCCAGGAACCCATGACGGCCCTGGACCCCACCATGAAGGTCGGCCGGCAGGTCGCAGAGTCCCTGCGCCTGCACGACTCCTCGGCGGCCTCCGCCCGTCACGCCGTCCTCGAGATGCTCGGCCAGGTGGGACTGCCCGAACCCCGCCGCGTCGCCGACTCCTACCCGCACCAGCTGTCGGGCGGTCAGCGTCAGCGCGCCCTGATGGCGATGGCCCTGGTGAACAATCCGGATCTGCTCATCTGCGACGAGCCCACCACCGCACTGGACGTGACCGTCCAGGCCAGGGTGCTGGCCACCCTCGACGAGGTGCTCGACGCCGTGGGCGCGGCCTGCCTGTTCATCTCCCACGACCTGGGGGTCGTCTCCCAGGTGTGCGACCGGATCATGGTGATGCGCCACGGCGAGCTGGTCGAGAGGGGCGCCACCGCCGAGGTGCTGCGCGCCCCCCGGCACCCCTACACCCGGCGGCTGCTCAGTGCCGCACGGCTCGATCTGGTGGAGCCGGGGCGGATGATCGAGCTGGAGGACGCATGAACGCACCCGAACGCATCCGTGCGGACGCCCGGCCGGCGGAGCTGCGGACCGAGTCGGTCAGCCTGCATCTGGGCGACCGGCGCGGCGGCGTCCAGGCCCTCGATGACGTCTCTCTCGAGGTGCGGCCGGGAACCAGGCTCGGGCTCGTGGGGGAGTCCGGATCCGGGAAGTCGACCCTGCTGAGGGTGCTCGCCGGGCTGCACCGGCCCGACACCGGGGATGTGCTGTTCCGCGGATCCTCGATCGTCCGGCGACGCCCCCGCGAGCTGGCCGAGCTGCGCGCCAATGTCGCCCTGGTGCTCCAGGACCCGCGATCCTCCCTCGATCCGAGAATGAATGTGGGACGGACCATCGCCGAGCCGCTGCGATCGCCGCTGCTGCGCCGGGACCGGAGCCGCCAGGACGCGGCTGCCCAGCTGGCCAGGGTGATGACCGAGGTCGGGCTGGATCCCGAGGCGGCGAACCGGTTCCCCCACGAGTTCTCCGGTGGGCAGCGCCAACGCATCGCCATCGCCCGCGCCCTGGTCACCCGCCCGGCGGTGCTGCTGGCCGACGAGCCGGTCTCCGCCCTGGACGTGTCGGTGCGCGCCCAGATCCTCAATCTGCTTCTGGAACTGGTGAACGCCCGCGGTCTCACCATGGTCTTCGTCTCCCACGATCTGGCCGTGGTGCGCCACCTGTGCGACGAGGTGGCGGTGATGAAGGACGGCCGGATCGTCGAGTCCGGCCACCTGGCGGACGTCTACGCGGAGCCGCAGCACGCCGTCACCCGCGACCTGCTCGCGGCGATACCCAGGATCAAGGTCTGAACCGTATCTGAAAGGCGGGGGGGCGACCCCCCTGCGTCCCCGCACCCCGAGGGGCATTCAAGCACGTCACAGGCCCGTTCCCAGCGTGTGAGACGACGCCCGTCTCCTCCCTAGACTGGGGCCTCATGAAGGCACTCCTGCTCGAGAATATTCACGACGAAGCCGTTCGGACCCTGCGATCCGAGGGCTACCAGGTGGAGAGGCTGAGCAAGGCCTTGGGCGAGGATGAGCTGATCGAGGCGCTCGACGGGGTCGACCTGCTGGGGGTGCGCTCGCGCACCAACGTCACCCGGCGCGTGGTGGAGGCTCGTGGGGACACCCTCACCGCGGTGGGGGCCTTCTGCATCGGCACGAACCAACTCGATCTGGGCTCCCTGTCGGAGGCCGGCGTCGCAGCCTTCAACGCCCCCTACTCCAACACCAGGTCGGTGGTCGAGCTGGTCCTCGCGGAGATCATCGCGCTGGCACGTCGGCTCGGGGACCGCAACACCCAGATGCACCACGGGGTGTGGCGCAAGAGCGCGTCCGGATCCCACGAGATCCGCGGCCGCAAGCTCGGCATCGTCGGCTACGGCAACATCGGCTCACAGCTCTCGGTGCTGGCGGAGGCGATGGGGATGAGGGTCTGGTTCTACGACGTCGCCGACAAGCTGCCGCTGGGCAATGCCCGCAAGTGCGACAGTCTCGAGGAGCTGCTGCAGACTGTCGAGACCGTCAGCATCCACGTCGACGGACGCCCGGAGAACCGCGGGATCATCGGAGCGGCCGAGTTCGAGACGATGCGTCCGCGCACCCTCTTCCTCAACCTCTCCCGGGGCGGAGTGGTCGACGTCGACGCCCTGGCCGAGAACCTGCGCACCGGCCATATCGCAGGGGCGGCGGTCGACGTCTTCCCCACCGAGCCGAAATCCGGGGACGAGCCCTTCATCTCCCCGCTCACCCAGCTCGACAATGTGGTGCTCACCCCCCATGTGGGCGGATCCACCCAGGAGGCGCAGGTCGACATCGGGCGGTACGTGGCCAACAAGCTCATCGACTACGCCGAGAACGCCTCGACCAGTATGAGCGTGAACCTGCCCGATATCGCTCCGGCCACCACACGTGGCACCCGGATCGGCCACCTGCACCACAACGTGCCCGGCGTGATGGCCACTCTCAACAGGCTCATCGCCGACTACGGCGGCAACGTCACCTATCAGGCTCTGGCCACCCGTGACGATCTCGGCTACGCCGTACTCGACATCGCCGAGACCGATCGCGGACTGCTCGCAGAGGTCGCGGACCTGGACGCCACCATCCGCGCACGGGTGCTCTGAGCCCCAGCCGTCAGAGCCACACCCCGTGCTGGCCGGGATCAGTCCTCGGCCAGCATCTCCAGGGACTCCTCGTGGAGCAGCCCGTTGCTGGCCATCGCATCGGGACCCCAGGGGCCGTCCGCGCCGTCCAGCGAGCTGAACCTGCCGCCGGCCTCCCGGACGATGACGTCCAGGGCCGCCATGTCGTGCAGGCTGAGCTCGGGCTCGCAGGCCAGGTCGACCGTCCCCTCGGCGACCATCATGTAGGACCAGAAGTCCCCGAACGCCCGGGTGCGCCACACACTGCGCATCAGCTCGCCGAAGCCCCGTCCCCGGCCCTTCTCCACCCAACCGTGCAGGGAGGAGTAGGACATGAAGGCATCCCCCAGATCGCCGACCGCCGAGACGTGGATCGGCCTGGCCTTGACCAGGGACTTCCCGGTCCAGGCGCCGATTCCCTCGGCGGCCCACCAGCGCCGCTGCAGGGCCGGTGCCGAGACCACCGAGGCCACCACCCGGTCCTCGATGCTCAGAGCGATGAGAGTGGCCCACACCGGCGCCCCGCGCAAATAGTTCGCGGTCCCGTCGATCGGGTCGATGATCCACCTCCGGGGGCCCTGGCCGGTGTCGGCCCGCTCCTCGCCGTGCACCGCGTCGCGGGAACGGCTGTGGCTCAGGGTGCGGCGCACCGAATCCTCCACAGCCAGGTCGGCGTCGGTGACCTCGGTGTGGTCCGGCTTGGCGGACACCTTCAGGTCGCCGGCCTGGAATCGGGCCATGGTGATGGAGTCGGCGTCGTCGGCCATCACATGAGCCAGGCGCAGATCATCGGTGAAGTCGGTCATGCCCCCAACCGTAGTGAATAGTGTGGGGACATGCCCGATCAGTCCGACGATGCCCGCCCCCCGACACCGACCGCCGCCGAGCGCCTACAGATATCTACCTGTCCGGCATCATCCTGGTCTCCAGCGTCCTGGACCTCGGCTCCCAGGATTCCGACAACCTGCGCCGGGACGAGGCGTGCATCCACTTCCCGTGAGATCGTGGCCTTCCTGCGCAGGGGGTGACCCGCGCCGCTCAACGGGTCCGCGCGGCGTCGAGCCGACGGAAGGAGTTCAGTCGCAGCGCAGGAATCCGGCCGGCCCTCAGAGCCGCGTCGAGGCCGCACTGCGGATCCGCGGCGGTGTGCCGGCAGCCACGCGGGCAGCCGGCGGTGAACGGCTCCAGATCGGGGAAGGCCGCAAGCACCTGCTCGGAGCTGACATGGGACAGTCCGAAGGAACGCACCCCGGGTGTGTCGATCACCCAGCCGCCGCCGGGCAGCTCCAGGGCCTGCGCCGAGGTGGAGGTGTGCCGGCCGCGTCCCGTCACCTCATTCACCTCCCCGATGCGCCGGTCGACGCCGGGGACCAGGGCGTTGATGAGGGTCGACTTGCCGACCCCCGAGTGCCCGACCAGGACGGTCGTGCGGTCCGCCAGGCGGTCGCGGATCGGCCCGAGGTCGGCCTCGGGGCTGCTGGTGACCACCGGAACCCCGAGCGGCGAGTAGAGCTCGGAGAGGTCCCGTGGCGAGGCCAGGTCGGCCTTGGTGAGACACAGGACCGGTTCGGTTCCCGCCTCGTAGGAGGCCACCAGGATCCGGTCGATCATGCCGATCCTCGGCGGTGGGTCGGCCAGGGCGGTGACGATGAGGATCTGATCGGCGTTGGCGACGACGGGGCGCTCGAAGGGATCGGTGTCGTCGGCGGTGCGACGCAGTACGGTCCGGCGTCGCAGTGTCTCGGCGATCCGGGCGAGGGTGCCCTCCTCTCCGGAGATGTCCCCGTCGAGGCGGACCCGGTCGCCGACGATGACACCCTTGCGACCCAGGCCGCGGGCCTTCGTGGCGGTGACGTCCTGGCCCTCGACCCGGCAGCGGTACCGTCCCCGGTCGATGGACAGCACCGTGCCCTCCGGCAGCTGCGAGTAGTCCGGCCGGTTCTTGGTTCGGGGGCGGGTGCGGCGCCGGGGCCTCTCGTAGCCGTCCTCGTCGAAGGTGTCGACACCGGAGGAGGCCAGCCTGCGGGGGCTCACCGGTGGTTCACCAGATCGGCCCACATGGCGGGGAAGTCCGGCATCGTCTTGGAGGTGCAGGTGACGTCGTCGAGGGTCACCCCGGGCACCTCCAGGCCGACGAGGGCGGCGGCGTGGGCCATCCGGTGGTCGGCATAGGTGCGCATCCGGGCGGGATGCAGTGCCGCGGGCCCGCGACCGAGGATCTCCAGCCCGTCGGCGGTCTGCCGGACCTTCGCGCCGACCCGCGACAGCTCGGTCTCCAGGGCCGCCAGCCGGTCGGTCTCGTGACCGCGGATATGGGCGACGCCTGTGATGACCGTGCGCCCCTCGGCCAGAGCGGCCAGGGCGGCGACGACCGGGGTGAGCTCGGAGGCGGCGTGCAGATCGATCCCGGCTCCGTGCAGGGCGCCGGTGCCGGTGACGGTGGCCGTACCGTCCTGGACCGAGGCCTCGGCTCCCATCATCTGTGCCACGTCGAGGAAGAGGCGGCCCGGCTGGGTGGTGTCCGACGGCCAGCCCGGGACCCGCACCGTGCCTCCGGCCGCCATCGCCGCTGCCAGGAAGACGGCGGCATTGGTGAGATCGGGTTCCACCACGACATCCATCCCACGGATCGGGCCGGGCCCGACGATCCAGCGGTCCTCTCCGGGCTGTTCGACGACGACGCCGCGCTCGACCAGCATCCCGACGGTCATCGCGATGTGGGGGGCCGAGGGCACCGATCCGCCGCGGTGACGCAGGTCGATGCCGCGGGGGTAGTGGGCGGCCGACAGCAGCAGGGCCGAGATGAACTGGCTGGAGCCCGACGAATCGATGGTCACCTCGCGTCCGGCCAGCCGCGCGGGGACATCAAGGGTGAACGGAAGCCGCCGATCGTCGACCACAACCCCCAGCTGTCGCAGCCCGTCGAGCACCGGGGCGACCGGGCGCACCGTTGCGGCGGGGTCGCCGATGAACCGGGTGCGGCCCGCGGCGAGCGCGGCGGCCGCCGGGAGGAATCTCATCACGGTGCCGGCCAGACCGCAGTCGATCGGGTCATGTGCGGCGTGCAGTGCCGACGGTGGATCGATCCTCACCCGCCCCGGGGCCAGTTCCTGCAGCCCGACCCCCAGCGCGGCCAGACCGTCCCTCATGAGCATGGTGTCACGGCTCGCGAGCACTCCGTCCAGGACGCTGGGCCGGTCGGACAGTCCGGCCAGCAGCAGGGCCCGGTTGGTCTGGGACTTGGAGCCGGGCACGACGGTTCGGCCGCCGATGCCGGCGGTGGCCTCCGGTGCGGGCCAGGGGACCGGGGAGGAGGTGTGGCGAGGATCAGTCACCGATCTGGTCCCGCACCTTCTTCTCGACCTTCTTCTGCGCCTTGGCGACGCTGCGGCGGCCCTTCCCGGCCTTGCGACGGATCTGGTTCCCGGCCTCCTCCGCGGACTCGCCCAGAGCCTTGCGGCGCTGCGCCAGGCGCCAGCCGAGACCGGGCCGCCCGGCGGTGTCGCGGGAGGCCATCAGGGCGCCTCCGAGAAGTGCGACGTTGCGCAGCAGCACGGAGCGCGCGGCGACGCGGTCCTCCTTGGGCAGGGTCTTCTCGGGAATCGACGCGATGACATGAGGAACCATGCTGGCCGCCACCAGAGCGGCGCCCGGGCGCCGGCCCAGGCCGGTGCCCATCGCCAGTCCGCCGACAGCCTGGACGGCGCCGGCGAGGCGGACCAGGGAGCGGGTGTCCTCGGGGATGTGGGATCCGACGGAGGCCGGAAGGGATCGCCTGACCAGGGGGAGCAGCTTGTCGGCGACAGGCTCGGCGTCCTCCACGAAGGCGTCGGGCTTGAGCGCCGAATTGGTCCCCTTGACGACGAAGTAGCTGGCGAACAGGGTACGACCCAGACCACGAATGATGCTCATGCCCCATTCCTACCGTCTGGAACCCCGGCGGGGAAGCCGATTCGCGGATTCGCGGCGCAGTCGGGTCCCTACGGCCGCCGGCCGGGAATATCTGCGCCCGGTGGACGTTGAGGCAATTATGGCGACGGGAACACTCACCAGGATGCGGGCCAGGGGCGCGGCTGCTTGTGCGCAGAAGTGTGGGCTACCCTTGTACCCGATGACTATTCCTTCCACCGGGTCCGGCGAGGCGCGGGGGCGCGACGAGGTCGAGGAGACCGACCAGCAGCGCGCCGAGCGCTTCGAACGCGACGCCATGGAGTTCTTGGACCAGCTCTACGGGTCGGCCCTGCGCATGACCCGCAACGCCGCGGATGCGGAGGACGTCGTCCAGGAGACCTACGCCAAGGCGTTCGCCTCGTTCAAGCAGTTCAAGCCCGGCACCAACCTCAAGGCGTGGTTGTTCCGGATCCTCACGAACACCTATATCAACACCTATCGGAAGGCCCAGCGGCGCCCGCAGACCTCCGATGACGAGAACGTCGAGGACTGGCAGATCGCCCGGGCGGCGTCACATCAGGCCACCGGGCTGCGGTCGGCCGAGGTCGAGGCCCTTGACACGATGCCGGACACCCAGGTGCTCCGGGCGCTGGACAGCCTGTCCGATGACTTCCGCGAGGTCGTGACGCTTGCCGACGTCGAGGGTTTCTCGTACAAGGAGATCGCTCAGATCATGGGTACCCCGATCGGCACCGTGATGTCACGGCTCAATCGCGCGCGCAAGCAGTTGCGCGGTCAGCTGGTCGATGTCGCCGGGGCCAGGGGCATCGGGCCCAAGGCGGGAGAGGTCGATGAGGAGACCCTCGGCCAGGAGGTGCACTCATGATCGGCGACGAGAGACCCGGATGCGCGGAGCAGGCGTGCGGATGGGCTCTGGACCATCTGCAGGAGTTCCTGCACGGCGAGCTCTCGGAGGAGGCCGCAGACGCCTTCCGCCATCACCTGACCGCCTGCGAGTCATGCATGGACGAGGCCGACATGGAGGCCGCCGTGAGTCGCGCCCTGAAGCGCTGTCAGCAGCCGGTGCACGCCTCGGTCGAGCTGCGGATGAGGATCGTGGGCCTGCACCTCGACGGCTGAGCCGGACACGGAGCACGAAGAAGGGCTCCTCCCGATCGGGAGGAGCCCTTCTCGCGTCCCGGAGCGTACTCCGGGGACTCTCGGATGCGCGATCACTCAGGCATTGGGACGCTTGCCGTGATTGGCGTTCTTCTTACGACGTGCGCGACGCTTACGGCCGGTCTTTCCCATTGGAGGGCCTCCTCAGGTGTGATACAACCCTCCGGCATGGGAGGGGCCGCGCGGAGCACGGCAACGACCATACATTTTGCCGCAACTGGTCCTGACATCCAAATGGGGCCCTTCGCCCCGGTGGTCGGCGGAACGGCGGGTGCGGAGGTTCAGCGGTTCACCGCGCAGGCCATAGAGTGTGGTCATGCCCGCTCTCGACAGGTTCATGGTGTCTCGAAGCCGACTCAGCAAGAACGATGTCGGCTGGCTCGGTCAGCTCGTCGAGGACTGGCAGATCCTGGCCGACATGTCCTTCTCGGACCTCATCCTGTGGATCCCCGACGAGGATCCCAATATCTTCTGGGCGGCCGCGCAGATCCGTCCCGACACCGGGCCGACGGCGCTGGAGGAGGACGTCGTCGGCGAGTCGGTGAGCTACGACGACGAGAACCTCGTGACCGAGGCCTTCATGAGCGCCGAGATGTGCGAGACCAGCAACAACAAGCTGTCGGCGGGAATTCCCGTCGACGTGTGGGCCATCCCGGTGATCCGCCATGACGAGGTCATCGCGGTGGTGGAGAGGCACACGAATCAGATGGGGGTCCGGGCCCCGGGATCGACCGAGGACAACTATCTGGAGATCGCGGGCATCATCTCGGAGATGCTGCACCACGGCTCCTTCCCGATCTTCCCCAACCATGACCGGGCGCTGGCCCCCCGGGTGACCGACGGGGTGATCAGGGTGGCCACCACGGGCATGGTGACGTACGCCAGCCCCAACGGCCTGTCGGCCTTCCGGAAGCTCGGCCTGTCCGGCGACCTGGACGGGGAGTACCTCATCCCGGTGGTGCGGGAGCTGTGTCCCAATCTGCGTGACGTCGGCCAGACCGTCGGCATGGACCTGGACGGCAAATCGCTGCGGGAGACCGACATCGAGAACGCCGAGGCCACTCTGCGGGCCAGGGTCATCCCGCTGCGCACCTGGCTCGATGACTTCGAGGTGCCGGCCGGCACGCTCATTCTGGTGCGCGATCTCACCGAGCTGCGCAGCCGGGATCGGCAGCTGGTGACCAAGGACGCCACCATCAGGGAGATCCATCACCGGGTGAAGAACAACCTGCAGACGGTGGCCGCACTGCTGCGACTCCAGTCGAGGCGGATGACGAGCGAGGATGCCAGGTTGGCCCTCAAGCAGGCCATGGGCAGGGTCTCGGCCATCGCCGTGGTGCATGAGATCCTGTCCCAGAACTTCGAGGAGGAGGTCGATTTCGACGAGGTCGCCGACCGGATCCTCAAGATGGTCGGCGACGTCGCGGCCTCCTCGGGCCGGGTGATCGCCAGACGGGAGGGCAGCTTCGGGAAGGTCCACGCCGATGCCGCCACGGCTCTGTCCCTGGCCACCACCGAGCTGTGCCAGAACGCCATCGAGCACAGCCTGGGGTCCTCCTCCGGCGAGGTCGTGGTGCGTCCGCACAAGGAGAACGGCTTCCTCGTCGTCGACATCGTCAACAACGGGAAGCCGTTGCCCGAGGGATTCTCCCTGTCGGATCACCGCACGTCCCTGGGCCTGTCCATCGTGACAACCCTGGTCGAGGATCTCGGCGGCACCTTCACCCTGGAGAACAATCCGGACAACAGGGGGACCTGTGCCCGGATCTCGGTCGCGAGGCAGGACTGAGGCCCACGGTGGATCCCCGGCTGGGAATGTGCAGTCCCCGCCTTCTCAGGACTTGCGGACCCTGGAGCGCGACTGACGCCGCTTGATGGCACGGCGCTCGTCCTCGCTCATGCCGCCCCACACGCCGTGGTCCTGGCCGGCCTCCAGGGCCCACGCCAGGCACTCGGCACGGACATCGCAGCGTGCGCAGACCTTCTTGGCCTCCGCGATCTGTGCCAGGGCGGGCCCGGTGTTCCCGATGGGGAAGAACAGTTCCGGGTCCTCGTCGAGGCAGGCGGCCTTGTGGCGCCAATCCATGCGCAATTCACTCCTTCAGACCCCGTGACGGGGCCACCAAATCATGACTGGGGTCCGCATCCACGGGCCGGGCTCGGAGCTGCGGTTGACAGCGTGGAACCCCGACCAACATTTGGTCGGACCAGAGAAGTGTGCCAATCGGGACGGCCTTTGTAAAGACCCTTCCTCTGATTGCGGACAATCTGGCTGCGGTTCCCGCGTCGTCGACCACCGCGACGAGGACCGCCCGGGGCGGAACGCCTCACCTATGATATGCACGGCGACGCCGTTCGGAAAGGGTATTCGAGTGACTCGACGCAGCTTCCCCCGGTCACCACTGCCGGTGCTTCTCGCGGCATGGTCGACGTGGCTGTCGGCCTTGGCCCTGGCCGGGGTCGGGGTGGGCAGTGTCGTGGCCGGTCACGGCCGGTTCTCCATCGGTGTCGGTGCCATGCTGATCGGCTATGCGATGATCGTCGCCCTCATCGCCTGGTGGGTCGTGAGACGGGTCGCCTGGGCCGACGGGCCGCTGGTCGCCAGCGGGACCCTGCACCTGGTCGTCGTCATCTCGCTGATGGCCTCCGGAGCGCCGCGGTGGGTCCTGGTGCTGGCGGTCCTGGCCGGGGTGGCGGTCGTCACCGCCCTGCTGCCGGTCAGCAGACGCTGGCTGGCGGGAGAGTCGGTGACTGGCTAGCAGGGTCGCAGGATCATTCCTCCTCGTCGTCCAGCCGCGCCAGGAAGGTGGCCAGCCGCTCCACCGCTACCTCGAACTCCGGGTTGAGATCCACGAAGTGACGCATCTCATCGGCCACCCAGGTCAGCGTCACCTCCTCGTCCCCGCGGCGGCGCTCCAACTCCTCGATGCCACGATCAGTGAAGTACACGCGGCTCAGTCCCTTCCCGGCTCGGACTTCCCCATCTCATCGTGCGGCGAAGGCGGCGGTGAGCAGAGCCTCCTGCTCAGCCATGTGGGCGCTGTGCTGGCCCACCGAGGAGGCGGCCAGGGCGGGCCTGGACACCACGCTCAGGCCGGCCCCCAGCCACGGCAGCGGGTCGGCGGTCTCCGGGCCCAGGCTGGCCTGGATGTAGGGCCAGGGTCCCTGGTTCATCGGCTCCTCCTGCACCCACCGGATATCGGTGACATGGGCGTAGGGGCTCAGTGCACGGGTCAGGGACTTCACCGGCATCGGATAGAGGCGCTCCATGCTGACGATGGCCACCTCGCCGTCCAGGCCCTGCTGGGCGCGCCTCCTGATGAGCTCCCACTTCACCTTGCCGGAGCACAGGATCACCTCGCGCACCCGGGAGGGGTCGGTGATCGACCGGTCCGCCAGCACCTGCTCCCAGTGGCCCTCGGTGAACTCCTCGACCGCGGAGACCGCGATCTTGTTCCGCAGCATCGACTTGGGGGTGGCGATCACCACAGGGCGGTGCAGGTTCACATAGGCGTGGTAGCGGAGCAGGTGGAAATAGCTGGACGGACTGGAGGGCTGACAGACCGACATCGCCTCCTCGCTGCACAGCGACAGGAAGCGTTCGATGCGGGCTGAGGAGTGGTCGGGGCCCTGGCCCTCGTAGCCGTGGGGGAGGAGCAGTACGACACCGGACTTCTGGCCCCACTTGGCGCCGGCGGAGGCGATGAACTCGTCGATGATCGTCTGGGCGCCGTTGGCGAAGTCCCCGAACTGGGCCTCCCACAGGACGAGGGAGTCCGGCCGGGCCACCGAGTAGCCGTACTCGAAGCCGAGCGAGGCGAACTCGTTGAGCGGAGAGTCGTAGATGTCGAGGCGCCCCTGCTCGTCGATGATGTGGTTGACCGGGACGTACTTCTCGCTGGTGACCCGGTCGACGACGGCGCCGAAGCGCTGCGAGAAGGTGCCGCGGCGGGTGTCCTGACCCGCCAGCCGGACGTGCAGGCCCTCGGTGAGCAGCGCTCCCAGGGCGAGCATCTCGGCCGAGGCCCAGTCGACCCCTCCCTCGCGCAGCGCCCTTGCGCGGCGGGCCAGCTGAGGAGCCACCTTCGGATGCGGCGCGAAGGAGGCCGGCAGCTGTTCCTGGGCCCTGGCGACCTGATCCATCAGATCGGCACTGACCGCGGTGGGACGGTGATGGGTGCGCTTCGAGGGGTAGTCCGGCACCGAATCGTAGGGGGTCGGTGCCGAGGTGGCCTTGCGGACCTCCTTGAAGACGTTCTCCAGGCGGTCCCGGAATCTCGACATCACCGCCTCGGCGTCCTCGACGGTAATGTCGCCACGGCCGATGAGGTTCTCGGTGTAGATGGTGCGGGTCGATCTCTTCTGGGCGATGAGATCGTACATGTGGGGCTGGGTGAAGCTGGGATCGTCGCCCTCGTTGTGGCCTCTGCGTCGGTAGCAGACCAGATCGATGACGACGTCGCGATGGAAGGTCTGGCGGTACTCGAAGGCGATCTGGGCGGCCCTCACCACCGAGCTCGGCTCATCGCCGTTGACATGGATCACCGGGGCCGCGATGGATTTGGCGACGCCGGTGGAGTACTGGGAGGTGCGCCCGTCGGAGGGGGAGGTGGTGTAACCGATCTGGTTGTTGACCACGACATGGATGGTCCCGCCGGTGGAGTATCCCTCCAGCTGGCTCATCTGGAGGGTCTCGAAGACCACCCCCTGACCGGCGAAAGCGGCGTCGCCGTGCATGAGGAGGGGAAGGACCGGGTAGTCGTCGGGATTGCCGAGGACGTCCAGCTTCGCCCGGCAGATGCCCTCGAGCACCGGGTCGACGGCTTCGAGATGGCTGGGGTTGGCGGCGACCGAGGCCTTGATCGTGGCACCCGAGGGGGCCGTGAAGCGGCCCTCGTCTCCCAGGTGGTACTTGACGTCGCCGGATCCCTGGGCGTTCGACGGTTCGGCATTGCCCTCGAACTCGCGGAAGACCTGCCCATAGGACTTGCCGACGATATTGGCCAGGACGTTGAGCCGGCCGCGGTGGGGCATTCCGATACAGACCTCGTCGAGACCCTGGTTCGCCGCCTGGGAGCACAGCGCCGACAGCAGCACGATGGCCGACTCGCCGCCCTCGAGACTGAACCTCTTCTGGCCGACGTACTTGGTCTGCAGGAAGGTCTCGAAGACCTCGGCCTCGTTGAGCTGATCGAGGATCTGCAGGTGCATCTCGCGAGACAGCGAGGTGTGGGCGCGTTCGAAGCGCTCCTGGAACCAGCTTCGCTGCACGTGATCGGTGATGTGCATGTATTCGATGCCCAGCGTCGAGGCGTAGGAGTCGCGGAGAATGTCGAGGATCTCGCGCAGGGTGAGGCTGGCCCGCTTCATTCCGCCGAAGTTGTTCACGGGGTAGCGGCGGTCCAGATCCCACAGGGTCAGCCCGTGGCTGTTGAGCATCAGGTCATGGTGGTATCGCGGCTTGTACTCGAGGGGATCCAGGTCGGCCGAGAGGTGGCCGAATTTGCGCCATGCCTCGATGAGGGTGATGACCCGCACCTGCTTGCTCACCTGGTCGGGCCGGTTCGCCATCCGGTCGGGGGCCCACTGCACGGGGGCGTAGGGGATGCGCAGGGACTCGAAGATGTTCTCGTAGAAGCGGTCCTCGCCGAGCAGCAGCTGGTGGATCCGCCGGAGGAACTCCCCGGACTGCGCGCCCTGGATGATCCGGTGGTCATAGGTGGAGGTCAGCGTCGTGACCTTGGAGATCCCCAGCTCGGCCAGCCTGCTCGGGCTGCCGCCCTGCCACTCGGCCGGGTAGTCGATCGACCCCATGCCGAGGATGACTCCCTGGCCGGGCATCAGGCGTGGCACCGAGTGGTTGGTGCCGATCCCTCCCGGATTGGTGAGTGACGCGGTCACCCCGCGGAAGTCCTCGACGGTCAGCGAGTTGGTGCGTCCCTTCCGCACGATCTCCTCGTAGGCGGCCCAGAAGCCTGCGAAATCGAGGGTGTCGGCGGAGGTGATCGCCGGCACCACGAGCTTGCGGGTGCCGTCGGAGCCCACGACGTCGATCGCCAGGCCGAGATTGACTGAGTGGTTCTCGACGAGGTGGGGCTTCCCGTCGATCTCGGCGTAGGCGTTGTTCATCGCCGGGACGTCCTTGAGAGCCTGCACCATGGCGTAGCCCAGAAGGTGGGTGAAGGAGACCTTGCCGCCCTTGCTCTGGCTCAGGAACTTGTTGATCATCGTGCGGTTCTCGATCACCAGCTTCATGGGGATCTCGCGGACCGAGGTCGCTGTCGGCATCGACAGCGAGTCCTCCATGTTCCGGGCGGTGCGCATCGGCGCGCCGCGCAGCCGGACCTTCTCAGGCTCGCTCGAGGGGGCCGACGGCAGCACCACCTTGGGGGCCTCATTGGCCACCGGCTGGCGGCGTTCGGCGGTGCCGGACGGCTCGGCGCGCCCCGGGGCGGTCTCCCGTGGTTCCGGTGTCGTCGACGCAGTGGCCGGGGCGGGCTGCGGGGATGCGGCAGGCTCCACCGGGGCCGCGGGGGACTCGACGGCCGGCTCCTCGGGAGAGGCAGGGGCCTGAGGGTCGGTCTGGAAGAAATCGGACCAGACCGGGTCCACGGATCCCGGATCGGCCTCGAATCGTTCCCGCATCTCCTCGATCAGCCAGTCATTGGCTCCGAAGCTGCTGCCTGCGTTGATGGAACTGCTGTGTCCGGCGGGGGATGCCACCTGTGCCTTCTTCCGTATTCATCTGCATTCATCCGCTCGCACACCGGGCGCGAACGACCCGGCCGAGCGTCATTGCCCGTGGTCCCGGGGGTACTGGGGCCGCTCCTAGCCCATGATGCTATAGGGATCGGGCGGCGTCCCCGATTTTCTCTGGAAGCGTGTCGACGGCGGGCCGGGGAGCCGGGCGGGAGACGGCCAGCGACCGCCCCAGGGCGATCGCCGAGACCGCGAGGGTGAGGACGGCCATCAGATTGCGGGCCATCAGCAGGCCGACCGCCCAGCCCTGGGGAGGGGTGCCGATGATGTGGCCGTAGCTCAGCGGATAGACGCACTGGGTGAGGGCCCCGGTGAGGAACAGGCACCCTGCGGCGGCCGCCCCGGTCCGGCGGATCCACAGCTGAGCGGCGTCGGGCCGGTCGGGTTCCCCGGAGAATCCGTCGACCAGGACCGACATGGTGGCGCCCCACCAGACGAAGTACTGGGGGGAGAGGGTCTTGTTGGCGATGATGAGGGCGCCGACGATCACGGTGGATCCCAGCGCGGCGGTGCGATGGCTCAACCCGTCGCGCTGCCAGGCGGTCACTCCCAGGATGACGGCCACGCCGACGGCCACGGCCATCAGCAGACTCGACAGCGCGGTCCATATCCCGACCCCGGAGCCGCTGATCTCATAGGCGTTGAACCGGCTCATCGCCACCGGGTGATCGCCGCCTCCCTCCAGCAGCCGCTGCAGCATCGGGACCGAGGCCGGCACCGACTCGATCTGGAGGCCCCGGTCGGACTGCCAGGTCAGTGGGGAGATGAGCCGGGGCCAGGAGGTGGTCACCAGCGACAGCAGGGCCAGCGTTCCGCCGGTGATCACGAAGGATATGAGCCTGCGCATCGCTGAGCGAGTCTGTCCGAGCATCGGGAGGATGAGCAGTGCGGGCCACAGCTTGATCGAGGCCCCGACCGCGATCGCGGCTCCGCATGCGGCGGGGTGGCGCCGGTACCACAGCGAGGCCATCCCCATGCAGACCGCCGGCACCATGTCGAAGCGGAACCACATGATGGGTCCCAGGGCGAAGACGAAGAGGATCCACCAGACCGTTCCGAACCGGTGCCCGGCCCTCCACAGGGCCAGGGTCATGAGGGCGTCCAGGGCCATCATGGTCACCGCGAAGAGCGGCAGGAAGTAGGAGCCGTCACCGCCGGAGGCCCACACCAGCAGCTTCATGCCCCAGATCACCGGGACCGGGTACTCCTGGAGGATCTGGGAGACCGGCAGCCGGGCCGAGGTCAGCCACCACCTGTAGTAGTTGACGTCGCCGACGATGTACCTGCTGTTGGGCAGGGTGAAGATCCGCAGCATCAGCATCCGGGTGATCACCCACAGTGCGACGACCCCGGAGGCCGCCAGGAAGTCGGCGCGGGCATGGCGGGAGGGTGTGATCACCTGGGGGTCTGGCACGGGTGACAACCATACCGGGGGCCCGCAACGGCCTTCCCGGCGCGCGGGCCGCCTCAGGGTCGGCGCAGCTGCTGCGGACCGCTCGCCGGCGGGGCGCTGTCCAGGGCGTTGAGAGCCCGGATCAGCCGGTACAGGGAGCCGACCTGGAACGGGTCGTAACGGCAGACGAGACGCGGGAGATCGAGGCGGTCGTCGTCATCGATCTCGCGACGCAGCGGCCCGCGGGAGCGGAACCCGCCGGAAGCCAGGAGATCACCGAATCGGGCATCGAGGTCGGCGATCTCGGCATCGGTGGGTTCGGCCCTCAACCGGAGCACCAGGCGGTCTCCCACCCACCGCAGGGAGTCGTAGTTCCGCCAGAAGCCGGTGATCTCGTCGGCAGCGACCCTCACCGAATCAGTGAGAAGTACGCGGTCGAAGTCCTCGGGGGAGATCACGCCGGCCGCCAGCAGCTGCTCGTCGGCGAAGGTGCGCAGCCCCTCCCACAGTCTGCCGCCGGGCTCGTCCAGAAGCACGATGGGCGTCGGCTCGGACTTGCCCGTCTGCTGAAGGGTCAGCAGCTCGAAGAGTTCATCCAGAGTCCCGAACCCCCCCGGCACGTAGACGAATCCGTGGGACTCCTTGACGAGCATGAGTTTTCGCGTGAAGAAGTACTTCATCGCGACATTGCGGCCCAACTCGATGGAGGAGTTCGGCTTCTCCTCGAAGGGCAGGCGGATGGAGACTCCCAGTGAGCTGTCCGGGCCCGCGCCCTCGGCGGCGGCCTGCATGATGCCGGGGCCTGCTCCCGTGACGACCATCCAGCCGCGCTCCGCCAGAGCACCGGAGATCTTCCTGGCCTGCTCGTAGGCGGCGCTGCCCGGCCGGGCGCGAGCGGAACCGAAGATGGTGACCTTCGGTGTCCGTGCGAAGGGGGCGAAGAGGCTGAAGGCCGCCCTCATCTCGGTGAGGGCGGAGCTGGCGATCTTGAGATCGAGGCGGCTGGCGCGATCTGCGCCCAGCCCGATCCCGGTCGCGAGGATCCGCTTCACAAGTCCCTTGTTCTCGGTGATTCCCGCCTCTGCGAGGATCGCGGCGATCTCCTCGGAGATCCCGGGCGCCACCACCTCTGAATCGGTCATGGTCCAAGCCTCGCACACGGCCACGGCCATCACGAAGGGCCGGATCCAGATCTCCTGGAACCGGCCCTGACAAGGCGTTCAATCTGCGCCCCCGGCGCGATTCGAACGCGCGCTCCCGCCTCCGGAGGGCGGTGCTCTATCCCCTGAGCTACGGGGGCCGGGCCCGACCGACGGTCGAACCAGTCATTGACTGTAGCGCATCGGCCCACGCACTGCCATTCGGGCCCCGGCCGGCATGAAACGGCTCGTCCCGCCTCGCCAGACGGACAGCTGCGGCCTGTCCCGCGAGGTCTGGCAGGCTTGGGCCATGACCCATATGCATGTGGCGGGATCTGTTCATGCCGATGTCGCCTCCGCCGGCCCCCAGTGGCTGGCCGTTCCCACCGACGTCAATGAACTCGACCGCAGGCTGTGGAGTTCCACGGTGCGGCGGGAGACGACGGGTTCCCTGGAGGTGGGCGGGGTCGACGTGGTGGATCTGGCCGGGCGGCTCGGCACGCCGCTCTACATCCTCGACGAGGCCGATTTCCGGGCCCGGGCGCGCGCCTTCCGCGACGCCTTCGCCGGTTGGGACGTGTACTACGCCGGCAAGGCCTTCATCACCCGCACGGTGGCCGGATGGGTCCATCAGGAGGGGCTCCATCTGGACGTGTGCACCGAGGGGGAGCTGCGCACGGCCCTGGAGGGCGGGTTCGACCCGGCCAGGATCGGGATGCACGGCAACAACAAGTCGGTGCGCGAACTGGAGATGGCGCTGCGGGCAGGGGTGGGCCGGATCATCGTCGACTCCCTCGACGAGATCGATCGGATCGAGGAGCTGTGCCGCGAGCAGGGCACCCGGGCCAGGGTGATGGTGCGCGTCACCCCGGGGGTGGAGGCCCATACCCACGAGTACATCGCCACCGCTCACGAGGACCAGAAGTTCGGCTTCTCGATCGCCAACGGCGCCGCGATGGTCGCCATGGTGCGCTGCCATGCCAGCCCGGTCATCGACCTGCTCGGCATCCACTCCCACATCGGCTCCCAGATCTTCGACACCGGCGGCTTCGAGGTGGCGGCGAGACGCACCATGAAGCTGCTCAGCCAGTTCCGCCAGGCCACCGGGACGGTACTGCCCGAACTCGACCTGGGCGGTGGATTCGGGATCGCCTACACCTCCCAGGACTCGCCCTCGGCTCCCGAGGCGCTGGCCGCGGAACTCCGAGAGATCGTCGAGACGGAGGCACGGGCCCATCGGATGCCCGTTCCGCACACCTCGATCGAGCCCGGCCGGGCCATCGTCGGGCCCGCCGGAATGGCCGTCTATACCGTCGGGACCGTCAAGCCGGTCGATCTTGACGGCGGGGCCCAGCGGGTCTACGTCTCGGTGGACGGCGGCATGAGCGACAACATCCGGCCGGCCCTGTACGCGGCCGAGTACTCGGCGACTCTGGCCAACAGGGTCTCGGATCAGGCGCCGGCGCTGTGCCGGGTGGTCGGCAAGCACTGCGAGGGCGGGGACATCCTGGTCCGCGACGAGTACCTGCCCGCCGATGTGCGCCCCGGCGACCTGCTGGCGGTCCCCGCCTCCGGTGCCTACTCCCGGTCGATGGCCAGCAACTACAACCACGTGCCGCGGCCACCGGTGGTCGCGGTGGATGGGGCAGAATGGACCACGCTGCTGCGTCGGGAGACCCTGGACGATCTTCTCGCCCTGGATCTCGGGCCGGTCGTCGGTGATCTGCCGTGACGGCGACGAGGGAACCCGGCAGCAGACCCGACGACATGGACGACCGCGAGGAGCGCACGATGGATGAGGCCCAGGCCCTGCTCACCCCCGGGACCCGGGGTACCACGACGACCCCGCTGCGGGTCGCACTGCTGGGGTGCGGAGTGGTCGGGTCCCAGGTGGCGCGGATGATCCTCGCCCGCGCCGATGACGTGGCCGCCAGGGTCGGCCGACCGGTCGAGCTGGCCGGGATCGCCGTGGCCCACCCCGACCGTCCCCGGGCGCGCCTGCCACAGGACCTCTTCACCTCCGACGCCGAGGACCTGGTGGCTCGCGACGACGTTGACATCGTGGTGGAGGTGATCGGTGGCATCGAGCCCGCGTTCCCCCTGATCATGAGTGCCATCGAGCACGGCTCCTCGGTGGTCACCGCCAACAAGGCGCTGCTGGCCGCTCACGGTCATGAGATCTACGCCGCTGCCGATGCGCACGGCGTCGACGTCTACTACGAGGCGGCGGTCGCCGGCGCCATTCCGATCGTGCGGCCGCTGCGGGAGTCCCTGGTGGGTGACGAGATCCGGCGAGTGATGGGGATCGTCAACGGAACCACGAACTACATCCTGGACAAGATGACCGCCGAGGGGGTCGATTTCGAGGCGGCCCTGGCCGAGGCCCAGCGGCTGGGTTACGCCGAGTCCGATCCGACCGCCGATGTCGAGGGCTATGACGCGGCCGCCAAGGCCGCGATCCTGGCCTCGCTGGCATTCCACACCCGGATCCGCGGCAGCCAGGTGCACCGCGAGGGGATCACCGGCATCACCCCCGAGGACATCGAGGCCGCCCGCGGCATGGGGTGCGTCATCAAACTGCTGGCCATCTGCGAGATGGGGCCCGAGGGGGTCTCCGCCAGGGTGCATCCCGCCCTGGTCCCGGAGGACCACCCGCTCGGCGGCATCCGAGGGGCCAACAACGCCATCTTCGTGGAGGCCCGGGAGGCCGGCCATCTCATGTTCATGGGCCCGGGCGCCGGCGGCTCTCCGACCGCCTCCGCCGTGATGGGAGACCTGGTCACCGTGGCCCGCAACCGGGCCCGCGGGGTGGCCGGGCCGTCCCAGGCGATCTTCGGCGACGTTCCGGTGGCCGACATGGGCTCGGTGCACACGCGCTTCCAGCTGAGCATCCAGGTCCGCGACGAGCCGGGCATCCTGCAGCAGGTGGCCGCCGTCTTCGCCCAGCACGGCGTCTCCCTCCAGACCGTCCAGCAGTCCGCCCTGGAGGGCGCCGGCAAGGAGGACGGCTGGTCGGCCACGCTGCGGATGGTGGTCCACGAGACCCGCGAGTCCGACTTCGAGCTCTGCCTGGCGGAGCTGAGCCGGTCCCCGATCGTCAACGGCGATCCCCGGTTCATCCGGGTGGAGGGCATGTGAGATGAGCGCCGGTAACAGGACGGTCACTGTCCGGGTGCCCGCCACATCGGCGAACCTGGGCCCCGGATACGACTGCATGGGGCTCTCCCTGGACCTGTGGGACGAGGTCTCGGTGACCACCCGGGAGGCTCCCGGTGTGACCATCTCCGTCACCGGCGAGGGTCACGACACCGTTCCTCACGACGAGTCCCACCTGGTGGTGACGACACTGCGCCAGGGACTGGTGGATCTGGGCCACGACCGTCCCGACATCGGGCTGGATCTGGCCGCCCGCAATCGCATACCGCACAGCCGGGGGCTGGGCTCCTCGGCGGCGGCCATCGCCTCCGGACTGTTCCTGGCCTGGGGACTCGCCCGCCCGGGCGAGCCTCCGGACCGCGACCTGCTGCTGGCGATGGCCACCGGGATCGAGGGGCATCCCGACAATGCCGCCCCGGCGATCCTGGGCGGGGCCCAGGTGGCCTGGCTGGAGGACGGCCAGGTGCGTCATATCCGCCTCGACGTGCTGCCCCAGGTGACCTTCAGGGCCTACGTCCCCGACCGTCACGTGCCCACCGCGCTGGCCCGTCACGTGCTGCCCGCCGATGTGCCGCGTGCCGACGCCGTCCATCAGGTGCTGGCCTCGACCCTGCTGGTGACGGCGCTGACATCGGCTCCCGAGCATCTTCTGGCGGCCACCAGGGACTGGATCCACCAGCCCTACCGCAGGCCCCTGATGCCCGAGTCCGCCGATCTCATGGACAGGCTCCGGGAGGCCGGCGTGCCGGCCGTCATCTCGGGCGCCGGCCCCACGGTGCTGGCGATGGGAACCGCCGAGATGCTCGACGCCGCCCGCCGCGTCGGCGATGCGGGGTTCATGGTCGACGACCTGGCTCTGGGGGCCGCCACCCGGCTCCTGGACGTCGGCTGAACCGGCTCCCGGAATTCTTCGACCTGTTTTGTCGCTCTGCCGCGCTCTGCTATAGTCACCTCAGCGCATGTTCAACGCGCATCCTCCCCATATGCCGCCCGGCGCAGTTTGCTCATGGCATATTCGGGGCTCTTCCGGCGGTACCGCCTCCCAGATGGATCTCCGAGCGAGATTCCGCGGAGCGGCGACCTGCCAGCAATATTCCCGCCTCCGGGCCGCCGTGCCCGAGATGAGGCAGTCGAAGGGATTTACGTGACCAGTTCCACCCAGAACGGCGGATCCACCGGGGATCTGTCGAGCAAGCTTCTGCCCGAGCTGAGGTCCATCGGGACCCAGATGGGCATCAAGGGTGCAAGGACGATGCGAAAGGCCGATCTCGTCGCGGCCATCAGGGCCGGCGGTTTCGTCCAGGCCTCCGCCCGCACCGCCGAGCGCGGAGAGTCGCGCCCCAGGCGGCGGGCTCACCAGACCGGCGGTGCTCCCGCCTCGCAGGAGGCTCCGGCGTCCGCCGAGGCACCGAGGACCCGGCGTCAGGAGGAGCTGCCCGCCGAGGCGCGCCAGGACCGCGCCGAGCCCGCCAAGGCGAGCGATGAGCAGCCCGGTGACCAGGACCACGAGTCCGCGCGTCGCCAGGATCCGAACCGCAACCGGCGCCGTCGCAACCAGCCCCGCCACAACGGCGACGATGGCGGTGCAGAAAGGCCCTCGGGGCAGGTCAATGACGAGGTGGGGGCCCGTCTGGAGGCGCTGTCGCATCAGGCCGGCCATCAGGGCGGGGGCGAGAACCGTCGCACCGATGCCCGTACCGACACTCGTCAGGAGGATCTGCCGGAGTCGGGATCCGATGACGACTACGGCAACGGCCGGCGGTCCCGTCGGCGTCGTCAGCGCGACCGTCAGAACCGCCGCAACAAGCGCGGTTCAGAGCGGGTCTCCGGCAATGAGTCCGACCCGAATGTGCGCGAGGACGACGTTCTGGTGCCCTGCTCGGGGATTCTTGACATCCGCGACCAGTACGCTTTCGTGCGTACCAGCGGCTACCTTCCAGGCCCCAATGACGCCTATGTCTCGATGAACATGGTGCGCAAGCACGGGCTGCGCAGGGGGGACGTCGTCACCGGGGCGCTGCGTGCCAAGCGGGAGGGGGAGCGGCGGGAGAAGTTCGCCCCGCTGGTGCGCCTGGACACCGTCAACGGCGCCGATCCCGAGCAGATGCGCACCCGGGCCGAGTTCTCCAGACTCACCCCGCTGTATCCGCAGGAGAGGCTGCGCCTGGAGACCGACGCGAAGAACATGACCGGGCGGATCATCGATCTGGTCAGCCCGATCGGCAAGGGCCAGCGCGGCCTCATCGTCTCGCCGCCCAAGGCGGGCAAGACGATGATCATGCAGTCCATCGCCAACTCGATCACCCAGAACAATCCGGAGGTCCACCTCATGGTGGTCCTGGTCGACGAGCGGCCCGAGGAGGTCACCGACTTCCAACGGACCGTCTCCGGGGAGGTCATCGCCTCCACCTTCGACCGTCCCGCCGACGATCACACCCAGCTCTCCGAACTGGCCATCGAACGGGCCAAGAGACTCGTCGAACTCGGCCATGACGTCGTGATCCTGCTGGACGGGATCACCCGGCTGGGTCGCGCCTACAACCTTGCGGCACCGGCCTCGGGCCGGATCCTGTCGGGCGGCGTCGACTCCGCGGCCCTCTACCCGCCGAAGAAGTTCTTCGGGGCCGCCCGCAACATCGAGAACGGCGGATCCCTGACCATCCTGGCCACCGCCCTGGTGGAGACCGGTTCGAAGATGGACGAGGTGATCTTCGAGGAGTTCAAGGGCACCGGCAACTCCGAGCTGCGGCTGCGACGCGAGTTCGCCAACAAGCGGCTCTTCCCGGCCATCGACGTCGACGCCTCCGGCACCCGCCGCGAGGAGCTGCTGCTCTCGCGCGAGGAGACCGCGATCATGTGGAAACTGCGCCGGGTGCTCTCGGGTCTCGACGGATCCCAGGCTCTCGAGATGATGCTGTCGAAGCTGCGCAAGACCCAGACCAACACGGAGTTCCTCTTCACCATCTCGAAGACCACGCCGTCGGCCGACTGACCTGACGGCCCCTACCAGCCGGGCAGGGTCTCCCCGTTCAGGACCGGTTTGATCCTGAGTCGATTGTGGGGAAGAATTGCTCGACGCTGCCGGTTCACGCCGTCCTGGCGACCCGGCATCGAAACAGATCAAGGAGAACACCTTCATGAAGCAGGGCATCCACCCCGAGTACCACGTGACCACCGTCACGTGCACCTGTGGCAGCACCTTCACCACCCGCAGCACCGCCCCCTCCGGGACGCTGAGTGCCGATGTGTGCGCCAAGTGCCACCCCTTCTACACCGGCAAGCAGAAGATCCTCGACACCGGCGGCCGGGTCGCCCGCTTCGAGCGCCGCTACGGCAAGGCGGCCGGCAAGAACTGACACCGCCGCCCCCGGGCGCCGCGAAGCGCGACGCCGGGGATCCACAGCAGCAGGCACGACGCCGGGCATTCGGCCCGGCGTCGTGCCATGTCATCAAGGAGATCTTCAGTGGCGTCGTCGCAACCAGAGGAGCACAGCGCCGGAACGGCCACCGAGCAGGATCCGGCGGTGGCCTCGATGAGGCTGCGCCGCGACGAGATCGACCGCGAGCTGTCCACCGTCGAGGTGCTGAGCGATCCCGCCGCCATGAGAAGGCTGTCGAGGGAGCGCGCCCGGCTCGGTCACGTCCTGGCAGCAGCCGACCGGGCGGAGGCGCTGGCCGATGACGAGGCCGCCGCCGCGGAACTGGCCGCCGAGGACGAGGCCTTCGCCGCCGAGTACCGCGCCCTGGCCGGCGAGCTGGACCGGGCCAGGGCCGAACTCACCGAGCTCCTCGCCCCCTCCGACCCTCTCGATGAGGAGGATGCGATGGTGGAGATCCACTCCGGGGAGGGCGGTGATGAGTCGGCCCTCTTCGCGGCCGACCTGCTTCGGATGTACGAACGGTACGCCGAGTCCGTCGGCTGGCGGATCGAGGAGCTGGACTCCCAGCCCACCGATCTGGGCGGCTTCCGGTCGGTGACCGTCGCGGTGCGCGGCAGTGCCGAGCGGCCCGCCTACGGGACCCTGAAATTCGAGGCGGGCGTGCATCGCGTCCAGCGGATTCCGGTGACCGAGTCCCAGGGCCGGGTCCACACCTCCGCAGTAGGTGTTCTGGTGATGCCCGATGTGGACGCCGAGCAGGTGGATCTGGATCCCGCCGACGTGCGCGTCGACGTCTTCCGCTCCTCAGGGCCGGGCGGCCAGGGAGTGAACACCACCGACTCCGCGGTCCGCCTCACCCACCTGCCCACCGGCATCGTGGTGAGTTGCCAGAACGAGCGCTCGCAGCTCCAGAACAAGGAGCAGGCGATGCGCATGCTGCGCGCCAACCTGGCCGCACTGGCGGCCGAGGAGGCCGCCGACGAGGCGACGAGGATGAGGCGCGAGCAGGTCCGGTCGGTCGACCGGTCGGCCCGGATCCGGACCTACAACTATCCGGAGAACCGCCTCACGGATCATCGCATCGGATACAAGAGCCACCGTCTGGACGCGATCCTCGACGGCGACCTCGACGAGCTGGAGACGGCCCTGCACTCCGACGAGGTGGCGCGCAGGATGGCCGCCGCCCGGAGCGAGGAGGATCGGTGAACGCCGACTCCTCGGGTCGACCTGCCGGGCTGGGCGGCCTGCTCGACCTCGGATCGCGCCGTCTGGCGGGCACCGGCTCGGCCAGCCCCGCCGCCGACGCCCGGGTGCTGCTGTGCCACGCCCTGGACATCGAACCCTCCCGGCTGATCCTCGCACCACCTCCCGGCGTCGACCAGGTCGGGCGGTTCCGCGAACTCATCGCCGCGCGTGCCGCCGGGACCCCTGTGCAGTACCTCACCGGCGAGGCCTGGTTCCGTTCCGAACGCATCGAGGTGGGGCCGGGCGTCTTCATCCCGCGGCCCGAGACAGAACTGCTGGTCGGCGAGGCGGTCGCCGAGGCCGCCGCCCTGGTGAGGGCCGGTGAGACGCCGACGATCATCGACCTGTGCACCGGTTCGGGGGCGATGGCCGCCTCGTTGGCGGGCGAGGTCGCGGGAGCCAGGGTGCATGCCGTGGAACTCGATCCCGGTGCCCTCGCGTGGGCCCGGCGCAATCTCACTCCCCGCGGCGTCACCCTCCACGAGGGAGACGCCCTCCGGGTGCCTGAAGGTATGGAGGGTCTGGCCGACATCGTCGTGACCAACCCCCCCTACCTTCCGCTGGCGGGCCGGGAGCAGATCAGCCGGCAGGTGATCGACACCGAGCCGGAGCCTGCCCTGTTCTCGGGGCTTGACGGGCTGGACCTGCTGCGCGACCTGGTGCCGCGTGCGGCCGCGCTGCTCCGCCACGGCGGCCTCCTCGGTTTCGAGCACGACCCGGCCCAGGAGGACTCCGCCCCCGCGCTGCTGGCCGATGACGGGCGCTGGGAGCAGATCGAGGACCATCGGGACCTGGCCGGACGCTCCCGCTACGTCACGGCGCGCAGGACCTGAACCACGGTCCTCGACTGTGTATCTGAGCTGTGGACCTGAACCGGGGCGGGGCGCCGGCCGTGGTGGTGGAAGGAGCAGGGGTGGAAGGATGAGAGGCATGGAAGAGACGACAATCACCGAGGAGTCCGATCCGGGCGAGCGTCCCGGGGCACCGGAGGTCCTCGACGTCACCGACCCGCAGACCAGGGCGGATTCCCTGAGCCGCGCCGCAGCGGCCCTCAAGGAGGGGGAGTGCGTCGTGCTCCCCACCGACACGGTCTACGGGATAGCGGCGGACGCCCTCGACCCGCTGGCGGTCCAGAGGTTGCTGATGGCCAAGGAGCGCGGCCGCGACATGCCCCCTCCGGTGCTCATCGGCGATGCCGCCGTGCTGCCGGCTCTGTGCGACCGGGTGCCCGGGGCGGCCCGGGACCTGGCGGAGGCCTTCTGGCCGGGCGGGCTGACTCTCATCTTCCGTGCCCAGGAGGATCTCACGATGGATCTGGGGGAGACCAACGGCACGATCGCGGTGCGGGTCCCGGACCAGGACGCGGCACGCGACCTTCTGAGGATCACCGGCCCGCTGGCGGTCAGCAGCGCGAACAAGTCGGGCCACCCGGCCGCGCTGAAGGTCGGCGAGGCCCTGAGCCAGCTCGGCACCTCCGTGGCGGTCTATCTCGACGGCGGGCCGTCGAGGATCGGGGAGTCGTCGACCATCATCGACTTCGCCTCCGAGGAGGCCGGCAGGGTGCTGCGCCAGGGGGCGCTGTCGATCGAGGACATCCACCGGGTGGCCCCCGACGTCCTACCGCTCGCCCCCGAGCCGGCTCAGGAGCAGGAGGAGCCGACGGAGGAGCCGGCCGCCGAGGATCCCGAGAACGGGGAGGCCGGCTGAGCCGATGCGCGAGTACCTCCTCGTCATGCTCGTCTCGGGCCTGACCACATATCTGCTGGCCGGTCTGTGCCGTCAGCTGGCGCTGCGGTTCGGCGCGGTGGCCCCGGTGCGGGCGCGGGACGTTCACACGGTCCCGGTGCCCTACTTCGGAGGCGTGGCGATGCTCGGCGGAGTGGTCCTGGCGTGCCTGCTCGCCCGTAACCTTCCCTTCCTGGGCCGGCACCTGCTGGTGGCCGACGACGCCCTGACGATCTGCCTGGCGGGGGCCGTGATCTGCGGTGTCGGCGTCATCGACGATCTGCTGGATCTGCCGGCGCTGGCCAAGGCCGCCGGCCAGGTCCTGGCGGCGGGCATCGTGGTCACCGGGGGTGTGAGGCTGTTCTGGATCCCCCTGCCCAACTCGATATTCGCGCTCGGGACCCCCACCTCGATCCTCGTGACGGTCCTCATCATCGTGCTGTGCGCCAATGCGGTGAATTTCGTCGACGGGCTCGACGGGCTGGCCGCCGGAGTGGTGGCGATCGGTTCCCTGGCCTTCTTCTCCTACACCTACCTGCTCGCCCACGAGCAGGATTTCGTGGTGGCCACCACCGCCTCCCTCATCACCGCGGTCACCGCCGGCGCCTGCATGGGATTCCTGCCGCACAACTGGCACCCCGCCCGCATGTTCATGGGAGACTCCGGGGCGTTGCTGCTGGGCCTGCTGCTGGCCTCGTCGACCATCTCGCTGACCGGCCAGGTGGACTCCTCGGCACTGAGCGCCCGGGACGGCGGGCTGGTTCCGAGCTACCTGCCGATCGTGCTGCCGCTGGTGATCCTCCTCATCCCGGTGCTGGATCTGGTGATGGGATACATCCGACGCACCTGGCACGGCACGTGGTTCTTCGTCGCCGATCGCAAGCATCTGCATCACCGCCTGCTGCAGCACGGTCACTCGCACGTCCGGGCGGTCCTGCTGATGTATCTGTGGACGACGGTGCTGTCCTTCGGCCCCGTCGTGATGGGCCTGGCGCGGACGTGGTGGTCGGTGGTGCTCACCGCGGTGGCCGTGCTGGTGGCGATCCTTCTCACAGTCGCGAACAACCACCCGTCCAGGTCCGGACCCGATCGGCGAACGGCCTGATCGCCTCACGGCCGTCCTGATCATCGGGAAGAATGGACGTCGTCCACCCGGGTTCTCCAGATGCCCGGGACGTCCAGCGACGGAGCCAGACATGAGCGTCATCCGCGATCTCGGTGCAGCCGGTGAGAAAGTGCTCGGAGCGGCCGGGCGGGCCGTGCGGGTGCTGCGCGGAGAGGGCCCGGCCGGGCTGGCCCGGCGCGGCGTCCGCGCCGTCTACCGGTCTGTGGGGGCGGCGAGCCTGGATCTCCCGCTGCGCGACGCCGACATCGCCGACTCCACCGTCCTGGACCTGTCGCTGCCCGCCGACCGGCCGTTCCGGGGCCGTCCCGTCGAGGTGGGCTGGGTACTCACGCCGCCGGCCGCCGGATCGGGCGGCCACACCACGCTGCTGCGGATGGTCGAGGCGACCGAGCGCGCCGGGCATCGTTGCACCCTCTTCCTCCATGACCGCTACGGCGGTGACATCGCGCGGCAGGAGGCCGTGATCCGGCAGTGGTGGCCCGACGTCCGGGCCCGGGTGCGCGGCGTCGAGGACGGCATCCGCGGGGTCGACGCCTGCGTGGCCTCGTCGTGGGAGTGCGCCCACGTCCTGGCGACGCGGGGCACCGGGCCGATGCGCAGGCTGTACTTCATCCAGGACTTCGAGCCCTACTTCTATCCCAGGGGATCGCTCTACGCACTGGCCGAGGACACCTACCGGTTCGGCTTCCGGTGCATCGCCCTGGGCGAGATGGTGGCGCGGGCGCTGCGTCGCGAGATCGGCATCGATCCTGACGTCACCGAGTTCGGGTGCGACACCGCGGTCTACCGGCTTCTCGAGGAGCGGCCCCGTGCCGGCGTCGTCCTCTACGCCAGACCCGATGTGCCGCGCCGCGGCTACTGGCTGGCCACGATGGCGCTGGAGAGATTCCACCTGAGCCATCCAGAGGCCGACATCCATGTGTACGGGGACAAGGTGGGCGATCTGCCCTTCCCCACGATCCAGCACGGGCGGATGACCCCCCCACAGCTCAACGAGCTCTACAACTCGTGCCGGGCGGGCCTGGCGATGTCCTTCACGAATATCTCGCTGGTGACCGAGGAGATGCTGGCTGCCGGGGTTCGCGTGGTCGCCAATGACCACGCCGACGCGCGGGCCGATCTGGTCAATGAGCACGTCGCCTGGGCCGCACCCTCCCCGGTGGCGCTCGCCGAGGCCCTCGGAAGGGCCTACGACAGGCCGACCGTGGATCAGGCCGCCATCGCCTCCTCGGTGAGGCAGGTGGGCTGGACGCGGGCCCAGGCCGACGTCGTGCGCATCCTCGAGGAGGAGGTCTACGGCGCCTGAGACGGCCCGGGGCCGCGGATCTGAGCCGTCCTGGCCAGCAGCCACCTGCCCATTCCCACCAGGTAGACGGCCACCGCGCCGACTCCGCCCACCAGCAGGGCGAGGAGCGGCCGGGTGATGAGGTGCGATGCCGTCAGAGCGACCAGGCAGGCCGGGACGGTGGCCAGTGTCGGGCGCAGGCAGGCTCGCAGCAGCGCCACCAGGCTCACCCCGGTGGAGCGGATGATGGCCAGGTAACCGGGCAGGATGCACACGGCCGAGGCCCCCACGTGTACCCATGCGGCTCCCACGATCCCGTGGCGGCTCGTCATGACGATCATCCCGGCGGTGAGCACGACGATGGTGAGGATCTGGAGCCACAGGACCGGGCGGCTGCGCCCCAGGGCGTAGAGATAGCCCGAGAACAGGTCGAAGAGGACCCTCAGCGACCCGTACATCCCCAGCGCCGCGAGGACGGGAACCGACGGAGCCCACCTGGCTCCGTAGATGACGTGGACCAGGGGGCCTGCGAGGGCCGCCAGCGTGACGCCGGCGGGAAGGGCCATCGACCAGATCACCGCGGTGAGCATGGGGAGGGCCCGAGCGCTGTCGGCGACCCGGGAGGTGTAGGGCAGGGCGATTGAACGCACCATCTGCGACAGGGCGCTCATCGGCCAGTTGGCGATATTGAAACCCAGGACGTAGAAGCCGAGAGCGGTGGCTCCCGCCAGGCGGGCGATGACGACATTGTCGACGTTGAGCAGGATCCAGGTGAAGAGGTTCGCTCCCGCGACGGGCAGGCTGAACGCCAGGACGGCCCGCCATCGGGCCCGGTCCAGACCCAGCCTGGGACGCATCCGGGTGGCGACGAACTGGAGGGTGCTGGAGACCGCCTGGGCGGCGACCCTGCCGATGGCCAGGGAGAGCACTCCCAGCCCCGCGGCGATGAGGGCGAAGGTCACCACGGTGGAGACGATGAGGTCGACCAGGCTGATGATGAACAGCTCGCGCTGCTGGAAACGCCGCAGCATCAGGCCGTACGGCACGAGGGACACCCCGGCGAGCAGCAGGGTCAGAGACAGCACGGCGATGGCACCGGCCGCCTCATGGTCGCCGAGCAGGGTCGCGAGCCGGCCGCTCAGCGCGACGGCGGCGACGGTGAGGCTCGTCCCGCTGATGAGCCCGAAGGTGGCCACGGTGGGCGCGATCCGGTCGGGCTCCTCGGAGCGGATGATCTCGGAGGACAGGCCCAGATCCGCGACCGTCATGAGGATGCCCTGGACCGTGAGGGCGACGGCGTAGACGCCGAACTGGCCTGGGGTGAGGATGCGGGCCAGGACCACGCCGACGACCACGCTGCCCAGCCGCAGCACGACCGTGCTCACCCCGCTCCAGGCGGCTCCTCTGGCCGCCGTGGCCCCCAGGCCTGCGGAGCCGGGCTCGGAGGAATCCTCGGCGGAGGTCTGAGGAAGCAGTCCCATCATCGAGCCTCTCGTCGTCCCCCGCGTCACGGTGAGGGGAGTCTAGCCCGGGTGGTGCTGCCGGCTGCCCGGAACTCGCAGGAGCCCATCAGCCGGCGGTCACCGCCGCGCCCCTGGCAGCGGTGGCGGCGGGGGAGTAGCGGTAGTTGTCGCGCCACTCGGCCCAGCCCGGACCGCCCTGGACGGAGGAGGGTCCCCAGCCGGTGCTGAGGAAGCGGTTGTTGACGGCCCGGGCGTCACGGTAGGTGCCGCCCGAGGAGGGCTGATTGAGGAAGAGGTTGTAGCCGCCCCCCTCGATGAGGTTGCCGTCGACGAGCACCGTGTCGATGTCCTCCCCGGTGGACTGGATGAACAGGCCCGCTGTGACATTGCCGTCGGCGATGTCGAAGCGGTTGCGGGTGAACCGCGCCACGCGGTCGGGGTTCTCGTCGCGCATGAAGTCGCGCAGGGTGGCGGCCTCGTTGTGGGACTGCCCGTAGGATCGCAGACCGGTGACGTAGTTCTGCTCGGCGATCGCATCGTGCTTCATACCGGTGCCGTAGAAGCAGATGCCGCTGCCCATGCCGTGCATGTAGTTGCGCTGCAGGGTCCCGGCGCCGCGGAAGGCGCAGGCCGCGGCTATCTGCGAGGCGGGCACCCCGGAGGCATCGATCTCGGAGTCACGGATGATGATGCTCTTCTGCGAGATCACCGGGCAGGAGTCGGCGCCGCAGACGAAATTCGAGACGATGGCGGCGGTGCCGGATGCGGCGGTGGCGCCACTGCGGGGCTGGATGCAGGAGCGTTCGACGACGATGTCGCCGTTGCGCAGATCGAGACCGCCCACGATGCGCACCCCGGAGATCCGGGTACCTGCGGCGGGGGTCAGTGAACCGGTGTAGAGCGGCAGGCTGGAGCAGCTCAGGCCGAAGGGCGCCAGGCCGACATTCCTGGCATTGAGCTGCCAGCCCATCAGGCCCGTGGCCGAGCTGGCCGCCGACGAGGTCGACGAGTTCGCCGTCGGGGTGGTCGTGCCGGGGCCCGTCGTCGGGGAGGGGGTCGGCGTCGGGGTGGCCGGCGCCGCCCGGGTCGGTGAGAAGACCGTGTCAACCCAGTAGTTGCTGCCGCCGTAGGTGCTGCGGGGGAAGGCGGAGGAGCGGCTGTTGGTGTAGACGCCGGCGTTGCGCGGCATGGTCATGGTCCGGGTCGTCCGGGCTGCGGAGAAGTACCGGCGGGTCGTCGAGTAGGACCCTGAGCCCGCGAATGCCGAGACGACGTAGCCCTTGCCGGCCGACAGTCTCACCGGTGAGTCGAGTTTGACGTTGATCCAGCCGGTTGCCGAGGTCCTGGAGACCGCGACCCGGGCCAGCCGGGTTCCGGCGTCATTCCACAGCGAGACACTGCTGGGCGTGGTCCGGGGATGGGATCGCGCCTTGTAGAAGCGCAGCGTGCTCACCGTCCCGTCGGTCGACGGCGTGAACGTCATGCCGAGCTCGACGGGGATGCCCTCGTCGACATGCTCGAGATGCCCGGGGGCGGATGTGCCGAAGGTGGTGGATGCGGTGGCGTGGGCCAGGTCGGGGGCGGCCGCCAGGACTGTGCCCAGCGCGGCGGCGGCCGCGAGGACGGTGATCGCGGTCCGCGCTGTCCGGCGGCGGGGGGTGGTGGTCGTGCGTGTCATGAGCGTGGGACCTCTCCTGGTGGGGGCGGTGGTCCGTGACGTAGGAGTGGATGCTGTCCACTCAGACAGCTGAGATTAAGATAACAAAAACCTGAGAATTTTGGAAGTCTTGGGCGCTGAATTCTCAGGAACCTACTGCCATGCTCACAAAATGGCCTCGGCGCCCGGATATACTGGCGGAGCGCCGTGGGCCGCCCGTGGATCTCGCACACCGATGAGTGGATTCCCGTTCAGGATGTACACAGTCAGGACGAGCAATGGACACGAATGCGGCCGAGTCGGTCGATCGATCCCAGGAGCCCCGGTTCGCGGGTCCGGACGCAACGGTCGACGTCGCCGTCATCGTCGTCACCTACAACAGCGCCGGAGTGATCGAGGGCCTGGTCCGCTCCCTGCGCGAGGATGCCGGGGATCTGTCCCTGCGGGTCATCGCGGTCGACAACGCATCGACCGACGGCACCCCAGACGTGGTCGCCCGGATCGCCGACGTCACCGTGATTCCCGCCGGCGGGAACCTCGGCTACGCCGCGGGCATCAACATCGGGATGACGGCGGTCGGCGCTGCCGACGATGTGCTCATCCTCAACCCCGACGTCCGGATTCTGTCGGGCTGCCTGGCCGCCCTGCGCACCCGGCTGCGGGCCGGGGCGTCGTGCGCGGTCCCGGCCATCCTGGACTCCCGCGGCGAGCTCACGCAGTCGCTGCGGCGCGAGCCGACCCTCCTCGCCGCGGCCGGGGACGCCCTGCTGGGCAGCCGGTGGCCCACCCGCCCCGGAGCCCTGTCCCAGACGGTCCGCTCGTCGGAGGCCTATCGCGGCGCTCATCCGATCGACTGGGCCACCGGGGCCGCTCTTCTCATCGATCGCCGAGCCGCCGAAGAGCTGGGGCGGTGGGATGAGCGCTTCTTCCTCTACTCCGAGGAGACCGACTTCTTCCACCGTCTGCGCGCGTCGGGCCGCCAGGCGTGGTTCGAGCCCGAGGCGCAGGTCGTCCACGCCGAGGCCGGCTCGGGCAGGCCCCCCGAACTGGTGGCCCTCACCATCGTCAACGCCGTCCGCTACGCACAGAAGCATCATCCTCGCACCGCCCGTCCACTGCAGGGCATTCTGGCCCTTCACGAGCTGCGCAGATGGCGTGATCCCGACCACCGGGTGGCCCTGCAGGCGCTGCTGTCGCGACGCCGTTGGGCGGGACTTCCGCACGCGACCGGTACCGGCCGCCAGAGCGTCGACCATCTCCTCGTGACCCGGTTCAATCTGCCCTCCCACGGGCCGGAGAGCCTCATCCGTGCCCGGGAGGGCTGGCTCCAGAACCGCATCGAGCTCTTCGAGCGCTACACCGTACCGTCGGTGCGCTCCCAGACGAACCAGGATTTCTCGTGGCTGGTGTATCTGGATCCGCTGAGCCCTCAGTGGCTCCTGGACCGGCTCGCCCCGCTGGTCGACGAGGGACTTCTCGTGGCGCGATACCGGGAGGAGGTGGGATGGCAGGACGTCGCCGCAGACGCCGGCGAGGTGACGGGTGGGCGGGGCGGGATGCTCATCACCACCAACCTGGACAATGACGACGCCCTGGCCGTCGATTTCGTGGATCGGCTCCGCGAGGCGGCGCTCGACGGTCGCCGCGGGGCGGTCTACCTGGCCGACGGGCTGATCCGGGTGGACGGCCGCCTCTACCGGTGGCGGGATCCGGTCAACGCCTTCTGCAGTGTCATCGAGACCTGGGAGGCGCCGCAGACGGCCTGGCGGGACTGGCACATCCTGCTGCGCCGGCACATGGCCGTGACGTCTCTGGAAGGCCCTCCGGGATGGCTCCAGATCGTTCACGGCAGGAACGTCAGCAACCGTATCCGCGGCCGGCTGGCCGACCCGGCGTCCTGCCGCACGCTCTTCCCGGGCTCCCTGGACGACGTCGAGTCCCCTGGTCGACACGATCTCCTGATCGACGCCCTGGTCGCCCGCCCGGCGCGGGAGACTCGCGAGATCGTCCGCGGCGCCGGCAAGCGGATACTGCTGGGAGCCATGGGCAAGAACGGGCTGGAGCAGTTGAAGGAACGTTTCCATGCGGCGCGCTGACCGGAGTGGTGGGCGAATGCCGTGGCTCGCCCCGGCGGGCTTGACGGCCGCCCTCTGCCTGGCCATGGCCGGCTGTGGCGGACCCGCCCCGGGCAGTGCGGTCTCAGGGTCGCCGGCGCCGTCGAGTCCGGCGGCCTCGTCGGGGGGTCGGGCGCCCACCGAGGGGTGGACGATCACCGCGGCCAACGTCGGCCTGCGGCGCCTGGGCCTGCGCTGCGATGGGCTCCCGGCCTACCGGGGGCCCACCAAGGTACCCGCCGGCACGACGATCTCGGGCCGGCTCATCAGCACCGGCCTGGATCTGTCCGCCGGCCGGATCACCATCGAGAGGTCCTGCGTCCGGCCGACCACGGCGGCCCCCGGCATGCCGATCCTCGGCACCACGGACTACGACAGGATGCGTCCGCCACCCGCGAAGGTGATCATCCGGGACACCGATATCGACGGCTCCAGGCTGGATACCGGGTCCGCGGCACGGGCCACCGGATTCATCGGGGTGGCGGACCTGGAGAGGAACTACATCCACCGGTTCGGCAGCGGCATCGCCGTCATGAACGCCGGATCCGGACTCGACTCACTGGTCGAGCACAATTACGTCACCGGGCTCGTCGCGGTGGGGGACCCGGCCAAGGACGGCACCCATTCGGACGCCTTCACCGTGCGCGACTTCGATATCGCCAAGAAGCCCGGCCGGACGCTGATCGTGCGCCACAACCGGTTCGACTGCGACTCCGGCGCGGACACCGGCGCACTGTTCATCCAGACCTACGCCGGGTCGATCGGCAATGTGCTCGTGGAGGGGAATCTCCTCGAGGGGGGCGGATATCAACTGGGTCTCAATCAGGCGAACCACCCCTACAGTAATGTGCGTGCCGTCAACAATCGGTTCAGCGGAACCGGTTGGGGACCGGCCTACGTCCAGGGCGGAGCCGGCTGGACCCGATGGGAGGGCAATCATCTCCACGGCGCCGGCGGCGTGGGGGTTCAGGGCGCAGCGGTGGCCCGACCATGAGGCCGGACAGGTCGGCGGCGACGATGACGAGGGCCTCGCAAGGGTCCGGTGCGAAGGGCACGAGATGAGTTTCCAGGCGGTGATGGGCACAGCGGCGCGACGGTGGTACGTCGTCGTGGCGGCCGTGCTGTGCGCTCTTGGAGTCGGGTACATGTGGATGCGGGACGGCGGCTGCTACAGCGCCGCGACGACGGTGAGCTTCACTCTGCCGGCCCGTTCGGCCCTGCTGCCCGAGAGCGGCCGGGAGGACGGGAGCGTCATCGCCTTCGCAGGGGCCGTGGCGGGAGAGATCAACCAGGGCAGGGAGCCCGCGACCTACGCCTCCGACGACGCTCCCCTCTACGGGGTGGGTGTGCGGCAGGGGGTGCTGGTAGCGATGCCGAACTCCGGCGGGCAGTGGTCATCCATGTACGCCAGGGCCGACATCGAGATCCAGGTCGTGGGGCGCAGCCGCGAGTGGGTGGAGATGACCCGCCGCGCCACCATCCAGAAGGTTCTCGCGGTGTCCAGGGAACGCCAGGTCTCGGCCTACTCGGACCCGCAGAGATTCATCGTCCCCACCGTCATGCCCCTCACCAGCGGCATTCAGCACGTGACCGTCTCCCGGACGGAACAGCTCCTGGCGTTCTGCGCGCTGGTGAGCGCCGGAATGCTGGTGGGCACCTCGGGTGCCGTGATGTTGGACCGGGCGTGGGCCCGGTACCGAACAGCCCAGCGCCGACCAGCCCAGTACCGAACAGCCCAGAACCGATCTGACGACGGAAGGCCCTCCGCATGACCGTCATCCAGACTCTGCGCGGACTCCTGCGACGCTGGTACATCCTCGTCGCGGGCCTGGTGATCGCCGCCGCCGCGGCGGCGGTGGTCTGGAGCGTCGTGCCCGCGACCTATACGCGGACCTCGACCCAGATCCTCCTTCCGGGTGCCGGAATGGTGCCCACCGGGAGCAACCCCTACATGTATGTCGGCGGGCTGGTGCCCGCAGCCGATATCGTCGTGCGCGGCCTGGGGTCGAGCAATGTGATCGACGAGGTGGTCAGGGGCAGGCCCACCACCAGCGTCCAGGTGACCCGCGATCCGACGACCTCGGGACCGGTGATCCTCATCACCGTGGAGTCGCGCAGCGATGCCGACGCGGCCGCCGCGCTGTCCGCCATGAACCAGCGCACCGCAACGATTCTGGACACCCTGCAGGCCGAGGAGAGCATTCCCCAGCGGCAGCGCATCTCCGTCGTGACCGTCTCCGTCGACAAGCGCGGGATCATCGGCCAGCGGACCCGGCTCCTGGCCACCGGGGCCGCCGGGGCGGGGGTGCTCGCGCTGGCCGTCCTGATCGCCTCCTTCGTCGAAGGGATCGGCCCGGGCTCACGCGGAAAGAACCGGATGCCTGAATCCGAGGGGCGGGCCGAGGAGGACGGCGAGGAGACCCAGGGCGGGGAGGATCAGGCTGAGGAGGCCCGGGCCGAGGAGGATCCTCGGAGTGCCTCAGTCGATCCCGTGGAGTCGGCCCCAGCACCGCCGGACCCCCCAGTACCGCCGGACCCCGCCGCGGAGGAGAGCCTTCCCGACTCGAGGAGCAACCGTGCCGACCGGGCCTCCATCGGCTGAGCCCGGCCCCAGGGGGTTCGGGGCGGTCGGCATGCTGACGGTCCACATCACCCTGCTCCTGGCCGTCCCGTCCAACCTCACCGTGGCGGGCATGGGCACCTACGGCCGGCCGGCGATGCTCTGGGGGCTCGTGCTCCTGGGATGGTGGGTGCTGTGGAGACTGGAGGGCGGCGTCCCCCCTGCCGGACGAGGCATCGGACCGGCGAGGATCGCGGTGCTCCTGCTGGTCCTGGTCATCCTGATGAGCTTCGCCCACGCGCTGCTGCGGGGCCAGCCGGCCGATCAGATCAGTCCGGCGATCTCGGCCCTGATGCGGACCGCGTCCTGGTGCGGGGTATTCCTGGTCGCGATGGACGGCCTGATCGATTCCGACGATGTCGTGCGACTGGTGCGTCGGCTGGTCGTCCTCACCGGGATCGTGGCCGCCCTCGGCCTGGCGCAGTTCGCCACCCACAGGACCTTCCTGGCCTGGGCCGAGGGGATACCGGGGATGGCCTTCGGAACCGACGACGTCGCGTCGCGGGGCGTGTTCGCGCGCGCCGTCGGCACCGCGACTCATCCCCTGGAGTTCGGGGCGGTGGTGGTCGGGATGCTGCCGCTGGCCATCGCGGCCGCCATGGGGAACGGGTTCAGGAGCGGCCGGAGGATGCGGATCGGCTGGTGGCTCCCGGCAGGGATCGCGGTCCTCGTGGCCCTGGTCTCTGTCTCCCGTTCGGCGATCATCGGGCTCGTGGTGGCGATCCTGGCCTCGATGCCCGGCATGGCGCCCAGGGCGCGGCGGATCCTGGCGATCCTCGGTGTGCTGGCGGTCGCGGTCGTGGCGGTGGCCGTGCCGGGAATGGCCACGACCGTGATCACGCTGTTCACCGGCGCCGAGGATGACCCCAGCACCCGGTCACGCGCCGCCGCGCTCTCCCGCGTTCCCGAGTTCCTGTCGGCCTCCCCGCTGCTGGGGGCCGGATTCGGGACTTTCCTGCCGCGCTACTACATCTTCGATGACCAGTGGGTCCTCACCCTGGTCGAGCTGGGCATCGCGGGGGCCGCCGCGCTGGCCGCGGTCTTCCTGGCCTCCGGGTGGAGCGCGGTCCTCGCGGCCAGGCGCCTGGATCCCGCCGCGGCCGCCGTCGCCCGCGCATCGGCGGCATCCGTCCTCACCCTCGCCGTGCTGTACGCCTTCTTCGACGCGCTCGGGTTCCCGATGTCGGCCGGCCTGCTCTTCCTGGTGGCCGGCCTGTGCGCTGCGCTGTACCGGATGAGTACCCGCTCGAAGACATCCGTGCAGTCCTCCGAGGTCAATGTGAACAGGAACCACCTCATGGGAGACTTGGAGCAGAGGAGACGGCCTGCCCCGGATCCTCACGGCATGGAGTGATCGATGATGAGCCCCGCTCACCCGAAGAAAGACCGAGGGAGCCATGCGAAAGCGTCAGCGACGACCGAACACAGACCGTGACAGGCACATTCTGATCATTGTGCAGAACCTGCCCGTACCCTTGGACCGCAGAGTGTGGCTGGAGTGCCAGGCGCTGCGGTCCAACGGTTACAACGTCAGTGTCATCTGCCCGAAAGGCCCGGGAGATCCTGCCCATGAGGTCATTGACGGCGTCCACATCCACAAATACCGTCCGGCCCGCGAGGCCCGGGGCCTGGCCGGCTTCGCACTCGAGTTCGCCTACTCATGGCTGTGCACCGCCTTCCTCTCGGTGAGGGTCGCCAGATCGCTGCCCTTCCGGGTCATCCAGGCCTGCAATCCGCCGGACACCTACTGGCTGCTCGCCCTCCTGTGGCGCCCGGCCGGCGTGGCATTCGTCTTCGACCACCACGACCTGAATCCCGAGCTGTTCATCTCCCGGTTCGGAACCCCCACCTCGGCCGTCCAGCGGGCGGAGTTCGTCCTTCTGTCGCTGTTGGAGAAACTCACCCATCGGACGGCGGACCGTGTCATCTCGACCAACGAGTCCTACCGGCAGATCGCCATCCGCCGCGGGCGGGTGGATCCCGGGCACGTCACGGTGGTGCGCAGCGGCCCGGACACCCGGGGGATGAGACCGAGGTATCCACGGCGACCACGGCCGGCCGACGCCGTCGAACTGGTCTATTTGGGCATCATGGGGCCCCAGGACTGCGTCGAGAACGTGCTCCACGTCATGGTCGAGCTCGTGCACCGGAGGGGGCGCACCGACGTCCACGCCACCCTCATGGGATTCGGCGACTCCCTGGAGAAGTTGAAGAAGATGGCCCATCGGCTCGATCTGGACGACTGGGTCACCTTCACCGGCCGCGCCGACCGCCCGATGATCGCCGAGCAGTTGAGCCGCGCCGATATCGGCCTGTGTCCCGACCTGAAGACCCCCCTCAACGACCTGTCGACGATGAACAAGACGATGGAGTACATGGCCTTCGCACTGCCATCGGTCTCATTCGATCTCACCGAGACCATGGTGAGCGGCGGGGACGCCATCCTGGTGGTGCCGTCGGGGGACCTGTCGGCCTTCGTCGAGGCGGTCGAGAAACTCGTCGTCGACCGGGATCTCAGGCTGAGCCTGGCCCGGAAGGCCCGTTCCCGGGTCGTCGAGGAGCTCGACTGGCGTCCCCAAGCCGCCGCCTACGTCGGGGTGTACGACTCCCTGCTGGGGATCGACCGTCCGGAAGGAGTGGTCCAGCGGCACCTGCCTCCCCGCACCGAGGACGAATGGGGAAACCCTCTGGTCCCGCTGGACGACGAGGACGAGCTCGACCGGTTCATCCTGGAGCGCCGATGAGGGGGAAAGCCCCGCGCGGCCCGCGGGGCGGCGGCGAGGGATTCATCTGGTTCGCGGCCCAGGACTGGTGGTACCACAACCGGGCGCACTCGGACTTCCAGCTGATGCGCCAGGTCGCCCGGAGCCGCCCGGTGCTGGTGGTCAACAGCCTGGGGCTGCGCGCCCCCGGGCCTCGGAACAGCACGAGACCCGGCAGACGCATCCTGCGCAAGCTGCGCAGCATGACCAGATTCCTGCGGCGTCCGGTGCCCGATCTGCCCCGCTTCCACGTGTACACGCCTCTGATGCTCCCGGTCTACGGCCGCAGCGGCGCGCTTCTGCGCCTCAATGCGTGGCTCATCCGACTCCAGGTACGTGCCGCGGCCCGGCTGTCGGGCATCGGTGGCGCACCGGTGATCGGGGCGACGATACCGACCGCCTGGCCGGTGGTGGAGCCGATACCCCGTTCGACTCTCATCTTCAACCGTTCGGACCTCCAGTCGGCCTTTCCCGAGGCCGACGGAGGCTGGGTCGCCGGCCTCGAAGGGGAGTTGCTGACCCACAGCGACCGGGTGCTCTACGTGAGCCACGAGTTGATGAGACGGGACCGTCCGGTGGTGGGCGACAGGACCCTGTTCATCGACCACGGGGTGGATCTGGACCATTTCAGCCCCACCGGCCCGGTTCATCCCCTCATCCGGCAGATCCCCGGGCCACGGATCGGCTTCTTCGGCGGGATCGACGACTACGTCGTCGATCTGGATCTCATCGCGCGGACCGCCCGTGGGCTGCCGGAGGCCAGCGTCGTGCTGATCGGCGACGCCACCTGCCCGATGGACGGGCTCACGGCTCTGCCGAACGTCCACTGGCTCGGGTTCCAGGACTACCAGGAGATCCCCGCGCTGGGACGCGGCTTCGATGTCGCGATCATGCCGTGGCTCGGCAACGAGTGGATCCGCTTCGCCAATCCGGTCAAGCTCAAGGAGTACCTGGCGCTCGGCCTTCCGGTGGTGACCACCGAGTACCCCGAGGTCGAGGACTGGCGCCATCTTGCCCGGGTGGCGCCGACGCCGGGGGCCTTCGTCGACGAGGTGGCCGGGGCGCTGGCCGATCCGGGCGATCCCGGGCCGCGGCTTCGGGCCGTGGCGCCGTACTCCTGGGCGGGGAGGGCCGACGTCCTACTGGCCGCAGCGGCACCGGTTGCGGGGGGCGAGCGCTGATGTGCGGGATCGCAGGAGTGCTGGGCCTTCGTGACGCGGCCTGCCGGGCGGGGCTGGAGAGGATGGCCGCATCCCTGCGGCACCGGGGCCCGGACGAGACCTCGGTCTGGGCCGACGGCCGACTCGGCCTGGCCCACACCCGGCTGTCCATCATCGACATCGCCGGCTCCCACCAGCCGATGCACTCGGTCGACGGCACATGGAGCATCGTGTTCAACGGGGAGATCTTCAACTACCGGGATCTGCGCAAGGATCTCGACTACCCCTTCGCGACCGAGGGCGACACCGAGGTGCTGCTCGCCGGGCTCGTCCGCCACGGCATCGGATTCGTGGACCGGCTTCGCGGTCAGTTCGCCTTCGCCGCATATCACCACCCGGGCTCGACCCTCCACCTGGTGCGCGACCGGCTCGGCGTGCTGCCCCTGTACTACCGCCACGATGCCGACGGGATCGTGTTCGGCTCCGAGATCAAGGCGATCAACGCCTACACCGGAGCTGCACCGACCGTCGACCTCGACAGCCTCGACGCGTACCTGGCGGGCCGCTCGGTGCCGGCGCCCTTCACCCTCTACGCGGGTGTGGCGAAGCTCCCGCCCGGCCATCGTGCGGAGATCGGGGAGACCGGGAGCCCGGAGGTGCATCGGTACTGGGCGCCGCCTCCTGCCGACCACACGATCGCCGGCCCGGCCGAGGCGATCGAGATGGCGGACCTGAGGATCCGTGACGCGGTGGGGTCCGCGCTCGTGGCCGACGTGCCGGTCGGCTCCTACCTGAGCGGCGGGGTGGACAGCAGCCTCATCGTCGCGATCATGAAGCAGTTGCGCGGCGGCGCGCCGGTCGACACCTTCGCCGCCGGTTTCGGCGACCCCCGCTTCGACGAGCTGGAGCAGGCCCGGCGGGTCGCCGACCGGGTCGGCACCCGGCACCACACGGTTCAGGTGCGGGCCGAGGACTTCCTCGACCTGTGGCCGGCCCTCACCTGGCACCGTGACGCGCCGATCTCCGAACCGGCCGACATCGCCGTCTTCCGGCTGGCCGAGAGCGCTCGGGAGCACGTCAAGGTGGTGCTGAGCGGGGAGGGCGGTGACGAACTGTTCGGCGGATATCCCAAGTACCGGTACGCCTCCTGGGCCCGGGCGGCCCGACGGGTGCCGCCGGGACCGCGACGCGGCGCCGGGCGGATCCTCGACGCCCGCCTGCCGGCCCGGATGAGCCGTCATCGCACCGCGCTGCGAGCCCTGGTCGCCGGTTCCGAGGCGGACCAGCTCGCCACCTGGTTCGCCCCCTTCACCAGCGAGGAGCGGCGGGCCCTGATCGGGCACACCCCCGCCCCGGAGCGGAGGCGCCGGCCGCCCGAGGGGGCCGACGACATCGACCGGATGCTGCGCCACGACCTGGCGAGCTGGCTGCCCGACAACCTGCTGGAGCGCGGCGACAGGATGACGATGGCGGCCTCGCTCGAGCTGCGCCCGCCCCTGCTGGATCATCGGTTGGTCGAGTTCGCGTTCGGCCTGCCCTCGGACCTGAAGGTCCGCGACCGGGTACCGAAATGGCTGCTCAAACAGGTCGCCAGGCGCTACCTTCCCGAGGAGATCGTCTTCCGGCCCAAGGTCGGGTTCCGGGTCCCGCTGGACCGGTGGTTCCGGGCCGGACTGCGCGAGACCACCCGTGACCGTCTGACCGGCCAGGACTCCTTCGTCGGCTCGGTGCTCGACCGTCGAACCGTCTCCAGGCTGCTGGACCGTCACGAGAGCGGACGCCACGACGAGGAGATCCGCATCTGGACGCTGCTGTCACTTGAGGTCTGGCACGAGGTCTGCGTGGCGGGCTGGGCGAGCCCTCGGCGCGCGCCGTGAGCGGCTCAGAGGGACGACGTCGGCTGGCAGCCCTGGGATACCGGGGCCTGCTCGGCCTCACCGCCCTCACCGACGCGCTGCCCTCGCGCCTGCGGTTCGGGCACTGGCAGTCGGCGCTGGCCCTCATGCGCCCACCGGCCGAGCTTGCGAGCGTGCCTCGGCACGCTGCTCCACCGGAGGCGCCGAAGGGGGTTGCGCCGCGCCCGGCCGGTGGTGCGACGCTCAGCTGCATGCTGGTGGCGGGGGCACTGGACGGCGGGGGAGTCGAGCAGGTGATCTCCGCCCTGGCTCTGGGGCTGCCCGCTCAGGGATTCGAGGTGGAGGTGGTCACAGACCGGTCGGGTCGGGTCGGTCGCGAGTTGCAGGAGGCCGGTGCGAGGGTGAGCGTCTGCCCTTCCGACGGCCTGGCCGGTCTCATCGCGGAGCACCGCCCCGACGTCATCGAGCTGCACCGGCCCGATCCGGGCCTGGTTCGGGCGGTCGCCGCCGCGGCCTCACCCGTCATCCCCGTCTTCCACGCCGTCGAGTCCTACCTGGACCGGGCGGCCGTGGTCGGCCTGGGGGAACTCGCGCGGGCTGCCCCGTCGTGCATCGCCGTCAGCAGCGGGGTCGGCAGATTCTTCGCCGGGCTGACCGGCGGTGCGAGGATCACGGTGGTGGTCAACGGGGTGGCGACGGCGGGCGCCGACCGGGCTCCCGGGCGAACGGCGGCACGCAGGGCCGTCTCGGAGGCGATCGGCACCAGGATCGACGACGGGGACATCCTGGTGGTCGCACTCCAGCGCTACAGCGACCAGAAGAATGCCGCCGGTCTGGTGGATGCCTTTCTGGCGGCCGCCGGGCAGGATCCGAGGTTGAGGCTGGTGATCGCCGGCTCGCCCGACAACTGGCTGGAGTACCGCCGCGCAGACCTGCTGCGGCGAGGCTCGCCACGCGGCCACCGGGTACACCTGCTCGGAGACTCCGACGCCGGGACCATCCTGGCGGCCGGCGACGTCTACGCCCTCGACTCATTCGCCGAGGGAGGACCGTTGAGCGCGGTGGAGGCGGCGCTGCACGGATTACCGCTGGTGCTCTCCGATGTGGGATTCGGCCGGGATCTGGCCGGGAGCCCCGGCGTCGTGGGGGAGGTCGTCGAGCGTCCTGGGGCGGGCCAGGCCCAGATCGACCTGGCACGGGCCAGACGGCGCCTCCACCAGTCCAACAGGGATCCGTTCGCCGCCGCCCTGGTGCGCGCCGCCACCTGTGGCAGGGGCCGGGCCGGCCGGATTCCGTCCCCCTTCACCGAGGAGGAGATGGTCGCCGGCCACGCCGCCGTGCTGCGGGCGGCCCTGCCCTGAACCGGCGTGCCCCGGGTGACCGATCAGCCGGGGGAGACCCGGGGAGCCCGGTACTGCCGCTGGACCCACCTCGCCGTGTCGCCCGAGGGACAGGTGGCCGCCGGGCCGCACAGTTCCGGATCGTAGGCCGCGTAGCTCAGCAGGGCCGCTGTCTTGCGGGCGAGGGCCTTCCCCGTGACATTGGCGGGTGCGGAGGTGATGCCGTATCCCCGGTACGCCAGCACCGGTGCTCGGACTCCCCCGAGGGCCTCCAGCGCGACTCTGGCGCTCGCCATGTGATCGGCGTGGTCCCCCTGGCCGGAGCGGGGATCCAGGATTCGCACGGTGGTGGCGCCGCTGGACTCTGCGATGGCACGCACCGTGGCGATGAGACCGGCCCGGTCATAGCTCCGGGACCCGTCCAGCGGCGTGATCGAGCGGATGCGGTTGTCGAGCAGTTTGATCACGGACTGGTTCCCGGTGGTCCGGGTGCCCGTCCCGTCGAGAGCGCCATCAGGCAGGCGAAGGCTGTAGAGGGTGATCCGGCCGGAGCCGGGGCTGGTGGAGACGTGTACCCGATGACCGGCGAAGGTCCGCTCTCCATCGGTCCACCCGGGTCCGGCGTCCATCCCCGTCATCGTGGAGTAGGCCATCTCGGGGCCGATCTCGCGGTTCCTCCAGTACTGGTCGCCATCGCCGGAATCACCGGCGGTCAGGTACACCGTCGTGGCGCAGGCTCCCGCGTCGAGGTCCTTCTGGATGTCGGGATTCATGAAGAGGATTTCGTCGTCCTGGTGGGCGACGATGGAGAGCACGGTCCTGGTGCAGTGATCGGCGCGCGGATCCGTGCCCGTGACGCTGACCCCCGCCGAGGTGAGCGCCGGTGCTCCGTTCCAGGCACTCATCCGGACCCGGTAGTCGATGGAGGCTCTCGGTCGGGGAAGTCGCAGGGTGAGATGCCCGTCGGTGTCGACGCGACCGGTCCCGGCGTCGGCCCAGATGGCGCCCTCGCGCTGCTGGAGGGTCACTGTGCGGCCGGGCCGAACCGGATAGGAGACGGCGCTCAGCGAGAGAGCCGAGGAGGAGGCGGCGGTCAGGCGGACGCTCTGGTCCACCGAGCGCACGGTCACCGGCGTGGTGATGGTCTGTGCGTATGACCTTCCCTGGTGGGTCGTGGCGGGGGACAGTGCGCGCAACGTGAGAATTCCGTCGGCCCTGAGAGTGAAGCGGAACCTGCCGTCGGCGCCGGTACGTCCTTCGCCGACGGTCACCCAGGTGCGGTTGTCCAGCTTCTGGAGGATCACCCCACGGGCGAAGCGGGTGGGCTGGGCGGAATGGAACTCGAACCGTTCCCCGTTCATGGGAACCTCGGGTGCGACGACCGTCGCGGGCTCGGCCTGGTCGGCGGAGGAATCGCGCGATGTACAGCCGGTGACGGCGATGGCCAGCACCAGGGGAAGCATGAATGTGCACAACGTTCGTGCCCGCATGTCCACCACTCCACTCAGGGTCGTCCGAACCGGGTGTGCGGAAACTGATCCACATGCTAGCGACCTGCGGGCTTCCCGGAGATGCCTCGCCGGGATGAGGGACCCATCGGCGCTGCGCTCGTTGACCCAGACGCCCGTTAACATTGCGCCATGAACACGGCCGAGTACCTGGTCGTCGGCGGTGCGGCCGGATCGGTCGCAGTCCTGGACTCCGACGGGGCACACAGCTACGCCGGTCTGCGTGGTGAGGTGGGGCGCCGGATCACGGCCCTCGACGGCCTCGGTCTTCGTCCCGGCGACCGGGTCGCGCTGGTCGGCCCCAACGGTTTCGGATGGGTGGCCTCGTACCTGGCGGTGCTCGCAGCAGGGATGGTCGCCGTGCCGATCCCGCACACCCTGCTGCCCGCCGAGGCGGTCTCCCGGGTGCAGTGGCTCGGTGTGAAGGCGGCGTTCGCCGGTCCCCTGGAGACCCGCCGGCTGGCAGGCCGGCTGCCCGGAACCCTTCCCCTGAGGTGGGACGGAGTGCCCGCCGCCGAGGCCGCGATCCCCTTCGTCGACGTGTCATCGGGCCAGGACGCTGTCCTGGAGTTCACCTCGGGGACCACCGGCAGCCCGCGGGTGGTCCGGCTGACCCATGGGAATCTTCAGGCCAACACGGAGTCGATCCTGGGATACCTGGGGCTGAGCAGCACTGATCGGGTCCTCGTGGTGCTGCCCTTCAGCTATGTCTTCGGGGCGTCCCTGCTGCACACCCACCTGAGGACCGGTGCCGCCATGGTGGTGCAGCCGAACGCCGCGTTCCCCCAGCAGATCGTCGAGACGCTGGCGGCCGAGCACTGCACGGGTTTCGCCGGGGTGCCGTCCACCTTCTCCGTCCTGCTACGCAACAGCACCTTCGCGGACCGGCCGCTGCCGCGGCTGCGCCTCATCCAGCAGGCCGGTGGAAGACTCGCACCGGCGATGGTGGAGGAGCTGCGCAGGGCGCAGCCCCAGGCGCGGCTGTTCCTGATGTACGGCCAGACCGAGGCGACTGCGCGACTGTCCTGCCTGCCGCCCGAGGATCTCGACCGGCGTCCGGGCTCCATCGGCCGGGGGATACCCGGGGTGAGCCTTCGTGTGGTCGGCGAGGACGGCAGGGACGTCGCTCCCGGACAGGTGGGGGAGATCAGGGCCCGTGGGGCCAATATCTCGCCCGGGTACCTCAATGACGCCGAGGAGACCGCCAGGCGGATGCCCGGCGGGGAGCTCCGGACCGGTGACCTGGCCACGGTCGACGAGGACGGGTACCTCTACGTCGTCGACCGCAGGGAGGATTTCATCAAGTCCTGGGGGGTGAGGATCTCCAGTCAGGAGATCGAGGCCGTGGCGCTCCAACTGACCGACCTCGTCTCGGTGGCCGTGGTCGGAGTCCCCGACGAGGCGGCCGGGGAGCGGGTCGAGATGGTGGCGGCGCTGCGGGACGGTTCCAGCCTCACCGCGAGCGATGTCATCGACCACTGCCGGGCCGGGCTGGCCAGGCACATGGTGCCCTCGGTGGTGCATCTCGTGGCCTCGATCCCCTTGAGCAGCAACGGTAAGGTCTCGAAGAACACCGTGCGTGAATTCTGTATCGATCTGGGCATCGATCCGGCCAGTGCCGACCAGTCCCCGGGAGGGCCGTCATGAAGCGCAAACCACTCGTCATCCTGCTCGCCGGCGTGCTCGTGGTCCTCGCCGCGAGCGGGTCATGGGTGCTGCTCGGGCGCCAGGACCGGCTGCCTGCGGCGGTCGGGAAGATCTCCTCGAAGCCCGGCGACCTGACATCCTTCGCCGGACGGCGGATCTTCTTCGGCCACCAGTCGGTGGGGGCGAACATCATCGACGGGCTGGGCTCGGTGTATCCCTCCCGCGCGACTGTGGCGCCGGCCGTGATCGAGACCCGAACGGATCCCGGGAGGAAGGGCGGGTACCTCGCCCACGCGCAGATGGGGACCAACGGGGACCCGATCGGCAAGCTCGCCGATTTCGAGTCGGTGCTCAACGGGTCGATGGGCGGGGCGATCGATGTCGCGATCCTGAAGCTGTGCTACATCGACGTGACCGCCGACACCGACGTCGAGGCGCTGTTCAAGAAGTACACGGAGACGATGGCCCGGCTGGAGGCCGCCCATCCCGGGGTGACCTTCATCTACACCACCGTCCCGCTCACCACGGAACGCGGATGGAAGCAGACCGTCAAGTCGTGGATCGGACGCGGCGATGAGGCGGGGCCGGCCGACAACCTGGCGAGACAGCGCTACAACGAACTGATCCGTCAGCGCTACGGCGCCACCGGCAGGCTCTTCGACATCGCCGCGATCGAGGCCACGATGGACAGCTCCCCGACCAGCCGGACCCGGGACGGCAGGACCTATTACGTGCTGCACCGCGGCCTGGCCGCCGATCCTGGACACCTGAACGGGCTGGGTTCACGGGTCGCCGCGGCCCGTCTCGTGACGCTGGTCGCGGCGCAGCGCTAGACCTCGGCGACCGGGCTCATGAGCACCGGTCCACGGTGCAGGTATGACGTGGTGCGCCGCTTCTGCTCGATGTCGCGGATCACGCGTTCCACCTGCTCGGCGGTCAACCCGGCGGCAGCCGCGATCTCTGCCGCCGGAACCCCGTTGTTGTGCCCGTAGAGGCACAGATCCATGAGGTCGTAGGGGAGGCTGAAGTAGAACTCCTCCTGGGACTGGGGCATCGAGTAGGTGTCGGTGGTCGGGGGCCTGGTGCGGATCGACTCGGGCACCCCGAGGTACTCGGCCAGGGCGTAGACCTGTGTCTTGTACAGATGGGCGATCGGCTTGAGATCGGCCGCCCCGTCACCGAGCTTGACGAAGAAGCCCTGATCGTACTCGAGCCGGTTCGGCGTGCCGGCGACCGCGTAGTTCAGCCGGTCGGCGTGGAAGTACTCCAGCGTCTTGCGGGTGCGCTGCTTGAAATTGGTGGCCGCCACGATCTCCAGGTAGGCCGCGGTGGTGAGGCGATGGGTCCGGGTCGTGCCGTCGGGGGCCTGGATGACGATGGAGTAGATGCGGTAGCGGTCGGAGTCCACCACACTCGGCAGGACGATCTTTGATCGGTATCCCGGGCCGTACTCGGGGAAGACCCGGCGGATGGCGTCATCGCGACGCCGATAGCAGCCGAAGGCCTCCAGCGCCGGGGAGATGTCCTCATGGCGGGAATCGACGCCGAGGGCGGAGATGAGTTCCGCGCTGAGGGGCAGGGTCTCGTCGGAGGACTCCGACTCGGGCATCTGGAGGGCGAGGACGCGCTCGGGTCCCAGGGCCCGCACGCACAGCGCCGCCACCACGCTGGAATCGATCCCCCCGGATACGGCGACGACGGTTCCCCTGCGCCGGTTCTGGCGCAGATAGCCGCGGATCCCCTCGCTGATCCGCGCGGTCTCCGCCTCGGCATCGATGCCGAGGCTCGCTGTGCTGAATTCGGTCACGGTGTGCTCCTTGTCCGGAAGTCGAGAACTGCTGGGTCGGTGGGGGATTGCAGGGGATCGCGGGCCGTTCGCGCCCGATGGAGCAGCAGCTGGGTGGACAGCACCAGCACGATGCGCATGTTGTCGGTGTTGCTCAGTCCCCTGCCGGATCGGCGGCGCGCCTTGGACATCAGGGCGGTCACCATCTCGGGGCGGAAGACCCCGGTCCGGGCCAGCGCGGCGGGGGAGGTGACGTCGCCGACCCAGTCCGGCGCGCCGTCGGCGAAGAAGCTCTCGGCGTCGGGGGCCCGGTAGGGCTGCTTGGGGCGGTGCAGGATCTCGTCGGGGAGCAGATCGGCGAAGGCCTTCTTGAGCAGGTGCTTCTCGTCGAGACCGGAGATCTTCTGCTCGGCCGGCAGGGAGGCGACGAACCGGCCCACATCGGCGTCGAGGAAGGGGAAGCGGCCCTCGACCGAGTTGGCCATCAGCATCCGGTCGCCCTGGGAGGCCAGGATGTACCCCGGCAGCAGGGTGGCCATCTCCAGCCACTGGGCGCGGGCGAGCATCTCCCACCGGTCGCTGCCGGGCGGCATCCGTGCCACCAGGTCCCCGGCGGAGGTCGAGTCGACGCGCAGGCCGGCGGTGAGCATGGGCTTGATCATCGAGGTGGTGTCCCAGCGAGGGCGGTGGGACATCGCGGGATCGGCGAGATCGAGATTCCGGCCGAAGAAGGCGGCGGCGAAGGCGGGCGCCCGGGCGGGGGACCGCTCCATCCAGGGGTAGAGACCCGCGACGGCGCGCTGCCGGGCGGCGGGGTCCGGATCGGTCCCCCACATCCGGCGGATCTTGGCCTCCAGGAAGATGTCGTATCCCGCGAGCACCTCGTCGGCCCCCTCACCGGTGACCACCACCTTGTACCCGCAGTCGCGCACCAGCCGCGAGAGCAGGAACATCGGGGCCGGTGCCGTGCGCAGCAGAGGATGCTCGGCATGCCAGACCACCTCGGGGAAGACCTCGGCGATGTCGCGCCCGGTCACCGCGATCTCATGGTGGCGGGTCCCCAGCCTGTCGGTGAGGAGATGCTGGTAACGGCCCTCGTCGTGCTCGGAGGTGTCGAAGCGCAATGAGAAGGTGTCGACGTCCACGTCGGTGAAGGAGGCGATGAGGGAGGCGGTCACCGAGGAGTCGATACCGCCCGACAGGTAGGCCCCCACCGGGACGTCGCTGCGTTCGAATCGCAGCCGGACCGCGTCGATCAGCATCTCGCGCAGTTCCTGGGCGTTGTCCTCCTCGCTCGCCCTGCTCGTCCGGCCCGGCTCTGGGAAGTCCGGGAACCAGTACCGGGATGTCTTCTGGTGGCCGTCGACCAGACTCAGGTAGCTGCCGGGCGGCACCTGGCTGATGCCCTCGAAGGGGCTGCGGGGGGCCACCGGCGCCCAGAAGGTGAGGGTCTGGTCCAGCCCGGCCGGATCCAGTTCGGCGCTTCCCCCGGCCACCGCGAGGAGGGCCTTGATCTCGGAGGCGAAGCGCAGCTGGTCGTCCTCGTGGGTGTAGTAGAGCGGACGGACCCCGTACCGGTCGCGGCACAGCACCAGTTCGCCGGTCCGGCGGTCCCACAGCGCCAGCGCCCACTGCCCGTTGAATCGGCCGAAGCATTCTGGGCCCCACTCCTCCCAGGCGTGCACGATGACCTCGGTGTCGCACCGGGTGCGGAAGGCGTGTCCCCGGTCGCGCAGCTGTTCGCGCAGCTCCACGTGGTTGAAGATCTCGCCGTTGAACGTGACCCAGACCCGGGAGTCCTCATTGCCCATCGGCTGAAGGCCGTTGCCCGTGTCGACGATGGCGAGCCTGGTGTGACCGAGCGCCACCCGGTCGTCGATGTAGTAGCCGCTGCTGTCCGGTCCGCGGTGGGCGAGCGTGGCCATCATCGTTGTGACCTGTTCGGGGACAGGAGGACGGTTCACCGAGTGGATTCCGCAGATGCCGCACACGGTCAGTGCCCGGGTGAGCCGGAAACGGGGGTTCGCATGGCCCAAGAGTATCGGCCGGAGTGCCCGGTGGCAGGGACATCTCTTCTGCTTCGGGACCCGGATCCGGGCCTGTCCCGAGGATGTTAAAGTCACCGCATGTCGATGAGTGCTGCCGCGGTGCATGACCGGGTGCGAGAGTTCGTGCTGGACAGTCTTCTGCTGGGGGATGCCGATCGGATGCCGGCCGACGACGACTCCCTGCTGGAGTCAGGAGTGATCGACTCGACAGGGATCCTCGAGCTCATCGAGTTTCTCGAGGAGGCCTTCGGCGTCCATGTCGCCGACGACGAGACGGTCCCCGGGAATCTCGACGGGATCAACCGGGTCGTCGCCTATGTCGCCCGCAAGCAGTCGTGACCCGAGGCCGATGATGACCGCGTTCGCCGAGGACCTGTCTCACCAGATGGCGGCGATGCTGCCCGGCCATCCCTCGGAGCGGGCCCGGCTGCAGTTCATGGTCACCAACTCCGAGTTCCACTGCGTGGCGATCTACCGGTTCGGCAGGCTGGCCAGAGCCGCCGGTGGTCGCGGACCAGCCTTGGGGCGGGCGCTGATGGCGACCTATCGGATTCTCAACTACGGGATCACCCATCTGGACCACCTGGAGATCTCCTCACATGCGGACATCGGCCCGGGGCTGCTGCTGATGCACCGCCACGGGATCATCATCGGACCGGCGGTCATCGGCCGCAACTGCGTCATCCATCAGAATGTCACCATCGGCCAGCGGGTGGCCGGCGGAGACCACGGAGTTCCGAGGATCGGCGACAACGTGTGGATCGGCCCGGGCGCGGTGATCACGGGCGACATCGCAGTGGGCGACGGGGTCACCATCTCCGCAGGTTCGGTGCTGTCCAAGGATGTCCCCGGCAGGTCACTTGTGGCGGGCAATCCCGCCCGGGTGATCGCCAGGGACTACGACAACTCGGCGATGATCGGGGAAGTCGGGTCGCCGTGAGTGTGCCGCCCTGCCGGCGGTGCAGGATTTCGCGCCTGCGCACCAATTTGTGCTATTTTTCACAGGCGGCCGGTGGAGCTGCACAGAAGACCGGGAGGGCGGCTGAGGATGACCATGGAGATGGCCGTGCTCGCTGAACCGTCCCGACATCGCGACACCACATCGTCGGTGCTGTCCCGGATGCTGCGCACCGCCCTGCTGTGGGCGATCGGCTCCGGAGCGGGCGCGGTGGCCGGATGGACCCTGGCGGGCCGTCCGGCCCAGATCGCCGCCGCCGCAGGGACCGCCCTCGCCCTGGTCTTCCTGGCCGGAGGACGCTCCGTCCAGGTGCTGTCGAGGACCCGCAATCTCGGCGCGGCGATGACGCTCTTCCTCACCCAGCTGCTCGTTCTCGGGGTCGTCGGCGGGCTGATCGTCCGGCACATCGGCCCGGGGGCGGGTCGGTGGGGCCTGCCTGCCGCCACCGGCGTGGTGGCCGTCGCCCTCGGGTGGACGGTGGGCGTGGTGATCGCCGGACGCCGGCGGAACCAGCCCATCTACGAGCGGAGGTCGCAGGAGTGATCGCAGGGCTCGTCGAGGGTCGTTCATCGGGCGGCGCAAACGGCGCCAGCACCCCTGTCGGGGCTGATAGAGTCTCACCCGTCATGGACAGAAACGCAGGGCAGCGGACGCCGTCCGCAGCCCGCACCGAGAACACGGGATCAGAGGACGGAATGGGCGTACTCAGCTACGTCCTGGCAGGCCTCATCTTCTACGGGGGTATCGGCTGGTTGTTGAGCCGGTGGCTCCACCAGACCTGGATGATCCCGGTCGGGATGGTCGTGGGTCTGGCCGCCAGCGTCTATCTCATCGTCAAGAGATACGGGTCTGGGGATCCGGTCTCCAGCAGTAACGAGGAGGACAAGTGAGCCACGGGCTGTTCGTGCCACTGGAGTACCATCCCCCGGGTCTTGACGACTTCAAGTTCCCCGGCACATTCGGCGTCGACTGGATGGACAAGAGTTTCTGGCAGGCCGTCATCGCCGCTGTCGTGGTGATGGCGCTCTGGCTGTGGCTCAGTCATTCGATGAAGGTGGTGCCCGGAAAGCGGCAGGTGCTCGCCGAGTACTGCTACGACTTCATCCGCAACACCCTGGTGCGCGACACCATCGGCCATGATTTCCGCAAGTGGCTGCCGTACCTGGTCGCGCTGTTCAGCTTCGTGCTCATCAATAACTGGTTCGGCGAACTCTTCTTCTTCATGTTCCCGACGTTCTCGCGGGTCGGTTACGTCTACGGCCTGGCGCTCGTCTCCTGGGTGGTCTACATCGGTGCCGGCATCCGGGCCCAGGGGCCACTGAAGTACTTCAGAAGCTCGGTGCTCCCCAAGGGCGTGCCCGTCGGGCTGTGGATCCTCATCATTCCGCTGGAATTCCTGTCGAACTTCATCACCCGGCCGTTGACCCTGTCCCTGCGACTGTTCGCCAATATGTTCGCCGGCCACCTCATCATCATGATCTTCGTGGTCGGTGGAGGATTCCTGCTCACCTATTCCGGAAATCCTCTGTTCAACGTCACGGGCGGTCTGTCGATCGTGTTCAGTTTCGCGCTCTTCGCCCTCGAGCTGTTCGTCGGTTTCCTGCAGGCATACGTCTTCACCGTCCTCTCCGCCCAGTACGTGGCCTCGTCGCTCGACGCCGACCACTGATTCCCAGACCTCGTCCCGCCGCCTGGCGGAATGAAGAAAACGCCCCACAAGGGGCACGATCCGAAAGGACACACCCCATGGTTCCCATGCTCATCGGCGGTTCGCTCAACGTGCTCGGCTACGGCCTGGCCACCCTCGGCCCGGCCCTCGGCGTGGCGTGGATCTTCGCGTCCGTCATCAACGGCACGGCCCGCCAGCCCGAGGCCAAGCCGGCGATGATGAGCACCGCGTTCATCGGCTTCGCCGTGGTCGAGGCCCTCGCGCTGTTCGGCTTCGTGCTGGCCTTCGTCGCACAGTGAGTGGCGCCATGGCTGCGCCGCTCATCGCACTCCTCGAACTGAATCTGGGGCCGCTGGCACCCGAGCATCCCGTCGAGATCGTCGTCGGCATCGTCCTGGTGCTGCTGCTGACCTGGGGCTGCGCGAAGTTCATCGTGCCCCGCTTCGAGGACATGTACCACGAACGCTCCGAGGCCGTTCAGGGCGGCATCGAGCGCGCCGAGAAGGCCCAGGCCGAGGCCAGGGCCGCGCTGGAGCAGTACCGTGCCCAGCTCGCCGGTGCCCGTGAGGAGGCTGCGAAGATCCGGGAGGACGCCAAGTCCCAGGGTGCGCAGATCCTCACGGACATGAGGGAGCAGGCCGCGGCCGAGGCGGATCGCATCTCCGCCAGGGCCCGACTGCAGATCAGTGCGGAGCGGGAGCAGGCCGTCACCGAGCTGCGCACCCAGATCGGCGGCCTGGCCACCGACCTGGCGGGACGCATCGTGGGTGAGTCCCTCGATGACGATGCCCGGGTCAGTGCCACCGTCGACCGTTTCATCGCCGATCTGGCGAAGGAGCCCTCGGTGGCCGAGCGGGCCGCGACGCCGCGGGCGGTGGATCCGCGATGAGTTCCTCCACCGGCGGGTCGGGTGCCCTGAGCGCACGGTTGGCGGCCCTCGATTCCGAGCTCGACTCGGTCCCGTCCTCCCAGCAGCTCAGCGACGATCTCTTCGGGGTCGTCGACCTGCTCGACGGCAATTCGGGGCTGCGTCGCGCGATCAGCGATCCCGCGGTGAATCCTGCGGCCCGCACGCGGCTGACCCATCGGCTCCTCGAGGACCGGATCGGTCCGGAAGCGCTGCGCCTGGTGGATCGCGCACTCGAGATCGGGTGGGCCGGTCCGGCGCAGATGACCCGCGGCCTGGAGCAGGCCGGGGTGCGATCGGAGCTGCGGACCGCGCAGGGCGCCGGGGCCGGGGTCGACGTCGAGGACGAGCTCTTCCGGTTCGGGCAGACGGTTCGGGCCGATCCCGCGCTGTCACTGGCGCTGAGCGACGCCGACCAGTCGGTGACAGCCCGAAGAGGCCTGGTCTCGGGTCTGCTCGAGGGCCGGTGCCGGCCCGAGTCGGTGGTTCTGGCGGCGCGTGCCGTTCGGGCCACCAAGGCGAGCTACACCGACGTCCTCGACGGTTACGTGCGACTGTCGGCGAGGATGCGCGACGAGCAGGTCGCGGTGGTGACCACCGCCCGGGGGCTGTCTGCCGAGCAGCGTACTGAGATCCTGCGACAGCTGGATCGGATCACCGGTCGCCGGGTCGATCTGAAAGAGGCTGTCGATCCGACGGTGCTCGGCGGCGCCCGGATCAGCTTCGGCGACGAGGTCATCGACGGGACGGTCGCGCGCCGTCTCGACCAGGCCCGACGGACCTTGGGCTGAGCGCACACAATGTTCTTACCCGCAGCCGGGCGGCCGGCCCGACCAGGGAATCCGATGAGGGAATCGGTGAAGGAGAAGCAATGGCGGAACTGACGATTCGTCCGGAGGAGATCCGCGACGCACTGGACAATTTCGTCCAGAACTACAGCCCGGAGGCGGCGACCCGGGAGGAGATCGGGACCGTCATCACCTCCGGTGACGGCATCGCCCGGGTGGCCGGGCTGCCGTCCGCGATGGCCAACGAGCTGCTCCAGTTCGAGGACGGCCGGATGGGCATCGCCCAGAACCTCGAGGAGAGGGAGATCGGCGTCGTCGTCCTCGGTGATTCCGAGGGGATCGACGAGGGGTCGACCGTCCGGGGCACCGGCGAGGTGCTGTCGGTGCCGGTGGGCGAGGGTTACCTCGGCCGGGTGGTCGACGCCATGGGCCGGCCGATAGACGGGCTCGGCGAGATCAAGAACATCGAGGGGCGACGCGCACTCGAGCTTCAGGCCGCCGGCGTGATGGATCGCCAGGAGGTGCGCGAGCCCCTCCAGACCGGGCTGAAGGCCATCGACTCGATGATCCCGATCGGCCGCGGTCAGCGCCAGCTGATCATCGGCGACCGCAAGACCGGCAAGACCGCCATCGCGATCGACACCATCATCAACCAGAAGGACAACTGGGAGTCCGGAGATCCCTCCAAGCAGGTGCGCTGCATCTACGTGGCGATCGGCCAGAAGGGCTCCACGGTTGCCGAGGTCAAGGGCTCCCTGGAGAAGGCCGGGGCGATGGACTACACCACCATCGTCCATTCGCCCGCCTCCGATCCGGCCGGGTTCAAGTACATCGCCCCCTACGCGGGCTCGGCGATCGGCCAGCACTGGATGTATCAGGGCAAGCACGTCCTGATCGTCTTCGACGACCTCACCAAGCAGGCCGAGGCCTACCGTGCGATGTCGCTTCTGCTGCGTCGCCCGCCGGGCCGCGAGGCCTATCCCGGTGACGTGTTCTACCTCCACTCCCGTCTGCTGGAGCGCTGCGCCAAGCTCTCCGACGAGCTGGGCGGCGGCTCGATGACCGGCCTGCCGATCATCGAGACCAAGGCCAACGACGTCTCGGCCTTCATCCCCACCAACGTCATCTCGATCACCGACGGGCAGATCTTCCTGCAGTCGGATCTCTTCAACGCCAACCAGCGTCCCGCTGTCGACGTCGGCATCTCGGTGTCGCGAGTCGGCGGTGCGGCCCAGGTCAAGGCCATGAAGCAGGTCTCCGGCACCCTCAAGATCGACCTGGCCCAGTACCGCGACATGCAGGCCTTCGCGATGTTCGCCTCCGATCTGGACGAGACCTCCCGGTCCCAGCTGGAGCGCGGCGCCCGCCTCATGGAGCTGCTCAAGCAGGGCCAGTACTCGCCCTACCCGGTTGAGAATCAGGTGATCAGCGTGTGGGCCGGGACCACCGGAAAGCTCGACGACGTGCCGGTCGCCGACGTGCCCCGATTCGAGGCGGACATGCTGGAGCACCTCGGTACCCATACCGATGTGCTCGAGGGCATCCGCGAGACCGGGAAATTCCCCGACGACGCCCAGGAGGCTGCGGCCAACGCGATCGAGGAGGTCAAGGAGTCCTTCAGGACCACCGACGGCAGATTCCTCGCCGGGCACGAGGAGTTCCAGCCGATGGACCGCGAGGAGATCGATCAGGCGAAGATCGTCCGGGCGAAGCGGGGCTGAGCGATGGCCTCGAATCTGCGCGAGCTGCGAGAAAGGCGCAATTCCGTCGCCACGACGCAGAAGATCACCCGGGCGATGGAGCTGATCGCCTCCTCGCGGGTCCCCAAGGCCCAGCGCAAGGTGCGCTCGGCCTCGCCCTACGCCGAGGAGTTGAGTCGCGCCGTCTCGGCGGTGGCCACCCACACCCATGAGCACCATCCGCTCACCACCCCGGTGACCGATCCGGTGCGCTCCGGAGTGCTGGTGATCAGCTCGGACCGCGGACTGGCCGGGGCCTACTCCTCCAACGCCATCAAGGCCGCCGAGGAGCTCACCGCCACCCTGTCGGCCGAGCAGGAGGTGAGCACCTACCTGTGCGGCCGCAAGGCGATCGGCTACTACGAGTTCCGCGGTCGCCCGATCGCCGAGACCTGGAGTGGATTCTCCGACGCGCCGAGCTACGAGAACGCCCGGGCGATCGCCGACCGGCTCATCAAGGACTTCCTCACCCCGAGTGATGAGGGGGGCCTCGACGAGATCCATATCGTCTACACCCAGTTCCGCTCGATGCTCGTCCAGACGCCGAGGGTGGTGAGGCTGCTTCCGCTGGAGGTGGTCGATGCGCCCGAGGACACCGACGAGAACGGCCAGGAGATCTTCCACGAGTACCGCTTCGAGCCGGACCCGGAGTCGGTGCTGAACAATCTCCTGCCGCTCTACGTGGCCAACCGCATCCAGTACGTGCTCCTGCAGTCGGCGGCCTCCGAGCTGGCCAGCCGTCAGCGCGCCATGAAGTCGGCCACCGACAACGCCGAACAGTTGATCGGGACCCTGTCGCGTCAGGCCAATCAGGCCCGCCAGGCCGCGATCACGCAGGAAATCACCGAGATCGTGGGCGGTTCGGCCGCCCTGTCCGATTCCACCTCCGAGGAGTGAAGAGAGAAGCCATGACTGCCACTGCAACCAGTACCGAGGCCCAGCCCCGCTCAGGCGGGATCGGCCGGGTTGTCCGGGTCATCGGCCCTGTCGTCGACGTCGAGTTCCCGGCCGGCCAGCTGCCCGAGATCCTCAACGCGCTCCATGTCGAGACCGAGGTGATGGACAAGAAGCAGACCATCACCCTCGAGGTGGAGCTGCACATCGGCGACAACATCGTCCGCGCCATCTCGCTGAAGCCCACCGACGGCATGAAGCGAGGCGCCGAGGTCGTCGACACCGGCTCGCCGATCACCGTGCCGGTCGGCGACATCACCAAGGGTCACGTGTGGAATGTCACCGGTGACGTCCTCAACGCCGATCCCGACAGCATCACGGTGGAGGAGCGCTGGCCCATCCACCGCGACGCCCCGGCCTTCGACGACCTGGAGCCCGAGACCGAGATGCTGGAGACCGGCATCAAGGTCCTCGATCTGCTCACCCCCTACGTCAAGGGCGGCAAGATCGGCCTGTTCGGCGGCGCCGGCGTCGGAAAGACCGTGCTCATCCAGGAGATGATCTACCGCATCGCCCACAACTTCGGCGGCACCTCGGTGTTCGCAGGCGTGGGGGAGCGGACCCGTGAGGGCAACGACCTCATCAACGAGATGGGCGAGGCCGGAGTCCTCAAGGACACCGCGCTGGTGTTCGGCCAGATGGACGAGCCGCCGGGCACCCGGCTGAGGATCGCGCTGACCGGACTGACGATGGCGGAGTACTTCCGTGACGTCCAGAACCAGGACGTGCTGCTGTTCATCGACAACATCTTCCGGTTCACGCAGGCCGGCTCGGAGGTCTCCACGCTGCTGGGCCGGATGCCCTCGGCGGTGGGCTACCAGCCGAACCTGGCCGACGAGATGGGCCAGCTGCAGGAGCGGATCACCTCCACCAGGGGTCATTCGATCACCTCGATGCAGGCCATCTACGTGCCCGCCGATGACTACACCGATCCCGCCCCGGCCACGACCTTCGCCCACCTGGACGCCACCACGGAACTCTCCCGCGACATCGCCTCCCGCGGTCTCTACCCGGCGGTGGATCCGCTCACCTCGACCTCGCGGATCCTGGATCCGCAGTACGTCGGTCAGGCGCACTACGACACCGCCACCCAGGTCAAGCAGATCCTCCAGCGCAACAAGGAGCTGCAGGACATCATTGCCATCCTGGGTGTCGAGGAGCTCTCCGAGGAGGACAAGATCATCGTCGGGCGTGCCCGTCGCCTCCAGCAGTTCCTCTCCCAGAACACCTACACCGGCGCGAAGTTCACCGGCGTTCCCGGCTCCACGGTGCCGATCGCCGAGACCATCGAGTCCTTCCAGATGATCTGCCGGGGCGACGTCGACGACATCCCCGAGCAGGCCTTCTTCAATGTGGGCAGCATCGAGGACGTCCAGAAGCGCTGGGACCAGATGCAGAAGAAGGACGCCTGATGGCTCGCGACCCGCTTCACGTCGACGTCGTGGCGGCGGACCGCCAGGTCTGGGAGGGCGACGCGGTCAACATCATCATCCGCACCACCGAGGGCGACATCGGAATCCTGCCCGGCCACGAGGCGATCTTCGCGAGCCTCGTTCCCTGCGCGGCCTCCATCATCACCGTCGACGGCCGTCAGGAGGTGATCGCGGTCGACGGCGGCTTCGTCTCGGTCGACAACACCGGGCGGGTCTCCATCCTGGCCCAGTACGCCACACGTGCCGAGGAGATCTCCCAGGACGGTGCCCAGCACGACGTCGACACGATCTCCCGTCAGCTGGACCGCAATGACTACAGCGAGGACGACGTCCACCGTCTCCATCTGGCCCAGGCTCAGCTGATGGCCGCCAGGAGGCTCGAGGAGCACAGGTAGAACAAGCCAGTACCAGGATGCCGGTGGCCTCCGGACGGGATCACTTCCGTTTGGACGCCACCGGCATTCGGGTCTAGCGTGTCTCCATGGGTCCGATCGAGTTCGCAGGGCAGGTGCCCCTTCTCTCGACCCTCGAGGTGGAACTTGTCCTCGCCGCGGCCGTCGTGGTCGTCGTCGCGCTCGCAATGCTCTGGCTGGTGGTCCGCCACCAGCTGCTTCTGAGACGCCGTGGGGTCTTCGTCTGCGCCTTCCGGACTCTCGGCGGCGCCAGGGCCGGGCGCTGGATGCTGGGGGTGGCCCAGTACGCCTCCGGAACCTTCCGCTGGTACCGGCCGATCAAACCTCTGATGTCCCCGAGCATCATCCTTCGCCGTGGCGGGATGGAGATGATCGAGCACCACCGGCCCACCGGATCCGACGGAGTCCCGTTCATCGCCAGCCAGGTCGTGGTCACCCTGAGAACCCCGCTTCCCGGCCGGATCTCACGATGTCAGCTGGCAGTGGATCCCGGAGTTCTCACAGGCCTCATGAGCTGGTTGGAGGCCGGCCCGCCGGGCGGCCTCGATTACGTCTCGGCCGCCCACCACTGAGACCCGGATCCACAGAACATCGCAGTCCTTCATGCGGCCCCGTGAGCGGGGCCCTTCTCATGTCCGGCGCCGGATGGCCAGCGGACCGTCAGGACTTCGTGTGAGGCCTCTGGTGCTCGGCATTGCGCTCCCCGCCCGGCACCCACAGCACCTCGTCGCTGGTATCGCCCTCGGCCCGGTTGGCGGCGCGCGACAGGATGAACAGCAGGTCCGAGAGACGGTTGAGATAGGTGATGGCCAGTTCGTTGACCCCGCCAGGAGTCGTATCGGGATCATCGGAGATCTCGGTCCCGTAGGCCTCCACGGCCCGCCACGCCGCACGCTCGGCGGTGCGCACCGCGGTGCGGCAGACATGGAGCTGGGCACCCACCGGATTGCCTCCCGGCAGGATGAAGGAGCGCAACGTCGGCAGCGGGTCGCCGAACTCGTCGCACCAGTGCTCGAGGCGGTCGATGCTGGACTGCACGGTGCGCAACGGCTCCCACTTCGGGTTCGAGACCAGCGGATTGGCCAGGTCGGCGCCGACGTCGAAGAGCTCGTTCTGGACGACGGCAAGGGCCTCGCGGACCGCCGGGGCGAGGTACTCGCCGTGGTCCAGGGCGAGCGCCAGGCCGATCGCGGCATTGGCGGCGTCGGTGAGCCCGTAGGCCTCGACGCGAACGTCCGATTTCGCGGCGACCGAGTTGTCGACCAGCCGGGTGGTGCCGTGGTCCCCGGTACGGGTGTAGATGCGTGAGAGAGTGACCATGCACCCACCATATGGGGTCGGTCCGACGAAGGAGTGCCATGGCGAGAGTTCACGCTCCGGTGGTCGTGACGGTCGCCGCCCTGCTGGCGGTCGCCGGTTGCGCCCGGGAACCCGGGACCGCTGCGACGCAGGTCAGTCCGGCGCGGACCACCAGCTGCTCCTATCCGGCCGAGGGCACCCCCGCCAGGGCCGCCGACCCGCCCCAGGCGGCCGACATCTCGGCGGCCGGGACCGCCACCGTCACCATGAGCCTGGACTCGTCCACCATCGTGCTGCGCCTCGACCGGTCCGGCGCCCCGTGCGCGGTCAACAGCTTCATCCATCTGGCCGAGCAGGGGTACTTCAACGGCACACGCTGCCACCGGCTCTCTGTGACGACCGCTTTCTACCTGGAGTGCGGGGATCCCACCGGCACCGGGACCGGGGGGCCCGGCTACCGGTTCGCCGCCGAGCTCGACGGCGATGCGACGTACCCGGCGGGCACCGTGGCGATGGCCACCTCCCAGGGGCGCAACGGCTCGCAGTTCTTCATCGTCACCGAGGACTCGGACATGCCCCCGAGATACACCGTCATCGGGACCGTCGACCAGGCCGGCCTGACCGCCGTCCGCACGGTCGCGGACAAAGGGGCCGGCGCCGACGGGAGGCCGCGGGACCGGGCCGAACTCGGCTCGGCGACGATGGGCTGAACCGAACAGTGCTCAGATCTGCTGCAGGAAGCTCCGCAGCACCCGGACGAAGGTCTCCGGCTGGTCGGAGTGCACCCAGTGCCCCGAGTGCTTCACCCGTACCCTCCTGACCAGCGGGAAGAGGGCGCTCATCGCCGGCTGGTAGGAGTCGTGGACGTAGTCGGAGTCCTCCCCGCTGATCCACAGCGTCGGACCGCCCCAGCTGCGTCTCCCGGTATCGGGCCAGTCGGCGATCCGCGAGATCTGGGCGTCCAGCAGTTCCAGGTTCATCTGCCAGTGCCACTGATGCCCGGGCGCGGCGTGGACGTCGTGACGCAGGTTCTGCAGCAGGAACTGGCGGACGGCGCGATCGGGGACGCCCACCGACAGCTGCGCCTCCGCCTCGGCGCGGGTCCGCAGTCGTGACAGGTCCAAGGAGCGCATCGCGCGGGTGAGGGGGTCGAACCGCAGGTTCAGAGGAGACACCACCGGGGCCATGTCGACCACGACCAGGCTCGACAGGAGTTCGGGGCGGTCGAGCGCTGTGCGCATCGCGACCTTGCCGCCCATCGAGTGGCCGAGCAGATGCACCGGGCGGTCGGGGGAGAGCCGCTCGATCATGGCGGCCACACTGGCCGCCATCCGGGGATAGGAGATCTCATCGGTCCACGGCGAACGGCCGTGGTCCGGGAGGTCGAGGAGGATGCATCGCCAGCGGTCGGGGTCGCCGGCGACCAGATCCTTGGCGACGCGGGTGAAATTCTTCCCCTGCCCGAAGACGCCGTGGCACCACACCACGGCCTGCGGCCCCGAACCGATGGTCGTCGAGTACAGCTCGACGGGGGAGAGATCACTCATGGGCGCGCCTTCCAGCAGCCGGTGTGCCAGTGTCGACGCGCCGAGACCGGGGATTCGGCGGTGAACCCGGTCGGGTCGTGGGGCCAGGCGACGACATGGGGGGTGCCGGGCAGGATCGGGTGCAGGCAGCCCGGGCAGGTGTAGGTCTTCACAGCGCGCTCGCCGGGTACGGTGCGCACCACCTGCCGGCCGTCGGCCTTCATCTCGCTGTGCGCGTGGGAGGCGGGATTCAGCGGGTGGAACGGCCGGGTGTATTTACTGCTGCGCTTGTGACGACCCACATGCTCATCTTAGAGGAAGGTCCGCGTCCGGTAGAGTCTGCGTCCGTGCGACTCGTCATTGCCCAGTGCCAGGTTGACTACACCGGACGCCTGAGCGCCCACCTCCCGTGGGCCAAGCGCCTGATCGTCGTCAAGGCCGACGGATCGGTGAGCGTCCACGCCGACGACCGGGCCTACAAGCCGCTGAACTGGATGAGCCCGCCCTGCTCGCTGACCATTCGCGAGCCGGACGCCGATGAGGCCTGTGCGGTGCCTGCCCTCGGCGCCCGGGTCCAGCAGGTGTGGGAGGTGGACGCGGTCACCGGGGACCACCTGCAGATTCTGCTGGGAGACGTCGACCTGGACGTCACCGAGGACCTGGGAGTCGATCCAGGACTGCAGAAGGACGGCGTCGAGGCCCATCTCCAGGAGCTGCTGGCCGAGAATCCCGAGGCTTTCGGCGACGGATGGTCGGTGGTCCAGCGGGAGTACATGACGCCGATCGGTCCGGTCGACATCCTCTGTCGCGACGCCGAAGGCACCTACGTCGCTGTCGAGGTCAAGCGCAGGGGAGAGATCGACGGGGTCGAGCAGCTCACCCGGTACCTGGATCTCATGAACCGCGACCATCTGCTGGGCGGCCACGTCCAGGGGGTGTTCGCCGCCCAGCAGATCAAGCCCCAGGCACGTACCCTGGCCGAAGATCGCGGCATCGACTGCCTCACCGTCGACTACGACGCGCTGAGGGGCATGGATCACCCCGAGGAGAGGCTGTTCTAGGCGGGCGGCCACGTGTATCTCTCCGATCCGCAGGTAGTCCGCCGCGCCGATGTGTGTTCGCGCCCGGGGTCACTCGATGACGGTGGTCTTCTCCTCGGGTCCGGCCGGCTGATTGGCGGGACGGACCCTCGTCCTGTCCGCGTCGGGATCCGCGGCCTTCTCCTTGGCGGCGGGAGCCTTCTTCTGCTCCTTGTGCTCCTCGGCGAAGGGATCGGCGTCCGGGAAGTCCTGCTTGGCCTCCTCGGCCAGATCCCGCAGATTCCCGAGCTGAGCCTGCACCGACGCCTTGCGCTGCAGCAGCGCAGCCACCTCGCGCTCCAGCTGCTCCTTGCGCCAGGCGTACTGCTCCTCCAGACGCTCCTTCATCATGGCAGCTTGACGGTGGGCGACGCTGATCCTGTTCTCGGCCTCGCGGGCCGCCTCGGTGCGCACCTTGTCGCCCTCGGTCAGGGCGTCCTCGCGGATCTTCTCAGCCTTGACGGTGGATTCCTGAAGATTCTTGGAGGCCTGGTCCATATCCTGTGACGCCTTGGCCTGGATCTCGTTGATCCTGGCGATCGCCTGGTCGTGGTTGGTCTTCGCGGCGGTCGCGATGCGCTCGGACTCCTCACGGGCCTTGGCGACGATGGCTGCGGCTTCCTGCTGGGCCTTGGTCCGCACCCCCGCGGCCTCCTTCTTGGCACGGCTCACCAGGGTGTCGGCCTCCTTCTGTGCGGAGGCGATGGCGGCCGAGGCCTGCTCCTGGCCCTTCGCCTGCTGGGCCCCGGTCTCCTTCTGGGCGCTCTCGATCATCTGCCGGGCCTGGGCCTCAGCGCTCTGACGGGTGGCCTCGGCCCGGGTGTTCGCCTCGGCGGCCACGGCCTGGGCATGGGTCTGGGACTGGCTGACGATGTTCGTGGCCTGCTGCCGCGCCTGATCCACCGAGGAACGGGCGTCCTTGGTGGCCTGTTCCCGCAGTTCGCGCTGGTTGGCCAGCCCGGCGACCCGGATGTCGTCGGCCTCGGTCTGGGCTGCGGCGCGCAGGTCGGCGGCGACCCGGCGTCCTTCCTCCTTGATCCGTTCGGCCTCCGTGCCGGCCTTGGCCACCAGATCCTTGGCCTGAGTCTCGGCTGCCGTGAGGATGCTGGTGGCGTGAGCGCCGAGGCGAGCGAAATCGGTCTTCTCCGCCTCCTTCTCGGCTTCGGCGACCTGATGGCGCATGTGACGGGTGAGCTGCTTGAGGGTGCTGACCTGCTGCTCGATCTCACGGACGTAGTTGTCGACGCTGGTGCGTTCGTAACCCCACATCGCGTGGGCGAAGCTTCCTGCAGCGCTGGCGCTGTCGTCGAACAGGTTCAGCCCCGTCTCCTCGTCCATGGACTCCTCATTACGAGATGTGACTGCGTCGCTCACCACAGGCTCCTTCCGGTTTCCGATGCCACCGTCCACGCTACCAACGTCCACCCACCGTCCGAGGGTCCCGGGATGACACCGGCGGTGGAGGGTGCCGGGGCACCCTCCACCGCCGGTGGAGATTCACTGCTTCGTCGTCGGCGACGGTCAGTCCTTGTAGGGCATGCCACCGGCCGGGGGCTCGGTGATCTCGATGAGCAGGCCGCCGGTGTACTTCGGGTGCAGGAAGATGACCCGCGAACCGGCCGTGCCGGAGGAGGGCTCCTCGGAGGTGAACTTTGCCCCGCGCTCCTTGAGGGTCGCAATGGTCTTGTCGATGTCGTAGGTGCGGTAGCACACCTGCTGAATCATGTTCCTGTTCTTGGCCAGGTACTTGCCGATGGTGGTGTCCTCGCCGAGGGGGGCGAGCAGCTGGACGACGGTGCTCTCCTCGCCGCGCTTGCCGGTGGCGATCATCGCCTCCTCGACGCCGTGGCCCTCGTTCTTCTCACGCAGCAGCACGTGGAATCCCAGCACCTCGGTGTGGTACTTGATGGCCTCGTCCATGTCCTTGACCGCGTAGCCGACGTGATCGATGCACGCGAAAGGGTCGTTGTTGAAGTTCTCCATGGCCCATATTGTTTCACCTCAGCCCGTCGAGCGGGAGCCGGGGTGCCCATACAGCCCGAGCACAGATACCGCGGCACGCGGCGTTGCGGCTGGTGCGAGGGGCCCCGGTTGCACCAACATGGCACCGTTGAGTGCCTTCAGCCCGGGCCCCGGCCACCCATCCCAGCCGTTCACACCGGCCAATCCAGTACGAGGAGACGACGTGAAGAAAACCGTCACGACCATCATCGGAGTCTTCCTGGTCGCCTTCGCGCTCTACTACGTCTTCACCGACCCGGAGGGCACCGCCGGCGTCGTGCGCGGCTTCTTCTCCGGGATCTTCGGCTTCATCAGGGCGCTGGGGGGCTGACCCGAGCCGTGCCCGAGATGCTGAGGCGCTTCTTCGACCCTGAGGTGGACCGGCACCTGCTCACCGACGAGGGCGAGTTCATCATCGACGAGGTGGCCAAGCACTGGATCACCCTTGTGCTGCCGGTTCTCGCGCTGGCGGCCAGCATGGCCTTCTTCGTCGCGATGATCGCACTGCCCCGGGTATGGGCGCTGCTGCTGGTGATCGGGCTGGTGCTGGACGTCTGGGCCGCGGTGCGGATTCACCAGATGCACATGGACCGCTTCGTGGTCACCAATATGCGGGTCTTCCGGGTGCACGGGGCCGTCAACCAGCACCTGGCCACCATGCCGATGACCCGGATCCTCGACGTCTCCGTCGAGCAGCCCCTGCTGGGACAACTGTGCGGCTACGGGCATTTCATCTTCGAGTCCGCCGCCCAGGACCAGGGCCTGCGGGTGATCAAGTTCGTGGGCGACCCCGAGAGGCGGGACCTCACCATCCAGCGGGTGATCCAGATGGCCGGCCTGCGCACCAACCTCGCCCATCCGCGCTGAACCGACCAGGCGGGGAGGGGGAGTCGGCTCCCCCGCACCCCTCGTGGCGGGGGCTTGGGGTGCGTCAGGTCCGCGACCGGGCCCGGCACCCCACCACGTGCAGGGATGCCGGGCCCGGTCGACGGCTGGTCACGCCAGGGCTGCGTCGACGACCTCCTTGGCCTGGCCCTGCACCTCGGCCAGGTGGTCGGCGCCGATCAGCGACTCGGCGTAGATCTTGTACTTGTTCTCGGTGCCCGAGGGCCGTGCGGCGAACCAGGCGTGTTCGGTGATCACCTTGATGCCGCCGATAGCAGCACCGTTGCCGGGGGCCTCGGTGAGCACCTTCTCGACCTTCTCGCCGGCCACCGTGTCCGCGGTGACATCGGAGGGCGACAGCTCCTTGAGCCGGGCCTTCTGCTCGCGGGTGGCGTCGGAGTCGATGCGGGCGTAGTACGACTTCCCGAACTTCTCCTCGATCTCGGCGTAGTGCTGGGACGGCGACTTCCCCGTGACCGCCTGGATCTCGCTGGCCAGCAGGGCCAGCAGCAGGCCGTCCTTGTCGGTGGTCCAGGTGTGGCCCTCCAGATCCAGGAAGGAGGCTCCGGCCGATTCCTCGCCGCCGAAGCCGATCTCACCGGTCATCAGGCCGGGCACGAACCACTTGAAGCCCACCGGCACCTCGACCAGCCGGCGTCCCAGCTCGCCGACCACCCGGTCGATGAGGGAGGAGGAGACCAGCGTCTTGCCCACCCCGGCATCGGGGGACCAGCCGGGGCGGTGCGCGTACAGATACTGGATGGCCACCGCCAGGTAGGCGTTCGGGTTCATCAGGCCGGCGTCGGGGGTGACGATGCCGTGCCGGTCGGAGTCGGCGTCATTGCCGGTGGCGATGTCGTAGGAGTCCTTGCTGGCGATCAGCGAGGCCATCGCGTCGGGGGAGGAGCAGTCCATCCGGATCTTGCCGTCGGTGTCCAGCGTCATGAACGACCAGGCGGGATCGACCTTCGGATTGACCACTGACAGGTCCATGCCCAGATGCTCGGAGATGTACTGCCAGTACTGCACGGAGGCCCCGCCCAGCGGGTCGGCGCCGATATGCACCCCGGCCGAGACGATCGCATCGATGTTGATCGCGTGGCGGAGGTCCTCGCAGTATGCGGTGCGGTAATCATGACGGGTGACGTCACCGGCCACCTGGTCGTAGGGCCTGCGGCGGATCCCCGACGGGTCGGCCAGCAGCTCGTTGGCCCGCGCCGCGATCCAGCTGGTGGCATCGGTGTCCGCCGGGCCGCCGTGCGGCGGGTTGTACTTGAACCCGCCGTCGCGCGGCGGGTTGTGGGACGGCGTGACGACGATGCCGTCGGCCCGCGGGCCCTCGTGATCGCGGTTGTGGACGATGATCGCCCGGCTGACGGCCGGCGTGGGAGTCCACTCGTCCTCGCGCTCCGCGACGACATCGACGTCGTTGGCGCCCAGCACCTCAATGGCGGTCCGCCATGCCGGGTCCGACAGGGCATGGGTGTCCTTGCCGATGAACAGCGGGCCGCTGATGCCCTGACCGGTGCGGTACTCGACGATCGCCTGTGTCGTCGCTGCGATGTGGGCGTCGTTGAACGCTCCGTCCAGCGAGGAGCCACGATGCCCGGAGGTGCCGAACACCACCTGCTGGTCGGGGTTCGTCGGGTCCGGCGTGATGTCGTAGTAGGCCGAGAGGACCGCGTCGACGTTGATGAGATCTTGTTCCTGGGCGGGCTGCCCAGCGCGTGGATGAGCCATGGGCTCATCCTGCCACCCCGTCGCCCGCCCGGGGGAGGACCTGCACCGATCTCTGCGAAGGCGGCGGCGGCTCCCTGTTCGCGGCCTTTGGAGGCTCTGCTTGAATTGGAACCATGTCAGCTGAGTCGTTCAATCGTCCCGGAGCAGTCGACCTGTCAGGTCTGGCAGCGGCTGCCCAGTCCACATCCGGCCCCCAGGCCCCCGGTCCAGGTGGCTCCAGCTGGGTGGTCACCGCCGATGAGGAGCACTTCAACGAGCTGATCGGAAAGTCCATGCAGCACCCGGTGCTGCTGGAACTCACCTCCGCCCATGCCAACGCCCAGGCGATGTCCGACGAGCTCGAACGGCTCACCAATGAGGCCGCCGGGCGGTGGCTGCTGGTGAGGGTCGACGTCGACGCCACCCCCCAGATCGCCCAGGCGCTGCGCGTCCAGGCCGTGCCCACCCTGCTGCCGATCCTCGCCGGGCAACCCGTCTCCCAGCCCATTCAGGGCACTCTCGGCGCCGATCAGCTCAAGGACCTCACCGATCAGATCTCCGAGCTCGCCGTGGCGAATGGCATCACCGGGCGTGCGGCGCCCGTCGCCACCGCGCCGGCACCGGTCGAGGGGCAGGACGGCGAGCAGGCCCCCGCGACCGACCCGCGCACCGCCGCGGTGGAGAAACTGCTCCATCAGGGCCGCTACGCCGACGCCGTCCTCGGCTACGACGAGCTGCTCGCCAAGACTCCCGGAGATCCCGTGCTGCTCGCCGGCCGGGCCGGCGCGGCCACCCTGCAGCGCCTGGACGGGCAGGACCCTCACGCGCTGCTGGAGGCCGGCGAGGCGGCGGCTCCCGGCGACGTCGACGCTCAGCTGGCCGCGGCCGACGTCGAGCTCATGGGAGGCGACCCCGCCAAGGCCTTCGACCGGATCATCGGCGCCATCCGCGTCACCCGCGAGGAGGAGCGCGAGCGGGCCCGCACCCGCCTTCTCGAACTCTTCGAGATGGTCGGGAGCGCCGACCCCGCCGTCGCCCCGGCCCGTCGAGCCCTGGCGGCCGCACTGTTCTGAACTGTCCATGGAGAGGGCGACCCCTCCACGTCGCTCCGCTCGCTGCCTCGGGCGGGTCGGGTCCGCGTCCGGGGGCGGCGGGTTTCCGCGCAGGGCGAGGGCCCACGCTTAACGCGCTTCTGGGAGTTGCCCCTAGCATGGCCGCATGGACTGGACCGCATACTCGGGAGCGCTCTTCGATCTGGATGGCGTCCTGACCCCGACCGCTATCATCCACCGCCGGGCCTGGGCCGAGATGTTCAACGGTTTCCTCGCCCGATATCCCGAGGCTCGGCCGTACACCGATGATGACTACTTCGCCTTCGTCGACGGCAAACCCCGTTACGACGGGGTGCGTGACGTGCTGGTGGACCGGGGGATCACGCTGCCCCAGGGGAGCCCCTCCGACGCCGCCTCCGCCGAGACCGTCTGCGGTCTGGGCAACCGTAAGAACGACGTCTTCGTGCAGGTGCTCTCGCGCGACGGCATCGGACCCTACCCCGGCTCCCAGCATCTGGTCGACGTGCTCATCTCGCGCCGTGTGGCGATGGGGGTGGTCTCCTCCTCCCGCAATGCGGATCCGGTCCTGAGGGCGTCGGGCCTGCGGGACAGATTCTCCGTGCTGGTCGACGGGGACGTGGCGGCCCGAGAGGGGCTGAAGGGCAAGCCGGCTCCCGACACCTATCTTCGGGGCGCTCAGCTGCTCGGCCTGGATCCGGGCCGGTGCGTCGTCTTCGAGGATGCCGTCTCGGGCGTGGCGGCGGGTTCTGCCGGAGCCTTCGGGCTGGTCATCGGGGTGGACCGCGGGGTGGGGCACGACAAACTGCTCGCCGCGGGCGCGGACATCGTGATCGACGATCTCGAGGAGGCTATCCGGTGACGACGCACATCAACGACATGTCGGGGTTCCACGACCCGATGGACCGCTACCGTTTCCCCGACGATCCCTGGGCGATCGTCGAGACCGCGCCCAGCACCAAGGACCTCGGCAAGACCGAGACGCTGTTCTCGGTGGGCAACGGGTACCTCGGGATGCGCGGGAACCCCTCGGAGGGCCGCGACTCCCACTTCCACGGCACCTTCATCAACGGCTTCCACGACGTGTGGGACATCCACCACGCCGAGAACGCCTACGGCTTCGCCCGCACCGGCCAGACCATCGTCAATGTCCCCGACTCCAAACTCATCAAGCTCTACGTCGATGACGAGCCGCTGCTGCTCAGCGTCAACGAGCTGCAGTCCTACAAGCGCTGGATCGACTTCCGGGAGGGGGTGCTGCGCCGCGAACTGGTGTGGCGCACCCCGGCCGGCAAACTCGTCCGGGTCGCCACCTCCCGGATGGTGTCCTTCACCCAGCGCCACCTCGCCCTCATCAGTATCGAGGTGACGATGCTGGAGGGGGACGCCCCGATCGTCATCAGCTCCCAGGTCCTCAACCGCCAGGACGGTCTGGACGAGTACCACGTCAAGGAGGACTCGCTGGGCGGGGTCGACGACCCGAGGCGCTCCCAGCTCACCGGCCAGCGGGTGCTCAATCCCGAGATCAACTGGCACTCCGACCGCCGGATGATCTTCGGCTTCCGCACCGTCCGTTCCGGGATGACGCTGGCCGTCGGCGCCGATCACGCCATCGAGACCGACAACCACGTCGACGAGATCATTGACACCAGTCCCGACATCGGCAAGCGGGTCTACCGGGTCGAGGCCAGGCAGGGCGTGCCGGTGCGCGTCGAGAAGGCGGTGGCCTACCACACCTCCCGCGGGGTGCCGGTCCATGAGCTCTTCGACCGGGTGCGCCGCACCCTTGACCGGGTCCGCGAGCAGGGCCACGAGCCCTATCACAAGGCCCAGCGCCGATGGCTCGAGGACTACTGGGCCACCGCCGACGTCGAGGTCGAGGGGGCGCCCCCGGGCGTCGAGCAGGCGATCCGCTGGAACCTCTTCCAGATCGCGCAGGCCTCGGCACGCGCCGACCAGATGGGTATTCCCGCCAAGGGGGTCACCGGATCCGGGTACGAGGGGCACTTCTTCTGGGACTCCGAGGTCTACATGATCCCGATGCTGACCTTCACCCATCCCAGACTCGCCGAGAATGCGCTGCGATTCCGGGTGAACACCCTGCCCCAGGCCAAGGAGCGGGCCAAGGAGCTGTCGGAGCGCGGGGCGCTGTTCCCCTGGCGGACGATCAACGGCGAGGAGGCCTCGGCCTACTACGCCGCCGGCACCGCCCAGTACCACATCAACGCCGACATCGCGCATTCCCTGATGACCTACGCCCTGGCCACCCATGACAAGAATTTCCTGTACCGGGATGCCGCACCGGTGATGGTGGAGACCGCGAGGCTGTGGGCCGACCTGGGGTTCTGGCGGGACAACGGCGGCCACCAGTTCCACATCCACGGGGTCACGGGCCCCGACGAGTACACCACGGTGGTGAACAACAACTTCTACACCAACGTGATGGCCCGGGCGAACCTCTTCGACGCCGCCTGGCTGATGCGCCGGATGGCCGCCGACGACCCACTGTGGTATGAGCATCTGCTCGACGAGCTCGGTCTGAGCGCCGAGGAGATCACCACCTGGGAGGAGTGCGCCGAGGGGATGGTGATCCCCTTCGACGAGACCTTCGGCATCCATCCCCAGGACGACCAGTTCCTGGAACGCGAGCTGTGGGACCTGGCCAACACCCCGGCCTCCAAGCGCCCCCTGCTGCTGCACTACCACCCGCTGGTGATCTACCGTTTCCAGGTGCTCAAGCAGGCCGACGTCGTGCTGGCGATGTTCCTGCAGGGAGAGGATTTCACCCATGCGGTGAAGCTTGCCGACTTCGAGTACTACGACCCGATCACGACCGGGGATTCCAGCCTTTCGGCGGTGGCGCAGTCGATCATCGCCGCCGAGGTGGGCCATCAGGAGATGGCCATGGACTATTTCCTCGACGCCCTGTACTGCGATCTGGCCGACACCCACCGCAACAGCGCCGACGGCGTCCACGTCGCCTCGGCCGGTGGGATCTGGGGCTGCCTGGTGCACGGCTTCTCCGGGATGCGGCATCTGAAGGGCCGGCTGAGCTTCGATCCGCGACTGCCCAGTGCCTGGGAGCGGATCCGCTACCGGGTCGTGGTGGGGGGCAGCACCCTCCAGGTGGACCTGAGCCGCGACGAGATCGCCTTCGAGGTGGTCTCCGGCCATGACCTGGAGGTCTCGGTACGTGGTGAGAAGGTCCACGTCGGCGCCGAGACCGTCCGCGTGCCGCTCACCGACCAGGGGCCGCTGCGGCCCAGTCTGAGAGGCACCCACCCGGTTGCCGGTCTGCGCCGGGCCGACGGATCCCTGGTGACCGCCGAGGTCCCCGGGTCGGTGTCCCCGGTGACCCCCGACACCGTCATCGGTAGCTGATCGGGCCGGCACCGGCCACGGCCTGGCACGACGAAGGGGCCGCCTCCAGCTGGAGGCGGCCCCTTCGTCTGCTCGGTCGACAGGTCAGCCGATCACCTGGTCACGGTGATCACCGGGGTGCCCGCGGACACCGCGTCGGCCGGGATGCCGGCCACCTCGGAGAACTCGTACCCGTTGGTGACCAGCACCGGGGTGATGTTCGAGTACCCGGCATCGGCGATGATCTGACGGTCGAAGACCACCAGCGGCTGTCCGGCGGTGACCCTGTCACCGGCCGCCACCTTGACGTCGAATCCCTTGCCGCCGAGCTCGACGGTGTCGATGCCGACGTGGATCAGCAGCTCCACCCCGTCGTCGAGCTTCAGGCCGAAGGCGTGTCCGGAATCGGGGGCCGTCACGATCGTGCCGTCAGCAGGCGACACGACCGTGTCGTTGGTCGGGTCGATGGCGATGCCCTGACCCACCACCCCGGTGGAGAACACCGGATCGGGGATCTCGGTGATCGGCAGTGACCGGCCCTCCAGCGGGGAGGTCACGGTGATCGTGGCCGTCTCGGTGGTGGTCCTCTCGGCGACGGCGGTCGCCGTGGTGCCGGGATGGGTGCTCGGCGCCGGTGCCACGGCGACGTCGGGGCTGGTCGGCGAGACCGCCTCCGGGCGCGACTCCTCGGCCTCCTGCGCCTCTTGCGCCGCCTTCGCGGCCTTGACCTCGGCCCTCTCCTCAGGGGTGCGGTAATCCCGGATGATCACCAGCGCCATCGCGGTGAAGAAGGCTGCGGCGATCGCGATGCAGTACAGCGGGATCTTGTTGAAGGCCGGGATGGTCAGCAGGGAGGTGAACACGAAGGCGCTGGTGTGCAGCCCGCCACCGATACCGATGATGAGGCCGCCCAGCAGACAGCCGGCGAGGATGGACGGGTAGATCCGCTTGAATCGCAGATGGATGCCATACAGGGAGGGTTCGGAGATGCCGCCGACCAGGCCGGCCACCAGGGCGCCGGTGGCCGTCACGCGCATCTGCTTGTCCTTGTCCCTCATGGCGATCACCATGACGCCGGCGGTGGCGCCGAAGCAGGCGAAGTTCCAGGCGCCCATCGGGCCCTGGATGAAGTCGTAGCCCAGGGTCTGGATGTTGAGCAGCATGATCGCGTTGATCGGCCAGTGCAGGCCCAGCGGCACCATGAAGGGGTAGATCAGTGGGATGACGATGGCGAAGATGAAGGGCGAGAAGTTGTTCACCGCGCTGAGGCCCTGAGCCAGGTAGGCGCCGACGTAGACGCCGATCGGGCCGATGATGAAGGCGGTCAGCGGCAGCATGACGAGCATCGCCAGGAAGGGCACGAAGATCAGCTGGACGTTCTCCGCGATGATCTTCTTCAGCCCCCGCCACAGCGGCCCGAGGACCGCGGCCATCAGCAGCGGTGGGAAGACCTGCTGACCGTAGTCGAAGATGGTCAGCGGCAGCCCGAAGATGTGAACGATGCTGACGTCGGAGCCGGCGATGGAGGCTGTGTGGGCGGCCTTGCCCAGATCGGAGAATCCGGGCAGCATGACGATCGCCATGACGGCGAAGCCCACCCACGGGTCGGCGCCGACCTTCTTGGAGGCGTTGTAGGCCACCATGAGGGGCAGGAAGTAGAAGACGGTCTTCCAGGCCAGGTTCACGAACTGCCACGAGACCGGCAGGGTGACCGTCGGGTCTGCCCAGTTGCCGATCACCCCGGTCGTCGCCATCAGCGACATGAAGGTGATGAACAGGGAGGCGCCCAGCAGGGCGCCGATGAGGGGTCGGAAGGAGTCCGAGAGGAACTCGAAGAAGTTGTCCAGCCAGGAGAACTTGCCCCGGGGACCGCCCGATCGGGCGGCAGCCTTGACGTCGGCGTCGGACTGCTGCTCGGAGGCTGACGCCTGGCCTTCTGCGGCCATATCGGGCAGCGCCATGATCTCGTTGTAGACGGTCGTCACCGCACCGCCTATCACCACCTGGTAGCGGTCGCCGCTCTGCGGCACCGCGCCCATCACTCCTGGAATGGCCTCGACGGTCGGAGTGCTGACCGCCGAACCGTCCTTGAGCTGGAATCTCAGCCGTGTGGCGCAATGGGTCATGCTCGAGATGTTCTCGGCCCCCCCTACCGCCTTCACAATATCGGCTGCTGTTGTTGACATCGTCGTCCTTCCACTGTTGCTGCTCGGACGTCCCGGGTGGAACTCTCATCGCGAAGCATATGTGGGCGGGGACGGATTGTCTCGGCCCGCCCGGGCGATTCCTCGCCGATCCGCGAGCCTGCCTCCCGCGAGCGCGATCAGGCCCGGGATTCCGATATATGTTCTGACGAATCGGGGGCGTGCCCGATTGCGGACGCGCCCCCGATCCCTGTGGCCCATCAGGCCTCGACGACCGGCTCCTCCTCGGTGTCATCGATCTGCGACAGGTCCTCGGCGGACGGATCGTACTCCAGCCACACCGAGCCCAGCGGCGGCACGCACACCTGGGCCGAGGCCGGGAACCGGTCATTGAGCGGCTCGGCCGAGGCCACCACCTGGCCCAGGTTGCCGAACTGACCGGTGCCGTCGTAGACCTCGGCGTCGGTGTTGAGCAGCTCCTTCCACACCCCTGCGTACGGCAGCCCGATCTGATAGCGGGACTGCGGGTTCGGGGAGAAATTGGTCAGGCAGGCCACCACATGACCGTCGGAGTCCTTGCGCAGCCAGGAGAACAGATTGTTGCCGGCGTCATTGGCGTCGATCCACTCGAAGCCGCCCGGATCGGAGTCCAGCTCCCAGAACTCGGCGTGGTCGCGATAGATGTGGTTGAGGTCGCGGAACAGTCTCTTGAGGCCGCCATGGCCCCACAGGTCGGCGACGAACCACTCCAGACTCACCGACTCGTCGAACTCGTGGCGCTGGCCGAACTCCTGGCCCATGAAGACCAGCTGCTTGCCGGGGAAGGCCCACATGTAGGAGTAGAAGGCGCGCAACGTGGCGAACTGCTGCCAGTCGTCGCCCTGGACCTTGGCGATCATCGACCCCTTGCCGTGCACCACCTCGTCATGGCTGATCGGGAGGATGAAGTTCTCCGAGTACTGATAGACCATGGCGAAGGTCATGTCGTCGTGGTGGTACTGGCGATGGATCGGATTGAGTCCCAGATAACCCAGGGAGTCGTTCATCCAGCCCATATTCCACTTGAACCCGAATCCCAGGCCCCCGGCGTCGGAGGGCTTGGTGACACCCGCGAAACTCGTCGACTCCTCGGCGATCATGAGGATTCCGGGATGGCGCCGGTACAGGTGGGAGTTCACATAGCGCAGGAAATCGATGGCCTCCAGGTTCTCCCGGCCGCCGTACTTGTTGGGGACCCACTGCCCCTCGGGGCGTGAGTAGTCCAGGTACAGCATCGAGGCCACGGCATCGACCCTCAGCCCGTCCACGTGGAACTCGCTGATCCAGTACAGGGCGTTGGAGATGAGGAAGGACTTCACCTCATTGCGGCCGTAGTTGAAGATGTAGGTGCCCCAGTCGAGATGCTCGCCCTGACGGGGGTCGGCGTGCTCGTAGAGCGCGGTGCCGTCGAAGCGGCCCAGGGCCCACTCGTCCTTGGGGAAGTGGCCGGGCACCCAGTCCATGATGACGCCGATGCCGGCCTCGTGCAGGGTGTCGATGAGGTAGCGCAGATCGTCGGGAGTGCCGTAGCGGCTGGTGGGGGAGAAGTAGCCGGTCACCTGGTAGCCCCACGACGGGGCGAAGGGGTGCTCCGACAGCGGCATGAACTCCACATGGGTGTAGCCCTGCCACTGCACGTAGGAGACGAGTTCGTCGGCGAGCTCCCGGTAGCTGAGGCCCTTGCGCCAGCCGCCCAGATGCACTTCGTAGACGCTCATCGGCTCCTGGTACGCCTTCGACTCGGCACGCCCGGCCACCCAGTCGTCGTCGTGCCACTGGTAGTCGGACTCGTAGACGATGGAGGCGTTGCCGGGGGCCTGTTCGGAGAACCGGGCCATCGGGTCCACCTTCTCGTGCCAGTTGCCCCACTGGTCGAGGATGCGGAACTTGTACTTGGTGCCGGCCCCGACGCCCTCGATGAAGGTGCCCCACACACCCGAGCCGGGGATGATGCGCATCGGGTCGCCGTTCCACCAGTTGAAGTCGGCGATCACCTCGACCGCCTGGGCGTTGGGGGCCCACACGGTGAACCGGGTGCCGGTGACCGGCCCGCGCTCGTCGTCGTCGACGGTGATGACGTGAGCGCCCAGCCGGCGCCAGGCCTCCGTGTCACCGCCTGAGTGGAATCCCTCGAGGTCCCATCCGGTCAAGCCACCGGCGAGATCATGAGCCATGTCATCGGTCCTTCCGTTCAGCGGTGTCCGGAAGCAACGCTGCCGCTCCGGAACACATCGCGGTGATTGCCCCCAACGGTATGCCGACCCAGCCGGGTCTGTTGAGAGTTTCGTAGACCGTCTCGTAGACGGCCTTGTTCGCCTCGTAGGCGCGCAGCACCGCGTCATCACGGTGCCCGTATCCGGCCAGGAAGGCCGCCCTGGCCCGCTCCAGCCACTCCCGGCGCCCCGCGTCGGCGGGGCCGGGAGCGTCCGATGCGGCGTAGGACAGCGATCGTGTCATTCCGGCGACGTCGCGCCACGGGGAGTCTGGGGAGCGGCGCTCGGCCGCGGAGCGGAGGGGCTCGCCCTCGAAGTCGATGATCCGCCAACCGGCGGGAGTGCTGAGGGTCTGGCCCAGGTGGAAGTCGCCGTGCACCCGGTGGGCGACCAGCGAGCGGCCCCGGAGCCGGTCGAAGACCGCGGCCAGAGCCTCGCGGTGGGTGGCCAGCGCGGGAGCGGCGGCCACGGCGTCGTCCAGCTCCCCGGTCATCCGCGCGGCGACCTGGTCGCCGTCCAGGATGCTGGTCCCGAACCGGTCGGCCATCGCGGCGTGGACGACGGCCAGCGCGCGGCCCAGTTCGGCCATTTCGGAACTCACGTCCCGGCCCTCGGCGGCCCGGGAGCGGACGAGCCGCCAACCGTCCGAGGCGTCGGGGAAGCGGCCGGTCGCCATCACGAGATCGGTGGGTCCGAGCGTCGACCAGGAGACAGTGATGTCGGCGTGGACCGCCGCGTACAGGGTGGGGATCGCCGCGACGCCGGCCCGGTTGAGCTCGGCACACGTGGTGATGTCGAGGTTCTCCCCGGGCTCCAGGCGCCTGAAGAGCTTGATCATCACGGCGTCCTCGCCGTCGCACTCGGCGACGACGGTGGTGTTGGACTGCTCTGCGGACAGCCGGTGGGCGGCGCGCACCGGAGAGGGTGCGCGCCGGAACCGCTCGATCCGCCACCCCTCGCCCGGACCTGCGGCGGTCTCCTCGCCCTGGCCGAGCAGGGCCCGCGCCCAGGCGGCGAGTGCCGGCGAGTCCTCGGCGGCGTCGCACAGCCGGCCGCCGCCCGGCGCGGGGCAGATCGCCGGAGGGCCGTCGGTGCCCCGGCGCCGGCTCAGCAGCAGCTGGTAGGTGTCCCCGCCCCCGTCGTCATGGCGGACCTGAGCCAGGCCGTGATGCACCGGATGGGCGGCGCCCGGGTCGACGGCGCCGAACAGCAGTGCGGCGGCGACCCGGCCGCCACGTCCTTTCCCGGCGAACCAGCGCGCCCCGCTGATGTGCTCCCACAGGTCCGGCAGGGCCTCGGCGGGCAGCGCGGTCACGTCGGTCACCGGCGCAGCGTCATGATGCGGGCGGGCTGGGCGGGATAGAGCTCGACCCAGTCCTCGCGCGCCCAGGTGGCGTCGGCGCCGGTGAACTCGTCGTGGACGTCGAAGAGCTGGTCGTCCGCCAGGCCCAGGGCGGCCATGTCGAAGGTGACATGGGCACCGGCACCCCAGTCGGGATCCAGGGAGACGACGACGATCACGACATCGTCCCCGGCCCGCTTGGAGAAGGCGAAGACCTTGTCATGATCGGTCCGGTGGATCGTGGCGTCGCGCAGCTGCTGAAACGCGGGGTGATCCCGCCGGATCTGGTTCAGCCGGGTCACCAGCTCGATGATGTTGGGCTGGGAGGACCAGTCGCGGGGACGGTACTGGAACTTCTCGGAGTCCAGATACTCCTCGCGGCCCGGCAGCGGGGTGTGCTCGCAGATCTCGAATCCCGAGTACATGCCCCAGGACGGGCTCATGGTCGCGGCCAGGATGGCCCGGATGGCGAATCCGGCAGGGTTGCCGTCGTTGAGGTAGACGGGATTGATGTCAGGGGTGTTGGTGAAGAAGTTCGGGTGGAAGTAGTGGCCGGTGTCGTGGGAGATCTCGTGCAGGTACTCCTCGAGCTCCCACTTCTCGGTGCGCCACACGAAGTACGAGTAGCCCTGCTGGAAGCCCGCCTTCGCCAGGGCCTGCATCATCTCGGGACGGGTGAAGGCCTCGGCCAGGAAGATGATCTCGGGGTGGTCGCGGTGCATCTGCTCCATCACCCACGCCCAGAAGTTCAGCGGCTTGGTGTGGGGATTGTCGACCCGGAAGATCGTCACCCCGTGGCCGATCCAGAACTCCAGCAGGCGGATCACCTCGTGGTAGATGCCGGACGGGTCGTTGTCGAAGTTGATCGGATAGATGTCCTGGTACTTCTTCGGCGGGTTCTCGGCGAAGGCGATGGTGCCGTCGACCCGGGTGGTGAACCATTCGGGATGGCTGTGCACCCAGGGATGGTCGGGGGAGGCCTGCAGGGCGAAGTCCAGGGCCACCTCCAGGCCCAGCGAGTGCGCCTTGCCGACGAACCGGTCGAAGTCGGCGAGAGTGCCCAGCTCGGGATTGACGGCGTCGTGCCCGCCGTCCGGAGAGCCGATCGCCCACGGCGATCCCGGATCATCGGGCCCGGCGTCCGGGGTGTTGTTGGGCCCCTTGCGGAAGGCCCGGCCCACCGGGTGGATCGGCGGCAGGTAGACGACGTCGAAGCCCATCGCCGCGGCGGCCTCGAGCCGCTCGTGGGAGGACTCGAAGGTGCCCGAGACCCAGCCCGACTCCGTGCGGTGGGCGCCCTGGGAGCGGGGGAAGAACTCGTACCAGGATCCGTAGAGGGCCCTGCGGCGCTCGACCTTCAGGGGACTGGCCAGGGTGGCGGTGGTCAGCGGACGGTCGGCGTAGACCTTCATGGCCTTGTTGACGGCCCGGTCCCGGACGACGTCGGCCAGAAGGTCTGCGGGCGACCGGGCGGGATCCAGCGCCTCGGCGGCCCGGCCGATGACCTCGACCTCGTCGGGGCGGGAGGCCGCCGCGGCACGGTCGGCCGCGTCGTCCAGGAGCACCCGGCCCTCGGCGCAGACCAGATCGATGTCGATGCCGGCCTCCAGCTTCGCCTCCGCGTTGTGGTGCCAGGTGCCCCAGGTGTCCGACCAGGCCTCGACGTGCATGGTCCAGTCGCCGGGGGACCAGGCGTGCACCCTGGCCTGCCAGATGTCCAGGCCCATCGGCTCCACCTGCACCATGTCGGTGACGTGGCGCCTGCCGCGCGGGCTGACCAGGACCGCCGACGCCCCCACGGCGTCATGGCCCTCCCGGAAGACGTTCGCGGTGACGATGAACTCCTCGTCGACCACCGCCTTGACGGGCAACCGTCCGCACTCCACCTCGGGGGTGACGTTGTGCACCGGGATGCGGCCGAACCCGCGCAGTGGCAGCTCACCGGGCGTGTCCATGGCCTCGGTCGGGTACGGCCGGTCGGCCCTGGTCGAACGGCGCATGAGATCGGCGATCTCGGCCTCGGTGGCGGCGACACCGGCCTCGGCATCGACGACGCCGGTGTCGGCCTTCGGTGCGCTGGTCACTGCGATGCGACGGGGCGGACGCTTCTTTGCCATGTCACCCTCCTGGACGGGTTCGGGCTCGTTCGGGTCTGCAGTGGAACCTCGGGTCCCGTCGTCGACGTCCTCGTCGGCGACAGCCTGCCGGATGACCCTGGGAATCCTCTGCATGTGGGCCACGCTACCGGGTGCGATGCCCGATCGTGGCCATCGGGCGCATCGGTCCCGGCAGGCGGGTTGCGCGTCGGCCTCCCGGGATGGAACGTGACATCCTGACCGGAGTCCGTCCGATAGGCTGCCTCCCGTGCGTGCTATCAGACGATTCATCGTCCAACCTGTGCTGCCCGAGCCGCTGAAGCCGCTGGGTGAGCTTGCGACCAACCTTCGTTGGAGCTGGAACCTGGACACCCGGGACCTGTTCGCCGACATCGATCCTGCGCTGTGGGACGAGGTCGGTCATGACCCGTTCAAGCTCCTGGCCCGGGTGCCGAGCGACCGGCTCGACATCCTCGCCCAGGACAAGCGCTTCGTCCGGCGTCTCGAGCTGACCGTCGCCGATCTTGATGAGTACATGACCGGCGACCTCTGGTTCCAGGACTGGGCGAAGGAGCATCCCGAGGCGCCGAGCGCCATCGGCTACTTCTCCGCCGAGTTCGGCATCACCAAGGTGCTGCCCCAGTACTCCGGCGGCCTGGGCATCCTCGCCGGCGACCACCTCAAGGCGGCCTCCGACAACGGCGTGCCGATCATCGGGGTGGGCCTGTTCTACCGGCACGGCTATTTCCGCCAGTCCCTCAACGCGCAGGGCTGGCAGCAGGAGCGGTACCCGGTGCTGGACGCCAATGAGATGCCGGTGCGCCCGCTGCGCGACGGCGAGGACCCGCTGCTCATCTCGGTCAACATCTTCGGCAATGAGGTCAAGGCCCAGATCTGGGTGGTGCAGGTCGGCCGGGTGCCGCTGCTGATGCTCGACACCGACATCGACGCCAATCCGGGCCATCTGCGCGGGACCACCGACCAGCTCTACGGCGGCGACCAGGACCACCGTCTGGCCCAGGAGGTGCTGCTGGGAGTCGGCGGCGTGCGGGCGCTGCGCGAGTTCTGCCGGGTGACCGGCCGCCCGGCCCCCGACGTGTACCACGCCAATGAGGGCCATGCCGGGTTCCTCGGCCTGGAGCGGATCCGCGAGTACATGGCCGCCGGCGACAGCTTCGACACCGCTCTGGAGCGCACCCGCGCCGGGAACGTCTTCACCACCCACACCCCGGTGCCGGCCGGCATCGACCGGTTCGGGCTGGACCGGGTCCGCGAGCAGTTCAACGGCTTCGGCGACCTGCCGATCGACCGGGTGCTGGATCTGGGCCGCGAGACCTACGACGGGGGAGACCCGGGCGTCTACAACATGGCTGTGCTCGGGTTCCGTGCCGGGCAGCGGGCCAACGGCGTCTCGCAGCTGCACGGGGAGGTCTCCCGGGAGATGTTCCGCGGCCTGTGGCCGGGATTCGCCACCGCCGAGGTGCCGATCGGATCGGTCACCAACGGTGTCCACCACCGCACCTGGATCCACCCCGAGCTGCTGCGGTTGATGCAGCCCCGGGTCGGGGAGAGCGGCCCCCAGATCCACGACGGCTGCGACTGGTCGGCCCTGGACCGGGTCGACGACCAGACCCTGTGGAGCGCCAAGCGGCATATGCGCACGGCCATGATCGAGATGGCCAGGACCCGTCTGGAGGCCTCCTGCCGCAGCCGCGGGCTGTCCTCGGACTGGGTCTCGGACGCTCTGGACCCCAACGTGCTCACCTTCGGGTTCGCACGGCGCGGCGCCTCCTACAAGCGCCTCACCCTGATGCTCACCGATCCCGAGAGGCTCAAGAGGCTGCTCAACGATCCGGCGACCCCGATCCAGATCGTCATCGCCGGCAAGGCCCACCCCGCCGACGACATCGGCAAGGGCCTCATCCAGCAGATGGTGCAGTTCGCCGACCAGGAGGATGTCCGCGGCAAGATCGTCTTCCTGCCCGACTACGACATCTCCCTTGCGCGCCCGCTCTACCCGGGCTGCGACGTGTGGATGAACAATCCGCTGCGTCCTCTGGAGGCCTGCGGCACCTCGGGAATGAAGGCCGCTCTCAACGGGGCCGCGAACCTGTCTGTGCGAGACGGCTGGTGGGACGAGTGGTACGACCCCCGGTTCGGCTGGGAGATCCCCTCGGCGGAGGGGATCACCGATTCGGGAGCACGCAACGCCCAGGAGGCCGAGTTCCTCTACGACATCATCGAGACCGAGATCATCCCGAAGTTCTACACCCGCGACGCCCACGGGCTGCCGACCGGATGGCTGCGGATGATGCGCGACACGATCCAGATCCTGGGGCCGAAGGTGCTGGCCTCCCGGATGGTCAACGACTACGTCGAGGAGCTGTACACCCCGGCGGCGGTCTCCTCGCGCAAGGTGCAGGGCGAGGCCGCCGTGGAACTGGCCGGCTGGAAGCGGCGGGTCCGCGAGGCCTGGCCGCAGGTCGAGGTGCGCCGTGTGGAGTCGGGCATCACCGGCCGGGTCGCCGTGGGCGCCGAGATCGTGGTGGCCGCCTGGGTGGACCTGGACGGGCTGAGCGCCGACGACGTCGAGGTCCAGCTCGTGATGGGCCCGGTCGACGCCGACGACTGGATGCACGATCTTCAGAACCACTCGATGACCCTGGACGGGGTCAACGAGCGGGGCATCTCGCACTTCTCGGTCTCGATCCCCGCCAAGGATCCGGGATCCTGGGGATGGACGGTGCGCGCCGTGCCGAGGAATGAACTGCTGGCCGGTGACGTCGAGATGGGTCTGGCGGCTGTCGCCCCCGGGGAGTGAGCTGAGACCCAGCACACAACAGTCCGGCCGGGCCGCGGGAATCCGCGGCCCGGCCGGACTGTTTTCTCCGGGTGCGGAGGCGGCGATGTTGCTCCAGAATGGCGGAAATTCGGGAACAGTTCTCACGACCCTCCTGGACAGGAGAGGCCACTGTGATAAGAAAGCTGTCGCCGGTCCGGCGGTCGACGGTGTCACACCGACTCTGGTGGGAAGCAGGGTGTCATGAGGCTCGAGGAGGGCGAGACGATCCAATTTTTCGCTGACTGGGGGTTCTCATGGCCCCTCTGGTGTTCAGAGGGTACGGTATATCCGGATGAGCTCGGCCTCAGCCAAGAACTCGCCGACCGTCTGGAACGATGGGTGATGCACTGGCAACGGCACCACGAGAGCTATCAGGGATGGGACAGCGAGGAGGACCAGGAATGGTCCGACAACGAGGGCGACACCCTCGTCTCACTTCTGAAACAGGAGGCTCCGCAGTTCCGGTTCAAGGATGACCATCGGCGGTAGAGCATGGGGCGAGGCGGGGCATATCCGCGGCCGTCCCGCCCCTGCGCCTACTCGGCGGTGACCGGGGAGACCTGCGCCCAGTCAGGTCCGAGCTCGGCCGAGGTGAGAGGCTCCTCGATCTCCTCCTCGGGGCCTGGGGCAACGGGATTCTCGGGCTCCGGGATCAGGTCTCCCTCCATGATGACGACGCAGCGCTGGGGCAGCGTGATCGTGGTCTCGGCGTCCAGCGGGCCGTCGGGCATCTCGCCGGGCTCGCCGGTGTGTGCGGCGACCGTCCAGGTACGGCTCCACCGGGCCTGCGGGAGGGTGACCTCGACGGGATCGGCGCCGCGGTTGTACCAGGTCAGTACGGCCTCGTCGCGGTCGCTGGTGTAGCGGCCCAGTACGGCTCGCGAGCCGTCGTGCCAGTCGTCGGTCACCATCTGGGCGCCGGAGCCCGACAACCAGGCGAGGTCGGCCCGACCCGTGCGGGTCCCGTCGGCGGAGACGATCTCGTTGTGATGCCGGAAGTTCGCCGGGCGCAGTGTCGGATGGGCTGCCCGAAGTCTGGTGAGGGTGGCGGTAAGCTCGGTGACGTCGGACCAGTTCCCGGCCTCCTCCCAGTCCACCCAGGAGATCGGGGAGTCCTGGCAGTAGGCGTTGTTGTTGCCCTGCTGGGTGCGTCCGATCTCGTCCCCGGCGGCGATCATCGGCACCCCCGCGGAGGTGATCAGGGTGGCCAGGAAGTTGCGGACCTGGCGGTGCCTCAGTGCGTTGATCGCCGGGTCGTCGGTCTCGCCCTCCCAGCCGCAGTTCCACGAGCGGTTCTCATTGGAGCCGTCGTGATTGCCCTCGCCGTTGTCCTTGTTGTGCTTCATGTCGTAGGTCACCAGATCGCGCAGTGTGAAGCCGTCGTGGGCGTCGATGAAGTTCACACAGTTTCCGGGCTTGACATGAAGATCGGCCGAGCCGGAGAGCCGCGTCGCGAGTTCCTGGACGCCGCCCACCGCGCCCCTCCAGAAGTCGCGCATGTAGTCGCGGTAGTGGTCGTTCCAGGCGCTCCAGTCCTCTCCCCAGCGTCCGACCTGGTAGCCGTAGGGACCCAGGTCCCAGGGTTCGGCGATGTGCTTGACCTGGCTGAGCACCGGGTCGGCGCGCAGTGCCTGCTTGAAGGGGTGGTGCTGGTCGACGGAGTGGTCGGCGTCGCGGATCAGGGTGGTGGCCAGGTCGTAGCGGAAGCCGTCGACGCCCATCTCGGTGACCCAGTAGCGCAGTGAGTCCAGCACCATCTGCAGCACGCCGGGGTTGGCGGTGTTGACCGAGTTGCCGCAGCCGGTGACGTCGTAGTCGTTGCGCAGGTCATTGGTGAGTCGGTAGTAGCCGCTGTGGTCGATGCCCCGGAAACTCAGGGTGGGGCCCTCGTGGCCGCCCTCGCCGGTGTGGTTGTAGACGACGTCCAGAAGCACCTCGATGCCGGCCCGGTGGAAGGCGGTGACCATCTCCTTGAACTCGCGGACCTGGTCGCCGAGAGTGCCCACCGAGCAGTAGGCGGCGTGCGGTGCGAAGAAGCCGAGGGTGTTGTAGCCCCAGTAGTTCTTCAACCCCTTGCCCACCACGAAGGGTTCGGAGACGAACTGCTGGATCGGCAGCAGTTCGATCGTGTTGACCCCGACCTCGGTGAGGTGCTCGATGACCGCCGGGTAGGCCAGGCCGGCATAGGTGCCCCTCAGGTGCTCGGGGACCGAGGGGTGCTGCCGGGTGTACCCCTTCACATGGGTCTCGTAGATGACGCACTCGTCGATCGGGCGGCGCCGGGCGATCGGCTCGGGCGGTGCGCTGTCGGCCACCACCACCGACAGGGGCACCGAGCGGGCGGAGTCGCGGGTGTCGGCGGCGTAGTTGGACCGATCGGTGTGGTCGAGGATCGGCCCGGAGTAGTCGACGCCGGCGGTGATGGCTCGGGCGTAGGGGTCGATGAGCAGTTTGGCGGGGTTGAACCGCATGCCGTGGTCGGGATCCCACTTGCCGTGTACCCGGTAGCCGTACAGCTGGCCCGCGGTGATGCCGGGCACGAAGACCATCCATACCCCGTCGGGTGCCTTGGCCATGTCGACGTTCATCTGGGAGCGGTCGGTGTTGACCAGGGCGAGTTCCACAGCTGTGGCACGAGGTGCCCACAGTCCGAAGCGGCATCCACCGTCCATCAACGTGGCGCCCAGGACGCTGGAGTCGGTTGGGGCGGTCACGGCGGGACTCTGACCGGCGGGCGGAACCATGTGTGATCTCTCTCAAGATGGACGGGAAATACAACAACCAGGAATGATAGGCCCTCGACGCCGTCACGGCAGGCGATGCGGCCAACCTCGCGCGAAGAGCTGAAGCCCCGTCCGGATGTCGGACAGATGCCATGTCAACTCGTCTCAGCCGGGTCGCCGGAACCACGGCAGACCCGGGATAGCCTGTCACGATGAGAGATGGCGGCACGGACCCGGAGCGCCTCTACCTGGACCACGCGGCCACCGGACCACTGCGTCCGGTGGCCGCGTCGGCGATGGTCTCGACAGGAGCGGTGGGCAATCCCGCGGCGGTCCACACCGCGGGACGCCGGGCCAGGGCGATGCTCGACGACGCCCGCGAGCAGATCGCCACGCTGCTGGGCGTGCGCCCCCTGGAGCTGGTGTTCACGTCAGGGGGCACCGAGGCCGACAATCTGGCCGTGCTCGGCGCGGCCGGAGCCGGTGCGGATCCGGTGGAGATCTCGGCGGTGGAGCACGCGGCGATCTCGGGGCTGGCCGCCCCGGGGCTGCTCGGTGATCGCGTCCGGGTGCTGCCGGTCGATGCCGAGGGGTGCGTGGACCCCGCGACGATCGGTACCCGAGGGCCGGCGAGCGTGGTGAGCGTGATGGCCGTCAACAATGAGACGGGGACGGTGCAGCCGGTGGCGCAGTGCGCCGAGGTCTCCCACCGGGCCGGCGCCCTCTTCCACACCGACGCCGTCCAGGCCCTGGGTCATCTTCCGTTCGACCTGGCCGCCTGGGACGTGGACCTGGCATCCTTCTCGGCCCACAAGATCGGCGGGCCGGTGGGCATCGGCGCGCTGTGGCGGCGGCGCGGGGTCGACGTCGCGGCCGTCGGGGCCGGCGGGGGCCAGGAGGCCGGCGTCCGGTCGGGCACCCAGATGGTGGCCCTGGCCCGGGGCTTCGCGGCCGCCCTGGCCGAGTCGCTGGCAGAGCTGGACGAGGCGCGGCGCCGATGGGAACGGCTGCGCGACCGGTTGGCGTCCGCCGCGGTCGCGATCGACGGAGTGGCCGTCGACGGCGGCCGGGACGTCAGCCCCTCGATCGTTCACCTCAGCGTAGAAGGGGCCCGAGGCGACGATCTGCAACTACTGCTCGATCAGGACGGCGTCGACTGCTCCACCGGATCTGCCTGCCACGCAGGCGTCTCGGCGCCCAGCCAGGTGATGCTGGCGATGGGACGCACGCCCGAGCAGGCCTCCTCCTGTCTGAGGTTCTCCTTCGGGCCGGCGACCACCACCGCCGAGATCGAGCGGGTGGCTGCTCTGCTGCCCGAGGTGGTGGCGCGGGCCCGCCGGGCCCGCTGAGGCACAGGTACGTGCCGTCTCGCAGGTACGATGGGCCGCCGTTGGACGGCACGAAGGAGGCAACGGGTATGAGGGTTCTGGCAGCGATGTCGGGAGGAGTCGACTCGGCGGTGGCCGCAGCCCGCCTGGTGGCCGCCGGGCATGACGTGACCGGTGTGCACCTGGCCCTGTCGCGGACCCCACTGGCCTACCGGGAGGGCTCGCGCGGCTGCTGTTCGCTGGAGGACTCCTTCGACGCCCGCCGGGCCGCCGACAGGATCGGCATCCCCTTCTACGTCTGGGACTTCTCGCAGCGCTTCGCGGCCGAGGTGATCCACCCCTTCGTCGACGAGTACCGGGCCGGACGCACCCCCAACCCGTGCCTGCGCTGCAACGAGCGGATCAAGTTCGCCGCTGTGCTGGAGCGCGGCCTGGATCTCGGCTACGACGCCGTGGCCACCGGCCACTACGCCCGCCTGGAGCGAACCGATGGCGTCACCCGGATGCGCCGGGCCGTCGATCCGGGCAAGGACCAGTCCTATGTGCTCGGGGTGCTCAACCAGGACCAGCTGTCCCACTGCCTGTTCCCCCTCGGCGACTCCCTCAAGACCGAGGTGCGCGCCGAGGCCGCAGACCTCGGCCTGTCGGTGGCCGACAAGCCCGACTCCTACGACATCTGCTTCATCCCCGACGGCGACACCCCCGGCTGGCTGTCGGACCAGCTGGGGGAGGAGACCGGACAGTTCCGCGACGAGTCCGGAGCCGTGGTGGGACACCACGACGGCTACCACCACTTCACCATCGGCCAGCGCCGCGGCCTGCACCTGGGCACCCCCGCCCCCGACGGGAAGCCCCGCTACGTGCTGGACATCCAGCCGGTCTCAAACACCGTCGTCGTCGGGCCGTCGGAGGATCTCGAGGTGCACCGCCTGGAGGCCATCCGGCCGGTCTGGTGCTCCGGGACCCCCGATGACGCCTGGCGAGGCAAGGCTCAGGTGCGCGCCCACGGCACGCCCGTGGACGCCCGGGTCGAACTCGTCGACGGCGGTGTGCGCATCGACCTGGACGCCGCCCTGAGCGGTGTGGCCCCCGGCCAGGCCGCCGTCCTCTACGACGACAACCTGGTGGTCGGCTCGGCGACCATCTGCGGCACGGACCGTGCCGGTCTCGATGTTGCGGCGGCGCTTAGGGGCTCCGAGAAGGGCGCGGCCTGATGCGCGCCACCGGCATCGGATCGCTGCCCGGCGACGACTTCCGCGGGGCGCTGGCGGCGATGGGCGAGTGCTTCCCCGAACTGGTTCCGGTACCCGAACTGCCCGCCCGCGGCCCGCAGGCCGGCATCATCGGCCGGGCCGTCGCCACCCTGGTGGAGCTGCCCGTCGAGCTGGACGCCGCCGGGTGGCGGGTCTCCGACGCCCCCGACCGCGCCGCGCGGTCCTCCCGATCCCTGCTGCGCCACGACCTCGACGACATCGAGGAGCCCCTGGCCGGGGAGCCCGCCACCCTCAAGATCGGCCTGTGCGGGCCGCTCACCCTGGCCGCGAGCCTGCACCTGAAGCGCGGCGAGGCCGTTCTGGACGATCCCTCGGCCCGCCGTGACGTCGCCGCCTCCCTGGCCGCCGGGCAGGGGGAGCTGGCCGCCGAACTGCACCACCGGATGCCCGCCGTCACCTGGGTGTGGCAGATCGACGAACCCGCCGCACCGGCCGTCCTGGGCGGGACCATCCCCACCCAGTCGGGCCTGCACCGCTACCCGGCCCTCGACGTCCACATCGCGGGGCGGGACGCCGCAATCCTGGTGGCCGGGCTGCGTGAAGCCGGGGTCGGCGAGATCGCCTGGCACTGCTGCGCGCCCGGTATTCCCTGGACGATGATGGCCGACGCCGGCGTCGACGACGCGATGATCGACGTCGCGACTCTGCGGACCGCCGATCTCGACCGGTGCGCCGAATGGTTGGAGGCCGGAAGGGGTCTGGGGCTCGGCCTGGCACCCACCGGCACCCGCAACGCTGTCTCCAGCGCCGACGAGATGCTCGACCGGCTGCTGGGCCTGGTCCGGACCCTGGGCGTCGACCCGGCCCTGGTCGCCGACCAGGGCATCCTCACACCGGCCTGCGGGCTGGCCGGATGGTCGCAGTCGGCAGCCTCCCGCCAGTGCTCCCAGGTGGCCCGGGCCGCCGAACTGGCCGACGAGCAGCTGTCCGACTGAGCCTCCGGGACTTCGGCGGCTACCATGGCCGACGTGGGCATCTTCACCGACCTGAACCTCAACGGGCGCACCCCGGTGCGCGTCCAGCCCAAGGTCGGCGAATGGGGGCCGGCAGGGGTGCCGTCGACCCGGGCCAAGAAGATCCAGCGGATCGTCGCCCCGATCGCCTTCGTGGTGGTGCTGGCCGGGCTGTGCGGGCTGTTCTACTTCTTCTACACGGTTCTCATTCCCCAGGGCTGAGAGGTGGATGCCGTGTCCGACGGCCGGTGGATGCGGGTGCTCAGGCTCCGGGGCTGACGTAGCGGCGGGACATGCGGGTGAACAGGGCCAGGGCGGCGGGGAAGAGGATCCAGCCCCCGGCCGGGGAGGCCCAGACGAGCCATCCGGGCAGGGGGACGGCGGCGTTCATGAGGGCGGCGGCGGGCAGGTAGGCGATCAGTCCGAGGGGGAAGATGAAGCACAGGCCGATCAGGCCCGCCGGCCCGAAGATCGACAGCGGGTAGATGCCGAAGGTGGTGACGACGGTGTCGGCCAGGGTCTGCAGGGAGTTGACGACGGTGGCGCGGAAGGCCAGGGAGGCGATGGCGATCTGGATGGATGTCTCGACCAGTCCTCCGCCGAGGATCGCGGCGAGCAGGTAGAGCAGTCGCCACCAGGTCCAGTCCACGGGGGCCTGTGGGGCGAAGGCGATCACCGCGGCCAGGCCGAGGAGGGCGTCGCCGAGGGTGAGGATGTTGAAGCGGCGGGTGATGATCTGGGTGAACTGGTTGACGGGCTTGAGCAGCAGCAGGTCGAACTCGCCGTCGTGGACCAGCTGGGAGGTGTTGAGCAGGCTGCCGAAGGGCATCACGTAGACGGCGTGGGCGGCCAGCCGGATGCCGACCATCAGTCCGATCCGGTCGATTCCCCAGCCGTCGATGACCCCGAAGCCGGCCAGCAGCAGGGCCATGAAGGCGACCTGGATGCCCTGGTAGGTCAGCCCGCCGAGGAATCCGACGAACAGATTGGAGCGGTACTGCCCCTGGGCGCGCAGGGAGGCCTTCTCGAGGATCCACCAGGCGCGCAGGGTGCCGGGGAGCGTGGTCTCAGCCACCGAGGACCACCACCTTGTGCTCGGCGCGGTGCCACACCAGGGCCAGAAGCCCGGCCAGGATGAGGATCCAGGCGGCCTGGACGCCGATCGCGGCCCATGCGTCGGCACCGGTGGCGGTGCCGAAGTAGATCGACAGGGGGGTGAACATCTGGGCCCGGAAGGGCAGCCAGTCCAGGATCGTGGCCAGCGGTCCGGGCATGAACCACAGTGGGATGAGGGCGCCGGAGGCCAGCCCGGAGCCGAGCCGGTAGACCATCATGTAGCCGCCGATCTCCAATGACCAGAAGCTGGCCATCGAGACCAGCAGGTTGAGGATCAGGCTGATGGCGACCCCCAGCAGGGTCGAGAGGATCCACAGTCCGAGTGTGCCCACCTGCGGTGGCAGGGCCAGCGCGCCGATCACGACGGCCCAGGCGATGCCGATCGCGGTGATCGGAAGGCGTCCGGCCAGGGTGCCGGCGTTCTGGGCCAGGACCTGGCCGATCAGCCCCAGCGGCCGGGTCATGTCGATGCCGATCTGGCCGGTGCGCACCCGGGCGTTGAGGCCGGAGAACTGCCAGGGCATCAGGGCGGTCTGGATGCAGGCGGCCAGCACGGCGTAGGAGACGGCCTGGGTTCGGTCGATGCCGCGCACCGTGGTGGAGTTGCCGTAGACCGTGGTCCACACCACCTTGAGCAGCCAGACCTGGATCAGGAGCCCGGCGATGCCGCTGGCCAGATCGATGCGGTAGGCCCATGACGTCCTGACCGCCATCCGGGCGCTGCCGAGAACAGCGCGGGGGCTCATCGGGTGGTAAGGGCTCATCGTGGGGCCTCAGCGTACATGCGGGCGACGACATCGGTGAGGCTGGCCTCGGTGACGGTCAGGTCGGTGACCGGCCAGCTAGCGGTGACCGCGGCGATGAGATCGGGAGTGCTGATCACCGCCGGGTCGTGGGTCAGGACGGTCTTGCCCTCGGTCACGGTGCTGGTGGCCCCGTCGACCCGGATGGCGGCGGGATCGGTGCCCGCGGCCGGGGTGACGGTGAGGGTGCGCTGGTGGACGTAGCGGTGCCGCAGCGCCTCGGGGGTGCCGTCGAACAGGACGGTGCCGGCGTCGATCATGATGATGCGCCGGCACAGGGCCTCGACGTCGTCCATGTCGTGGGTGGTGAGGATGACGGTGGTGCCCAGGCGGGTGTTGATCTCGGCGATGAATTCGCGGATGCGGCGTTTGGCCACGACATCCAGGCCGACGGTGGGTTCGTCGAGGTAGACGACGTCGGGGGAGTGCAGCAGGGCGGCGGTGAGATCTCCTCGCATCCGCTGACCCAGGGACAGGAACCGCACCGGGGTGTCGAGGAATCCGGCCATGTCGAGCAGTTCGGTGAACATCGCCAGGCGCTGGTCGTATTCGGGCTGAGTGACGCCGTAGAGGTCGCGGACCAGCTCGAAGGAGTCGCGCAGCGGCAGGTCGTACCACAGCTGGCTGCGCTGGCCGAAGACCGCGCCGATGCGGGCCGCGTTGGCGCGGCGGTCGCGCCAGGGCACCCGGCCGGCCACCCGGACGGTCCCGGAAGTCGGCACCAGGATGCCGGTGAGCATCTTGATGGTGGTGGACTTGCCCGCCCCGTTGGCGCCCAGGTAGCCCACCAACTCCCCGGCGGCGATGTCGAAGGACACGTCGTGGACCGCGACCGTCGACGTCTTCTCCCTCGAGAACAGCCGCCGCAGCGACCTGAACCGGCCCATCGGCTCCACCGGGCGGGTGAACACCTTCTCCAGGTCTCGAACATGGATCAGGGGCTCGGCACCCGACGACGGCATCACCCTGCGAGCCTAGACCTGCCCACAGCGGACGTTCTGCGACTGCCCGCAGGTTCGTAGCGCGACCCTCGTGCGGTGACCGCGGCGCGTGCGGATAGAGTCCCTGCTGAAGACACGGGGTGCCCCGCACGGGGCTGAGATGAGACCCGTCGAACCTGAACTCATTCGTATGAGCGGAGGGATGTCATGATGCGCCGGCGCGCCCGATGAACCCAGAATCCCCGGCGATCTCGATCCGCGACGCCGGCTACCGCTACCGGCGCTCGACGGCACCGGTCCTCGAGCACGTGACGCTGGACGTGCCCGCTTTCGAGCATCTCGCCCTCATCGGGCGCTCCGGGTGCGGCAAGTCGACCCTGCTGAGACTCATCGGCGGCCTCGCCTGCCCGCAGACCGGCACGGTCCAGGTGCTCGGCGCCACTGATGAGGCAGGGCGCCTGGCGGCCTGCGCCCTGATGCCCCAGAACGACCTCCTGCTGCCCTGGTTCGACCTGGCCGGCAATGTCGCCATCGGCCTGCGCAACCAGGGGGTGCCGCGCCGGCGGGCGCGCTCCCGGGCGCTGGGCGCACTGTCCCAGCTCGGCCTGTCCGAGTGGGCCGGCGCGCGGCCGGACGCCCTGTCGGGAGGGATGCGCCAGCGCGCCTCCCTGGCCCGGGCACTGCTGGCCGGCAAGCCGGTGCTGCTGGCCGACGAGCCGCTGGGCGCCCTGGACGCCATCACCCGCGCCGAGGGACAGAAATGGCTGCGCGACGCCGTCACCGGTGCCAGTACGACCCTTGTGATGGTCACCCACGACGTCGAGGAGGCCCTGCTGCTGTCGCGGCGGGTGGTGCTGCTGGCCGGGCGGCCGGGCTGCTGCACCGGGTCGTGGCCCGGCTGGTTCGACGACGACCGCCCTCACGAGGAGATCCTGGCCGACCCGGAGTTCGGCGCATCGCGCACGGCGATCCTCGGGGCGCTGGGCCGGGTCAGGCAGGCGGCATGAGCAGGGTCGCGGCCCGCGTCCTGCCTCCGGCAGCGACCGTGGCGCTGCTGCTGGCCGGCTGGATCGCCGTGACCGCCGGTGGTGCCGTCCCGGCCTATGTGATCCCCTCGCCGCAGGCGGTGGTGACGGCCCTGGTGGACAACTGGGGAGACGTCCTGGCCTCGGCGACCTGGCTCACCGGGGCCGAGACTCTGGCAGGCATCGGCCTGGGAACTGCGGTGGCGGTGGGGATGGCCGTCGCCTCGGGATACCTCGCCGTCATCGGACGGGCGCTCACCCCACTGCTGATCGCCTCCCAGGCGATCCCGACCGTCGTCATCGGACCGCTGCTCACCATCGCCCTGGGGTACGGGATGTCACCGAAGGTGATCGTCGTCGCCCTGCTGTGCTTCTTCCCGGTGGCACTGAACCTGATGGCAGGGATCCACGACGTCGACCATCGCCTGATCGACACCATGCGGACCCTCCACGCCGGGCGTTCGGCGCTGCTGTGGCGGGTGCGGATCCCCGCGGCCGCACCCCGCGGATTCGCCGGCCTGAGGGTCGCGGTGACATTCGCCCCGGTGGCCGCGGTCTTCGCCGAGTACACCGGATCCACCAACGGCATCGGCTATCTCATGCTCCAGGCCATCCCGCGCCTGGCCACCGACCTCGTCTTCGCCCAGGTGATCGTCCTCACCGCCATGTCCGGCCTGCTGCTGGGCGCCGTGACCCTGATCGAGCGACTCGCCTGCCCCTGGAATGTCACGGAAGGACACTCATGACCCGCTCCCCTCAGCACACAGCCATCAGCCGACGTCGGCTCGGCCTGGCCGCGGTCGGCGCCGCCCTGGCCCTGGCGGGCTGCGGCCGGAAGGCCGACGCGCGGACCAGCACCCGGAGTCGCGCGGTGAACCTCCTGCTGGACTGGAATCCGAATCCCGACCACGTCACCATCTACACCGCCCAGCACACCGGCGCTTTCAGCAAGGCCGGGGTCGACGTCGCGATCCACAATCCGGCCAACACCGCCGACGCCGCGAAGCAGGTCTCCCTGGGCCGGGCCGACCTCGCGGTCTCCTACGAGCCCGACACCCTCATCGCTGTCGCGCAGGGCCTGCGGGTGGTCTCGGTGGCGGCCCTGATCCCCACCTGCCTCACCTCGCTCATCGCCCGGAAGGACTCCGGCATCACCAGTGCTGCAGATCTGGCGGGGAAGACGGTGGCCCTCTCCGGTCTCGCCTCTCAGAAGCCGAGTGTCGAGTACATCGCCCGCAAGGCCCACGTCGACCCTGCCACGATCACCATGCCGAATGTTCAGCAGAGCCTTGATCAGGCGCTGCTCACCGGCAAGGCCCACGCCGTATACGGCGCATTCCGCAACATCGAGGGAATCGAACTGGCCGGGAAGATCCCTGTGACCGTGCTTCCCGCCACCGAGCTGGGGCTGCCCGGCTACTCCGAACTGGTGATCATCGCGAACCCGGAGCGGCTGACCTCCGACGCCGGCTACGCGGGCCGGGTGAAGGCCTTCCTCAAGGGGCTGGCCGCCGGTCAGGCCATCGCACTGGCCCACCCGGACGAGGCGGTGACCGCGATGCAGGTGCCGGCCAAGGGGTCCTATGACCGGGCGACCCTCGCCCGGATGGTCAAGGCCACGGTCTCCCTTCTGGGCGCGGAATTCGGGGTGCAGAAGGGATCGGACTGGGCTTCTTACGCCACCTGGATGCACCGCAACGGACTGCTCGACACTGCGGTCGACGGGGCGAAGGCCACCACCAACGAGTGGCTGGTCAAATGACCAGATGCACGCCCCAGTGGGTGGCCAGCGCCAACGCGTAACAGCGGATGAAGAAACCGACGGTGACACACAGCGAGAACCACCCGAACTTCATTCTCGTGGTGGCCGCGTAGATCACCACCAGGTAGACCGGAGGGATGCCCGAGACCGCCGAGAAGATGAGGATCGGCAGGCCCCAGCGGGGGCTCTCCACCAGATGGGCGGCCTTGGCGTTCCAGCGGCGCCATCGCGCTCGCCAGGATCCTTCGGGCACCGGCTTCTTCTCCCGGGGCGCGAACCATTTCAGTTTCCTGCCGTGGCGCACCGTCAGGAACATCACCTGCTTGCCGACGCCGTGGCCCAGGGCCAGTCCGATGGACACTTCGAGTGGCCCCAGCAGGCCACTGGCCAGGGAGCCCACGATGAAGATCTCGGAGTTGAGGATCGGCACCAGGCTGGAGACGATCCCGAAGCCGAAGGCCGACGCGATCTCGTACCAGAAACGCCCGGTCAGCCAGACGTGGGCCAGCAGCAGGACGCTCAACGCTGGTGTCAGTTCGCCAGCGCAGCCAGATGCTTGAGCCGGTTCAGCTCGGAGCCGAGGAAGGTCGGGCCGCCCTGGCGTCCCAGCGCCAGCCCCCGCCCACCGGCCAGGGGGGCGACCGCCACGACCGTGTCCCCCCAGCCGTCCATCCAGCCGTCGGTGAGGTCGATCGAGTGCGGCTGGTCGAAGGGCTCCAGCTGTCTGGTGGACTCCACAGTGAATTCCGGTGCCAGGGCGGTGGAGGTGAGCACCTCGCGGTCGGCGCTGAACAGCGCAGCCCACTGGCAGTGGAAGACCACCGGCGTGGCCTCGGTGAGGATCTCGGCGCCGTGCTCCGGATCGTCGGCCATCCGGTTGAGGGTGGCGATGTCGGACTCGATGCCCCAGTTCTCCGGGTACCGCGAGAGCCACAGCACCTTCACACCGTCGAGCATGTCGCAGGTCGACACCAGGGTGTCGGGCAGAGTGCTGGGAGGCAGGGTGAGGATGAAATCGTCGATGGCGTAGCCAGGGCCCTTCTCCACGATCTCGACCGCGGCGATATCGGCATTCACGGTTCCCATGGCGGTGGCCACCAGTCCCAGGGTTCCTGGGATGTCGGGCACCTGAACTCGGAGCATCAGCACACTTCATTGTCACCCCCCGATCGGCCGGTCCCAAATAGGCCGGCGGAATCGCGTCCGCCGCCCGCCGACTGGGGGCCGGGGACCGGCGGGCCTAGGATGTTCGATGGCCGTGTCCGGTGGACCGGCCCGATCTGCTGCCGTCTCTCAGGAGGATCATCGTGGCTCTGTCGCCAGATGACGTCGCCCGTCTGGCCGGCCTGGCGCGCATCGAGCTCACCGAGGAGGAGACGGCGAGGCTGGCACTCCAGCTCGACGGCATCCTCGACGCGGTGGCCAGCGTGTCCAGGGTGGCCGGCGACGATGTGCCGCCCACCTCGCACGCCGTGCCCCTGATCAATGTCTTCCGGGCCGATGAGGTGAGGCCCTCGATGCCCACCGAGGAGGCACTGGCGATGGCGCCGCGGGCCGAGCAGAACCGGTTCAGGGTGCCTCGCATTCTCGATGAGGAGGCCATGTGATGGCGGACCTGTCCACCACAGAGAGCCTGCTGCGAGCCGACGCCACCGAGCTGGTCGCCGCGATGGAGTCCGGCGACCTGTCGTCCGAGCAGATCACTGCGGCCTGCCTGGACCGGATCGACGCCGTCGACGACCGGGTCAACGCCTTCATCACTGTCGACCGCGACCGGGCCCTGGCCCAGGCCCGCGGCATCGACGCCCGCCGGGCGGCCGGCGAGAGGCTCGGCCCGCTGGCCGGGGCGCCGCTGGCCGTCAAGGACATGTTCTGCTACAAGGGCATGCGCACCACAGCGGCCTCGAGAATGCTGGAGCACTGGATCTCCCCGTACACCTCGACGGTGGTGCAGCGCTGCATCGACGCCGGAATGGTGATCCTCGGCAAGACCAACCTCGACGAATTCGCGATGGGATCCTCCACCGAGACCTCGGCCTTCGGTGCGACCCGCAACCCGTGGGCCACCGACCGGATCCCGGGCGGTTCGGGAGGCGGCTCGGCCGCGGCCCTGGCGGCCTTCGAGGCCCCACTGGGTCTGGGCACCGACACCGGCGGCTCGATCCGGATGCCGGCGGCGGTCACCGGAACCGTCGGCGTCAAGCCGACCTACGGCGGGACGTCGCGCTACGGCGTCATCGCCATGGCCTCGTCCCTGGACCAGCCCGGCCCGTGCGGGCGCAGCGTCCTGGACACCGCGCTGCTGCACCAGGTGATCGCCGGCCACGACCCGATGGACCAGACCTCGGTGCCTGCCGATGTGCCCCCGGTCGTCGAGGCCGCCCGGCGCGGCGATGTGGCGGGGCTGCGGATCGGTGTCGTGAAGGAGCTGTCCGGGCCCGGCTACTCGGCCGGAGTCCTCGAGCGCTTCAACGAGGCGGTCGCGGCGCTGACCGCCGTCGGCGCCGAGGTGGTGGAGGTCTCCTGCCCGTCATTCGAGCATGCGCTGGCCGCCTACTACCTCATCCAGCCCTCCGAGGTGTCCAGCAACCTGGCCCGCTACGACGCCATGCGCTACGGGCTGCGGGTCGACGACGACGGTCATCATTCGGCCGAGCAGGTGATGACTGCGAGCCGGGGGGCCGGATTCGGCGCCGAGGCGAAGCGGCGCATCATCATCGGCACCTACGCGCTGTCCAGCGGCTACTACGACGCCTACTACGGCTCGGCGCAGAAGGTCCGCACCCTCATCTCGCGCGATCTCGGCGAGGCGTGGAAGACCTGCGACGTGCTCGTGTCTCCCACCACACCGACCACCGCGTTCCGGATCGGCGAGCGGGCCGATGATCCGCTGTCCATGTACGCCGCCGACCTGTGCACGATCCCCGCCAATATGGGGGGCATCGCGTCGGGATCCTTCCCGGCCGGGCTGTCGGACGGCCTGCCGGTCGGCTTCCAGGTGATGGCACCGGTGATGCGCGACGACCGCGTCTACCAGGTGGGTGCGGCGTTGGAGCGCGAACTGGAGAAGGACTGGGGAGCCCCGCTGCTGGCGCGGATCCCGGCCCTGGACGAGTCTGAGAAGGAGGGTGCGCGATGAGCGTGTGGACCACTGACGACCTCCTCGGCTACGACGAGGCCATGGAGCGCTTCGACCCGGTGCTGGGACTGGAGGTGCACGTCGAGCTGTCGACCGCCTCGAAGATGTTCTGCGGCTGCCCGGCCGATTCCGACGGTGCCGAACCCAACACGCATGTCTGCCCGGTGTGCCTGGGGCTGCCCGGCTCGATGCCGGCGATCAACGGACACGCGGTGGAATCAGCGATCCGGATCGGCCTGGCCCTCAACTGCCGGATCGCGCCCTGGTGCCGAATGGCCCGGAAGAACTACTTCTACCCGGACATGACCAAGGACTACCAGACCTCCCAGTACGACGAGCCGATCTGCCACGACGGCCACGTCGACCTGGAGGTCGACGGGAAGACCTACCGGGTAGAGATCGAGCGGGCCCATATGGAGGAGGACGCCGGCAAGTCGCTGCATGTCGGCGGTTCGGACGGACGCATCCAGGGCGCCGCGTACTCCCTGATGGACTACAACCGGGCCGGCGTGCCGCTCATCGAGATCGTCACCAAGCCGGTGCGCGGCCTGGGGGCCGCCGCACCGCAGGTGGCGCGGGCCTACATGGCCCATCTGCGCGACATCATGATCGCCCTGGGGGTGTCGCACGCCCGGATGGAGAGGGGCAACCTGCGCTGTGACGCCAACGTGTCGCTGATGCCGAAGGGCGCCACGAAGCTGGGCACCCGCACCGAGACCAAGAACGTCAACTCGCTGCGCTCGGTGGAGGGGGCACTCACCTACGAGATCCGGCGCCAGGCCGCGGTGCTGGCCTCGGGGCGGGCGGTGCGCCAGCAGACCCGGATGTGGCAGGAGGACGGCGAGTACACCATCGCCGGGCGCGACAAGTCCGACGCCGAGGACTACCGCTACTTCCCCGAGCCCGATCTGGTGCCGATCGAGGCGTCGGCCGAGTGGGTGGAGGAGCTGCGCGCCACCCTGCCGGAGCTGCCGGCGGCCAAGCGGGCCCGGCTGAGTGCCGAGTGGTCCTTCTCGCAGCTGGAGATGGACGCCGTGGTGAACGCCGGTGCGCTGGACCTCATCGAGGAGACCGTGAGGGCCGGTGCTGGTGCGGCGTCGGCGCGCAAGTGGTGGCTCACTGAGCTGTCGCGGCGGGCCAACGAGGCCGGCTGCGAACTGGCAGAGGTCGGCATGAGCCCGGTCCAGGTGGCCGCGGTGCAGAAGATGGTCGACGCCGGGACGCTCACTGACAAGCTGGCGCGCAGTGTCATCGACGGGGTGATCGCCGGGGAGGGCGAGCCCGACCAGGTGGTTGCAGCGCGCGGCCTGGCGGTCGTCTCCGACGATGGCGCCCTCGGGCAGGCTGTCGATGACGCCATCGCCGCCAATCCCGGTGTGGCCGAGAAGATCCGCGGCGGGAAGGTGCAGGCCGCCGGAGCCCTCATCGGGCAGGTGATGAAGGCGATGCGCGGCCAGGCCGACGCCAAGAGGGTTCGCGAGATCATCCTGGACAAGCTGTCCTGAGCTGACGTCCGGGCGCCCGGTGCCGGTTCCGCCGGTATCGGGCGTCGTCCATCTCTGGGACATCCCGAAGAGCCGCAATGAGCCTCTGATAGCGTCCTGCTGGTTTTCTCGCACTCTCCGAACTCGCCAGGAGCAGGATGTCGTCAGCAGATCTCAAAGAACCCACTGTCATCACGCCGATCAGACCCGAGGACGAGAAGGTCTCGCCCGGCAGGGCGCTCCTCTACGGCATCCAGCACATCCTGTCGGCCTACGGCGGAGTGGTCGCCGTCCCGCTGGTCGTCGGCAGCGCCGCCGGGCTGCCCGCCGACGAGATGGGGCTCATCGTCGCCGCCGCCCTCTTCGTCTCCGGCCTGGCCACCCTGCTGCAGTCCCTCGGGCTTCCCCACCTGGGCGCCAGGCTGCCCCTGGTCAACGGCACGACGATCGGCGCGGCGTCCACCATGCTGGCGATCATCGCCGCCAACCAGAGCGACCCCCACCGCGCGATGCGGGTGATCTTCGGCGCGGTGATCGTCGCCGGCGTCGTCGGCTTCTGCCTGGCCGGACTCTTCGCCCGGATCCGCCGCTTCTTCCCGCCCGTGGTCACTGGCACCATCATCGCCGCGATGGGCATCTCCCTGCTGCCGGTCGCCGCCGGATGGGTGATGGGCTCCGACCCGAAGTCGCCTGACTACGGCTCGCTCACCAGCCTGGGCATCGCCCTGTTCTCCCTGGCGGTTGTGCTGGTCTGCAACCGGATCAAGGTGCTCTCCCAAGTCTCCATCCTGGTGGGCATCGTCGCCGGCACGCTCTTCGCCGCGGCGCTGGGCCACGCCGACTTCTCGGCTGTGAATCACGGTTCGGTGATCGCCTTCCCCAGGCCCTTCCGCTTCGGCGCCCCAGTCTTCGAGATCGGCGCCATCCTCTCGATGGTCATCGTCATCATCGTCACCCTGATGGAGGTGATGGCCGACCTGTTCGCCGTTGGGGAGACCATCGGCACCGAGATCGACGACAAGCGGGTCGCCGACGGGCTGCGCGCCGACATGCTCGGTGCCGTCGTCGCCCCGGCCTTCAACTCCTTCGCCCCCACCGCCTTCGCCCAGAATGTCGGCCTGGTGGCCGTCACCGGCATCAAGTCCCGGTTCACGGTGGCCGCCGGTGCCGGCCTGCTCATCGTGCTGGGCCTGTTCCCGTGGCTGGGCCGCGTCGTCGCCGCGATCCCCGGACCCGTGCTCGGCGGGGTGGGCGTGGTCCTGTTCGGGACCGTGGCCTCCTCGGGGGTCAAGATCCTCGCCAAGGCCGACTTCGAGAATCCGCACAACCTGGTCGTCATCGCGGTGGCCCTGGCCATGGTGATGTTCCCGATCGGCGCGCCACACCTCTATGACCACCTGCCGACCTGGCTGTCGATGATCCTGGGCTCGGGGATCTCCTCGGCCGCACTGGCCGCCGTGCTGCTCAACCTGCTCCTCAACGGCCGCAAGGGCCTGGAGAAGTAGGCCGGTCAGGATCCGGATCTCCGGGGTCAGATCTCCAGATCGGCCCGCGAGAAGACGTCCACGGCCTCGGGCTCCCCGAGGACCTCCACCCTGGCCGCCTCCTTGCGGCCCGCGCAGTACAGCAGCACCTCCGCCGGACGACCCACCAGAGTCACGATCCGGTCTCCCGGCCGCAGCCACATATCGTGCAGGTCGCCACTCTGGTCGGTGAGTTCGGCACGCACCCCCACGGGGGAGCGCCGGGTCAGCAGCCGTCCCGAACGGGACAGGACCTTCGCCAGATGGGTCTGGGTCTGGTGGCCCAGATCGCGCGGTTTCCAGTCGGGCTCGGCTCGCAGCAGATCCTCGTGGTGGATGAAGAACTCCATCCCGTTGGCCGCCCGGTCCAGGGCAGGGACGCGGAACACGGACCAGGCGGCCGGGCCCTTGCGGAACCGCTCCACCCGCTCGGCGAATGAGTGCCGGGACTCCAGCCGCTCGGCCCGCCGGGCGGTGATCTCGTCGAAGGTCGACACGGCCATGCCCGGGGCAGCGAGCGGGTCGTTCTCCCGCAGCAGCAGATGGGTGAGGAGGTCGGACGCCAGCCATCCCTGGCAGAGGGTCGGAGCGGCCGGGCCGAACCGGTCCAGATCGTCGGCAAGTGCGGCCCTCTCGGTGCTGGCCAGTGACATCGCTGTTCCCCTCTCGCGCCGGTCCGGCGCTCGGCCCGGCACCGTTCATCCTGCCATCCCCGGCTGTCGAGGCGCAGCCGACGAGGCGCTCAGTACAGGGGATCAAGTATGGCCCCGACGACGGCGTGTGACGCGGGATGTGTGGTGTCAGTGGGGTCTGGTAGACGTGGATCGTCTGGGGTCAGGCGGGATCGACGAGAGAATCTCCACGGTGGCGGTGGTATTTCAGGCGCAACGTGGAGAATCTCTCGCCGGCCCTGAATTCGTCGCGCCCCGGACCCGACCGATTCAGGGATGTGAGGTGGGAATCGTTAAGAAAACACCGAGAATCTGAACCGGAATTTTTAGGTTCACGATCTGGTATATGGCGTTCACATCGTTTAGAGTTCTTCTATGGGACGGGACTTCTGGGAACTCAGCGGGGTGATCGAACAGGCGCTGGACGCCATCGACCACACCGGCGACTCCCGGATGCCCGACACCCAGAAGGTCGCCGCGATGAGACGGGCCCGAGCCCTCGCCGACCAGATGGTGGCCCTGGCCGCCGTCTATACCGACCTGGTGGCCAGGTCCTCCGCCACCGAGAGGACCACCGGGACACCCCTGAGCGACTATCTGGCGGTCACCGAGGGCCGCAGCTCCTCGGAGGCCAACGGGCTGGTGCATCAGGCGGGCCGGATCACCGCCGACCCCCGGGTGCGTGACGCCGCCCTGGCCGGGACCGTGTCTCCGGGCAAGGCCGCCGCGGCCGGGGCCGTGCTGCGTGACCTTCCGCGCCACGACATGAGTGAGGCGCAACGACGGGCCGCCGCCGAGACGCTGATCGATCAGGCCGCCGGTGGGGTCACCACCGGCCAGATAGCCCGCTCCGCCGATCGAGTGCTGGAGCAGGTGGCCCCCGACCTGGCCCCCACCCCCGACGGGCGAGCCGCCGAGGCCGAACGGCGCCGCCGCCGGGCCGTCCGGGAACGCCACCTCACGTTCGCCGACACGGGGAGGGGCTCGGCGCGGATCTTCGGGCAGTTGCCCCAGATGGAGGGCGACCTGCTGCGCACAGTCGTCGGGGCGTGCGTGGAACGCGACCGAGGTGACGAACGCCGCGAACTCGAGACCCTCAAGGCGCAGAGGGCCACGGGGGAGTTGAGTGCCGGCCAGTACTTCGCGGCGCGGACCGTCCTGGGGGAGCGGGAGTCCCGCACCACCGCCCAACGGCAGGCCGACGCGATCACTGACATGGTCACCGCCCTCCAGAGCGCCGGACAGATCCCGGTCGCCGGCGGTGAGACACCGCGGGTCGTGGTCACCCTCGACTACACAAAGCTCCTGCAGCTGGCCGTGGAGGCGGCGGCCACCGGCCTCCGCCCCGACGGCAGCCCTTTGGATGAGGTGTCGGTCGCCCGGTTGCGGACCGCGGTGACCGGCACCACCAAGTCCGGGCAGGACATCCCGGCCTCCCAGGTGCGTCTGGCCTGCTGCGACGCCGGGATCCTGCCGACCGTTCTCGGCCAGGCCTCCGAGATCCTGGATGTGGGACGGGAGCACCGGCTGGTGGCACCCCAGATCCGCAAGGCCCTGACCTTGCGGGACTCCGGGTGCGTCATCCCCGGCTGCACCGTTCCCGCACCGGCCTGTCAGGCCCACCACGTCATCCCCTGGTGGGCCGGCGGACCCACATCCCTGAACAACCTCGCCCTGATCTGCCGGCATCACCACGGGGTCATCGAACCCCACCGCTACGACCCCGCCGCCGACCAATGGCGCATCACCTTCGACCCCGACACCGGGAAACCCCAGGTCCACCCGCCCCGACGCCTCCGCCACGACCTCCCACCCGGCCCGGATGCCGGGGAGGACTCCGCCCACGGCCGAGACAGGGCGACCGCGACGCCCGAAGTCGTCTCGTCCGGAGGCCACGGCGAGTACCAGCAGGAGAACTCCGCCCTCGGGCCGGAGAAGAGCGCGGATCGCCGGGATGGCGATGGTGACGGGGCACATCGATGCGCTGAACGACCCGACGATCAGGAGCCACTCATCGCGTGACGCTCGGGTCGAGGGCCTGAATGGGAAAAGAGGTGGTGGGAAGGGCGGTCGTGGAAATGGATGTCATTGAAAATCCTGATCCGGGTAAGGCTGAGCGGGGACAGGCTGAATGGTTCTGGCGTAGGGTCAAGACCCGGCAGAATCTGTGCCCCCGAACGGGAGGTTCGAAAGGCCATGAAGCGGAACGCATTGCGTCCCCAGCTCTGGCCATCGTCTGGGACCGGATACCGGCATTTCCCGGGGCACCTCGCCGATCAGCGGCAGCATATATCTCCAGGCGCCGGGCGACCGGCAAGCCGAGAGATGAACGCCCTCGCCCCCGTCGACCGTCGGTGGTCATAATGAACCCCATGTCACTCGACCCAGCGATCGCAGCGCGACTCAAGCGCAATCCCGACGGACTGGTCCCCGCCGTCGTCCAGGAGGACTCCACCGGGGCCGTCCTCATGATGGCCTGGATGGACGACGAGGCCCTGGCCCGCACCCTGGCCACCCGCAAGGCCACCTACTGGTCGCGGTCGCGTTCCGAGTACTGGGTCAAGGGGGAGACCTCCGGCCACACCCAGCACGTCCGCGAGGTCCGTCTGGACTGCGACGGCGACACCATCCTCTTGAGGGTCGACCAGACAGGCGGAGCCTGCCACACCGGCGACCACACCTGCTTCGACGCCGACCAGCTGCTGGGGGACCAGTGACCCAGAACCTCACCATCGAACCCACCCTCGATCAGTTCCGCGCACTGGCCGCCGAGCCCGGCCGCGGTGTCATCAGCGTGCGCGCCAGACTCACCGCCGACGACGTCACCCCCGTCGGCGTCTACAACCATCTGTGCGGAACCCGCGATCTCACCTTCCTGCTGGAATCGGCCGAGGCCGGCATCTGGTCGCGCTGGTCCTTCATCGGCGTGCGCTGCGAGACCGCACTCACCAGCGTCGACGGACATGCCGAGTGGATCGGGGAACGGCCCGCCGGCGTCGACGGGCACACCGATCCGCTCGACGCCCTCGGTTCCTCTCTGAAAGCCCTGCGGTCCCCACGCGAGGACGGCATGCCTCCACTGACGTCGGGATTCATCGGCTACCTCGGCTACGATGTCGTCCGCCGCCTGGAGCAGATCGGCGAGAGCACGCTCGACGACCTCCAGCTGCCCGAACTGTGCTTCATGCTCGTCGGCGAGATGGCCGTCGTCGACCACCATCGCGGCGAGCTGTGGCTCATCTCCAACGAGTACCGGCCCGCCGCCGACTCAGCACAGATCGACTCAGCACAGATCGACGCCGCCTGGCGCCGCGCCGTGAACCGAATCGAGCAGATGGCCGAGCGCCTCGCCGAACCCAGGGCCAGCCTCACCGAGATCGACCACGGTCTGGCCGACGTCACGGTCGTGCGCCAGCGCACCCCCGAACAGTTCGCCGGGATGGTCGACGCCGCCATCGAGAAGATCCGCGACGGCGAGGTCTTCCAGGTGGTCCCCAGCCAGCGCTTCGACATCGAGACCGGCGCCGAGGCACTGGACCTCTACCGGCAGCTGCGTCGTCGCAACCCCAGCCCCTACCTGTACCTGCTGAGGCTGCCCGGATTCGCCGTCGTCGGCTCCTCCCCGGAGGCACTGGTGACCCTGACAGACGGTGTGGCCACCACCCATCCCATCGCCGGCACCCGTCCCCGCGGGGCCACCGCGGCCGCGGACAGCGCCCTGGAGGCCGAGCTGCTGGCCGATGAGAAGGAGCGCTCCGAGCACACCATGCTCGTCGACCTGGGACGCAACGATCTCGGCCGGGTCTGCGAACCCGGCACCGTCAACGTCACCCAGTTCATGCACGTGGGCCGCTACTCCCATGTGATGCATCTGGAGGCCTCGGTCACCGGCACGCCGCGGCCGGATGTGAGCGCCCTGGACGTCACCCTCTCCTGCTTCCCGGCCGGCACCCTGTCAGGTGCTCCCAAGATCAGCGCCATGCGCATCATCGAGGACATGGAGGCCACCCGCCGCGGCGTCTACGGGGGAGTCGTCGGCTACTTCGACCTGGCCGGCAACTCCGATGTCGCCATCGCGATCCGCACCGCCGTCCTCAAGGACGGCGTCGCCCACGTCCAGGCCGGAGCCGGCATCGTGCTCGACTCGATCGGGCTGTCTGAGAACCGGGAGTGCGAGAACAAGGCCGCCGCCGTCCTCGACGCCGTGCGCGGCGCCGAGGCCTGGTCAAGGGCCCACGCCACCGGAACCCACGTCGTCGATGCCTGATCCTGAGGTGGAACAGGCCGAGGTGGAACAGGCCAGTGTGCTGCCTGCCGGCCTGCGCGCGGCCCTGACGGCCCTGCCCCTGCTGTCCGCAGTCGTCGCAGTCGCGGTGGCGGGCCGCACCTGGCGCCAGGTGGGCACGGTCGCGGTGACCGGTGACCAGCTCACCAGTGATCTCGCCCGGGGGCTCGGACTGCTGTCGCTGGCCGCCTGGGCCCTGCTCCTGGTGGTGGGCGGCACCGGCCGCCGCGTCGTCGGCGTCCTGGAGGCCCTGATCGGTGCCGGGCTGGTGGCAGTGGTCGCCACTTCGGACTCCCTGCCGACGGGTCTCCAGGACCGCGGAGTCACGGAGGCCGCGCTGGCCTCGGCCCCCCTCCACTCAGCTGGCTGGCTGGCCCTGGCGGCCGCGATCCTGCTGGTCCTCGGCGGTGCGACGCTGGCCGTCCTGGCCCGCCGGTGGCCGCCGCGGGGCTCCCGATTCACCCGGAGTCGCACCGAACCCGAGAATCCACGGGAGACCCGCGACATCTGGGCGGCGATGGATCGTGGCGAGGATCCCACCGTCGACCCCGACGGCGAGCCTCCGGCGAACTGAGGCTCTGGGCTATCCCGGACGCCCTGATCACTGCCTGAGAGGGCCCGGACAGGCCTGTCCGGCGCGGTAAGGTGCGCCTCATGGACCGGTTGCGGCCCAGGGTCCCACCCATCTGCGCCGATGAGCGCCGTACAAGCCAATCAACGCACGAGAAGGCAATCCAGGAGGAGCCATGAGCAGTCCGGCAGAGCCCGCCCCCAGCCGGGCCCGGCAGGTCCGCGAGTACGAGGACGGCAAGAGCCCCGCCGCATGGACCGGCGTCATCATCGCGGCCGTCGGCTTCATCGTGGCCACTGTCGGATCCCTGGCCGGCCCGAACTGGCCGATCATCATCGTCGGGGCCTCATTGATCGTGGTCGCTCTCATCGTGGCCGGGATCATGAAGGCCGCCGGACTCGGCCAGAGCCACTGAGGAGGGTCATGTCCGTCACACCCAGACAGACCGGTACCGTGCTGGACGAGATCATCGCCGGGGTGCTGACCGACCTGCGGGGGCGCCAGGAGCTGGTCGAGGAGGCAGGCCTGCGCGAGGCCGCCGAACTCATCGACCCGCCCCTGGACCCTCAGCGGGCGCTGCGGGCCGACGGCCTGTCGGTGATCGCCGAGGTCAAGCGCGCGAGCCCCTCCAAGGGTCACCTCGCCGAGATCCGCGATCCCTCCGTGCTGGCCGGGAACTACCAGGCCGGCGGTGCCACCGCCATCAGCGTGCTCACCGAGGCCCGCCGGTTCAACGGCTCCCTGGCCGATCTCGACGCCGTGCGCGCAGGCGTCGGCATCCCGGTGCTGCGCAAAGACTTCATCGTCACCGAGTACCAGGTGCTGGAGGCCCGCGCCCACGGGGCCGATCTGGTGCTGCTCATCGTCGCGGCCCTCGACGACGCCGAGCTGGAGACCCTCTACCGGCTGATCCGTCGGCTGGGCATGACCGCCCTGGTGGAGGTCCACAACGCTGAGGAGGCCCGGCGCGCCGCTCACCTCGGAGCCTCGGTGATCGGCGTCAACGCCCGCAACCTCAAGACCCTCGATGTCGACACCGGCATCTTCGCCGAGCTGCTTCCCCAGCTGCCCGAACAGACGGTCAAGATCGCCGAGTCGGGGATCCTCACCCTCGACGACGCCCTCGCCGCCCACCGGGCCGGAGCCGACGCGATACTCGTCGGCGAGGCCCTGGTGCGCTCGGGAGACCCGGCGGCGTTCATCGCCTCGATCCGCGAGGCGACCTCCTCCTGAGTGCCGCAGCGGCCCCCTCCTGAACCCCAAGAAAGAACGTGAGTATTCATGTCACCCACACCTGTGTCACCTCATGCCGCTCAGGAGGCGGCTGTGAGGGAGCAGACCCTGCCCGATGAGCGCGGCCACTTCGACCGGTTCGGGGGACGATTCGTGCCCGAGGCCCTCCAGGCCGCGCTCAATCAGCTCGATGAGGTCTTCACCGAGGCGATGGCCGACCAGGCCTTCCTCGACGAGCTCGACGCGCTGCGCCGCGACTACGCCGGACGCCCCAGCCCGCTCACCGAGGCCCACCGCTTCGCCGAACACTGTCGGGGCGCCCGCGTCCTCCTCAAGCGCGAGGACCTCAACCACACCGGCTCCCACAAGATCAACAACGTGCTCGGCCAGGCCCTGCTGGCCCGACGGATGGGCAAGCACCGGCTCATCGCCGAGACCGGAGCCGGACAGCACGGGGTCGCCACCGCCACCGTCGCCGCCATGCTGGGCATGGAGTGCCGGGTCTACATGGGCAAGGTCGACACCGACCGGCAGGCCCTCAATGTGGCCCGGATGCAGCTGCTGGGCGCCGAGGTGGTGGCAGTGGAGGCCGGCTCCCAGACGCTCAAGGACGCCATGAACGAGGCCATGCGCGACTGGGTGGCCCATGTCGCCGACACCCACTACCTGATCGGCACCGCTTCGGGCCCGGCACCCTTCCCCAAGGTGGTTCGCGAGTTCCAGCGGATCATCTCCACCGAGTCCCGCAGCCAGATCCTGGCCGCGACCGGCAGACTGCCCGACGCCGTGTGCGCCTGCGTGGGCGGCGGCTCGAACGCGATCGGCTCCTTCGCCGAGTACATCCGCGACCCCGAGGTCGCTCTCTACGGCTTCGAGGCCGGGGGAGAGGGAGTGGCCACCGGGCGCCACGCCGCGTCGATCACCGGGGGATCGGTCGGCGTGCTGCACGGCACCCGCACCTTCATCCTCCAGGACTCCGACGGCCAGACCGTCGAGTCCCACTCCATCTCCGCCGGCCTGGACTACCCCGGGGTCGGCCCCGAGCACTCATGGCTCGCCGAGACCGGACGGGCGACTTACCTGCCGATCGACGACGACGAGGCCATGGAGGCGCTGCGCCTCCTCACCCGCACTGAGGGCATCATGCCGGCCATCGAGTCGGCCCATGCGGTCGCCGGAGCGATGAGAATCGCCGGCGACCTGAGACGCGAGGACGGCGAGAAACCGGTGATCCTCATCACCGTCTCGGGTCGCGGGGACAAGGACGTCGACACCGCGCTTCGGTGGTTCGGCCTGGACGGCAGCGTCGACGCCACCACAGGAGGCATGAAGTGAGCAGCAGCGGCGAGGCGTACCAGAAGGCCCGCGAACAGGGCCGGCCCGCCCTGGTCGGCTACCTGCCGGTGGGCCACCCCAGTGTCGACGACTCGTTGGCCGCGATGCGGGCCCTCACCGAGGGCACCACCGGAACGGGCGTCGATCTGGTGGAGATCGGCCTGCCCTACTCCGACCCCATGATGGACGGCACCGTCATCCAGCACGCCACCACCAGGGCGCTGGAACTGGGGGTGCGCACCCGCGACGCGCTGCGCGCCGCCGAGACCGTCGCCGCCACCGGCACCCACTGCGTGGTGATGACCTACTGGAACCTCATCGAGCACTACGGGGTCGACGCCTTCGCCCGCGACCTCGCCGCGGCCGGCGGCTCCGGGATCATCACGCCGGACCTGACTCCCGACGAGGCCGATGAATGGTTCGAGGCCTCCGATGAGCACGGCCTGGACCGGATCTTCCTGGTGGCCCCCTCCTCGACCGATGAGCGGCTGGCCCGCACCGTGCATGCCAGCCGCGGATGGGTGTACGCCACCAGCGTGATGGGTGTCACCGGAGCCAGGGCGCACACTTCCACCGCCGCTCCCGAGCTGGTGGCCAGGGTCAAGGCCGCCGATCCCGGGATCCCGGTGGGTGTCGGCCTGGGCGTCTCCGACGGGGACCAGGCCGCCGAACTCGGGGCCTTCGCCGACGGTGTCATCGTCGGATCCGCGCTGGTCCGGGCGCTGGTGGAGGCCGACGAGTCCGGGGCCGGCGCCGCGGCCGGTATCGAGCGGATGCGCGGCATCGTCGACGATCTGGTCGACGGGGTGCGCCGGGCCCGGCCGGTGAGGCAGGCGCAGTGATCCCCGGGCTCCCGGCCCTGGAGATCGCCCTGTCGATCCCCAGCCCGTCGATCAGCGGCTTCAGCATCGGGCCGGTGAGGATCCACTTCTACGCCCTGTGCATCCTGGCCGGGATCGTCGTCGCCTACCTCATCGGCGGACGGCGCTACCGCGCCGGGGGCGGGCGCCAGGAGGACTTCGAGACCGTCACCATCTGGGCGGTGATCGCCGGCATCGTCGGGGCCCGGATCTACCACGTCATCACCGATCACGAGCTCTACTTCGGCCCGGGCCGGACCTGGTACCACGCCTTCTTCATCTGGCAGGGCGGACTGGGGATCTGGGGCTCGATCGCCGGCGGGGCGCTGGCGGTGTGGCTCGTGTGCCGGTCCAAGGGCCTGCGGTTCTGCGATCTGGCCGATGCGCTGGCCCCCGGCATCCTGCTCGCACAGGGCATCGGAAGGCTGGGGAACTGGTTCAACCAGGAGCTCTTCGGGGGGCCGACGAGCCTGCCCTGGGGCCTGCGGATCGATCTGGAGCACCGGCCCCTGGGCTACCTGCAGTACTCGACCTTCCACCCGACCTTCCTCTACGAACTGATCTGGAACGTCGCCGGGGCCTGTTTCCTGCTGTGGGCCGACCGCCGTTGGAAGCTGGGACGCGGCAAGCTCTTCTGCCTCTACGTCGTGACCTACACCTTCGGCCGCTTCTGGGTGGAGAGGCTGCGCATCGACCCCGCCAACCACGTCAACGGCTGGCGGATCAACTCCTACACCTCCCTGCTGGTCTTCCTGGCCGGGCTCGTGCTGTTCATCTGGCTGCTGCGCAACAAGCCGGGTGCCACGGCCCCCGAGACGGGCGTCCCCGCCTCGGGGAACGACGCTGGACCCGTCGGCAGTGAGGCTGCTGATGGTGACGGCAGCGAGCTGTCCGGAGGGGACGAACCCGATGGCGCATCGGAGGAGACGAAGGGCGAGGAGTCCGCGGAGTAACACACCTTCGTCTCTCATTCTGGACAGATGTTTCGCCCATCGGGCAGGGTGTGCGAATCTTGCCCTGCCCTCGGCTCTCGCTGCCGTGATTTCTCGCCGTAACACGGCGTTTACAAACGGTCTGCATGCTTGGCTGTGCCGAAGTGCGCGGTCCGCGCCGCAGGGCGTACCTGAAAGGAGACCCGGATGATTTTTGGCCATCATCCCAAGCAGGGGTTGTACGATCCCTCCCTTGAGCACGATGCCTGTGGCGTCGCATTCGTCGCCACCATGACCGGTGTGGCCAGCCACAGGATCGTGGAGCAGGCCCTCGAGGTGCTGCGGAATCTCGATCACCGTGGCGCGACCGGTGCCGACCCGGCAGCCGGAGACGGCGCCGGAATACTCATCCAGGTCCCCGACGTCTTCCTGCGCAAATCCACCGGCCTACGACTGCCCGCCCCCGGCTCCTACGCCGTCGGCCTGGCCTTCATGCCGACCGACGAGGCCAAGAGGGCCCGGTCGCGGGCCGCGATCGAACTCATTGCCGCCGACGAGGGCGTCCAGGTGCTCGGCTGGCGCGAGGTGCCGGTCAGCACCGAGACCCTCTCGCCGATCTCCCTGTCGACGATGCCGCACTTCGAGCACATAATCATCCGGGCCCGCGACGGGCGCCTCGGCCTGGATCTGGAACGGCTGGCCTTCGTGCTGCGCCGCCGTGCCCAGAACGAGGCCGGCGTCTACTTCGCCTCGCTGTCCGCACGCACCCTGGTCTACAAGGGCATGCTCACCACCAACCAGCTCGAGGAGGTCTTCCCCGAACTGCACGACGAGGATCTCACCAGCGCCCTTGCCCTGGTGCACTCGCGCTTCTCCACCAACACCTTCCCCGCCTGGGAGCTGGCCCATCCCTTCCGGATGATCGCCCACAACGGCGAGATCAACACCGTGGCCGGCAACCGCAACTGGATGCGCGCCCGCGAGGCCCTGCTCTCCTCGGATCTGATCCCCGGCGAGCTGTCGCGGCTCTACCCGATCTGCACCCCCGGGGGGTCGGACTCGGCCTCATTCGACGAGGTCCTGGAGCTCCTCCACCTGGGCGGCCGCTCGCTGCCCCACGCCGTGCTCATGATGATCCCCGAGGCGTGGCAGAAGAGCGAGCACATGGATCAGAAGCTGCGCGACTTCTACTCCTTCCACTCCTTCCTCATGGAACCCTGGGACGGCCCGGCCTGCGTCACCTTCACCGACGGCAACCAGATCGGTGCGGTGCTCGACCGCAACGGCCTGCGTCCGGCCCGCTACTGGGTCACCTCCGACGGGCTGGTGGTCTTCGCCTCCGAGGCCGGGGTGCTCGACATCCCCGCAGACCACGTCGTCCAGAAGGGCCGGCTCCAGCCCGGCAGGATGTTCCTCGTCGATCTGGCACAGCACCGCATCGTCGACGACGCCGAGATCAAGGAGACCCTGGCCGACGCGGCCCCCTACGGGGACTGGCTGAAGCAGGGCACCATCAACCTCGACGAGATGCCCGAGCGGCCTCACATCGTCCACTCCCATTCCTCGGTGACCCGACGCCAGCAGCTCTTCGGATACACCACCGAGGACCAGCGGGTGCTCATCGCCCCGATGGCCAACAACGGGGCCGAGGCGATCGGATCGATGGGCACCGACACCCCGCTGGCGGTGCTGTCCAACCGGTCGCGGATGCTGTGGGACTACTTCTCCCAGCTCTTCGCCCAGGTCACCAATCCGCCGCTGGACTCCATCCGCGAGGAACTGGTCACGTCGCTGACCGGCTCCATCGGGCCCGAGGACAATCTGCTGGATCCCGGCCCCGACTCCTGCCGCCAGCTGGTGCTCAACTTCCCGATCCTCGACTCCGACCAGCTCGCCAAGATCGTCCACATCAACGCCGACGGCACCCATCCGGGCCATCAGACCCATGTGGTGCGGGGCCTGTTCCCGGTCGAGCAGGGCGGGCAGGGCCTCCACGACCGGATCGAGGAGATCCGCGCCGAGGTGTCGCAGGCCATCGAGGACGGGGCACGGATCATCGTGCTGTCGGACCGCCACGCCACCAAGGAGCTGGCCCCGATCCCCTCCCTGCTGCTCACCTCGGCGGTGCATCACCATCTGGTGCGCCAGAAGACCCGCACCCAGGCCGGCCTGGTCGTCGAGACCGGTGACGTCCGCGAGGTGCATCATGTCGCGCTGCTCATCGGCTACGGCGCCACCGCCGTCAACCCCTATCTGGCCTTCGAGAGCGCCGAGGACATGGCCCGTCACGAGACCTTCGTCAAGGTGGATCCCGAGAGCGCCATCCACAACGTCTACAAGGCGCTGGGCAAGGGCGTGCTCAAGGTGATGAGCAAGATGGGCGTCTCGACCATCTCCTCCTACACCGGCGCCCAGATCTTCGAGGCCACCGGACTGTCCCAGGATTTCGTCGACGAGTACTTCACCGGCACCAACTCCCGGCTGGAGGGCATCGGCATCGAGGAGCTCGCCGCCGAGATCAAGGCCCGGCACCTGCGCGCCTACCCCGAGACCGGCGTCCGGCTGCCGCACCGCACCCTGCCCGTGGGCGGCCACTACCAGTGGCGCCGCGAGGGCGAGGACCATCTGTTCGATCCCGAGACGGTGTTCCGGCTCCAGCAGGCCACCAGCACCGAGGACTACGACCAGTTCACCAGGTACACCGACCTGGTCAACGCGAACTCCCAGCGCCTCATGACGCTGCGCTCCCTGCTGGAGTTCCGGCACGACCGCCCGTCGATCCCGATCGAGGAGGTGGAGCCGGAGACCGAGATCGTCAAGCGCTTCGCCACCGGTGCGATGAGCTACGGGTCGATCTCGATGGAGGCCCACCAGACCCTGGCGATCGCCATGAACCGGATCGGCGGCAAGTCGAACACCGGCGAGGGCGGCGAGGATCCCGAGCGGCTCCACGACCCGGCCCGCCGCTCGGCGATCAAGCAGGTGGCCTCGGGACGCTTCGGGGTGACCAGCGACTACCTGGTCAACGCCGACGACCTCCAGATCAAGATGGCCCAGGGGGCCAAGCCCGGTGAGGGCGGACAGCTGCCCGGCCCGAAGGTCTACCCCTGGGTGGCGCGGACCCGCCACTCCACCCCCGGCGTGGGGCTGATCTCCCCGCCGCCGCATCACGACATCTACTCGATCGAGGACATCAAGCAGCTCATCCACGACCTCAAGTGCGCCAACCCGCGGGCCCGCGTCCACGTCAAGCTGGTCGCCGAGGCCGGGGTGGGCACGGTGGCCGCCGGGGTCTCCAAGGCCAAGGCCGACGTGGTGCTCATCTCGGGCCACGACGGAGGCACCGGGGCGGCCCCGCTCACCTCGATCAAGCACGCCGGCGGACCCTGGGAGCTCGGCCTGGCCGAGACCCAGCAGACCCTGCTCATCAACGGTCTGCGCGACCGCATCGTCGTCCAGTGCGACGGCCAGCTCAAGACCGGCCGCGACGTCGTCATCGCCGCCCTGCTGGGCGCCGAGGAGTTCGGCTGCGCCACCACCGCCCTGGTCGTCGAGGGCTGCATCATGATGCGCAAGTGCCACATGGACACCTGCCCGGTGGGCATCGCCACCCAGAACCCCGAGCTGCGCAAGAAGTTCGCCGGCGACCCGGACCACGTGGTGACCTTCTTCATGTTCATGGCCCGCCAGGTGCGCGAGATCCTCGCCGAACTCGGCTTCCGTTCCGTCGAGGAGGCCGTCGGCCACTCCGAGGCCCTCGACACCCGCAAGGCCATCACCCACTGGAAGGCCCGCGGACTGGACCTGTCCCCGATCCTGAAGCAGGTCGAGGTGCCCTTCGGCCAGACCCTGCACCACTCGAGGAACCAGGATCACGACCTGGAGCACTCCCTGGACGTCACCCTCATCCGGATGGCGGAACCGGCCCTGGAGCGCGGCGAGAAGGTGAGCGAGAGGATCGCCGTGCACAACGTCGACCGCACCGTCGGCACCATGCTCGGCAACCGCGTCACCCTGGCCACCGATGGCAAGGGGCTTCCCGACGGCACCATCGAGATCATTCTCGACGGCACCGCCGGGCAGAGCTTCGGCGCCTTCCTGCCGCGCGGGATCACCCTGCGGCTGGTCGGCGACGCCAACGACTACGTCGCCAAGGGGCTGTCGGGCGGGAGGGTCATCGTCACGCCGCCCTCAGACGTCGCGTTCCGGCCCGAGGAGCAGATCATCGCCGGCAACGTCATCGGATACGGCGCCACCAGCGGCCAGATCTTCCTTCGGGGGCTGGTCGGAGAACGGTTCTGCGTCCGCAACTCCGGGGCCACCGCGGTGGTCGAGGGGGTCGGCGATCACGGCTGCGAGTACATGACCGGGGGAGAGGTGCTGGTGCTCGGCCCGACCGGGCGCAACTTCGCCGCCGGCATGTCCGGTGGAGTGGCCTGGGTGATCGACCTGGACCCCAGGCGGCTGAACCCCGAGATGGTCGACGCCCTGCCTATCGAGGCCGGTGACCTCGTCCGCATCCGGGAACTGCTGGAACAGCACCAGCAGGCCACCGGGTCGACGGTCGCCGCCGGGCTGAACGCCCTGGGCGACGCGGACCTGGCATCCCGGTTCACCAAGGTCCTGCCGCGCGACTACGCGCGGATCCTCTCGGCCCTGGCCGATGCCGATGAGCAGGACCTGGACGACAACGCCACGACCGAACTGCTGATGGAGGTCTCCCATGGCTGATCCACGTGGATTCATCAAGTTCCCCCGCGAGGTGGCCGAGCGCCGCCCCGTCGACGACCGGCTCCAGGACTGGCAGGAGGTGTACCCGGTTACCCCCGGGCACGCCCTGCTGCCGATCATCACCGAGCAGGCCGGCCGGTGCATGGACTGCGGCATCCCGTTCTGCCACACCGGGTGCCCGCTGGGGAACCTCATTCCCGAGTGGAACGATCTCATCTGGCGCGACGAGTGGCGCGAGGCCCTGGAACGCCTCCACGCCACCAACAACTTCCCCGAGTTCACCGGCAGACTGTGCCCCGCCCCCTGCGAGACCTCGTGCGTGGAGGGGATCAACCGCGATCCGGTGACCATCAAGAACGTCGAGGTGGCCATCATCGACAAGGCCTGGGAGGATCGCCGCGTGATCCCCGAGGTGCCCGACTGGCACTCCCTCAAGACCGTTGCGGTGGTCGGCTCGGGGCCGGCCGGGATGGCCGCCGCCCAGCAGCTCACCCGGGCCGGTCACACCGTGGTCGTCTACGAGCGCGCCGACGCCGTCGGCGGCCTGATGCGCTACGGCATCCCCGAGTTCAAGATGGAGAAGGCGGTCCTGGACCGGCGGATCAAGCAGATGACGTTGGAGGGCACGGTCTTTCGGACCAGCACCGAGATCGGCGTCGACATCACCGGCGAGGAGCTGCGCGAGCGGTTCGACGCCGTGGTGCTGGCCATCGGATCCACCCTCGGTCGCGAGCTGAACGCCCCGGGCCGCGAGTTCGGCGGCATCCACCAGGCCGTGGAGTACCTCACTCAGTCCACGAAGGTGGTCCACGGCCAGACGATCGGCGCTCAGATCGTCGCCGGGGGCAAGGACGTCATCGTCATCGGCGGCGGCGACACCTCCAACGACTGCCTGGGCACCGCGCTGCGCCAGGGCGCGCGATCGGTGACCCAGCTGGAGATCATGCCGCACCCGCCGGCCGAGCGGCCGGCCGGGCAGCCCTGGCCCACCTACCCGATGATCTACCGGGTGGCCAGCGCCAACGAGGAGGGCGGCGAACGCGTCTACTCCACCAACACGGTGGAGTTCCTCGCCGATGAGAACGGCCAGGTCCGGGCGCTCAAGGTCACCGAGGTGCGTCGTGAGGGCCGCGGCTTCGCCCCGGTCCCCGGGACCGAGCGCGAGCTGCCGGCCCAGCTGGTGGTCCTGGCGATGGGCTTCACCGGCCCCCAGCAGGAGGGCCTGGTGAACGAGCTCGGCCTGGAACTGGACGCCCGCGGCAATATCTCCCGCAAGAACGACTACGCCACCTCGGTGCCCGGGGTCTTCGCCTGCGGGGACGCCGGTCGCGGCCAGTCGCTCATCGTGTGGGCGATCGCCGAGGGCCGCTCGGCGGCCAACGGGGTGGACGCCTACCTGTCCGGCAGCCGCTCGGTGCTGCCCAGGCCGATCGATCCCTCGACCAGGCAGCTGATGGTCTGAACCGCGGGCTCCCAGGGTGCTCCCCGGGCCCCACGGCCCGGGGAGCATCCTCATGTCCGTGGCAGAATGCGGTCCATGCCCGCAGCCACCGAGGAGACCCGCGACACCGCACGGATCATGGCACGCATCAGGATGCTGAGGATCGTGGCCCTGGCCTCGCTCGTGCTCTTCGTGGCCTGCGACATCGTGCTGGCCACCTCTCTGGAGATGGGCTCCCTGGCGCTGGGCGCCAGCATCGCCGCGATGCTGTTCTTCCTGGTGCTGCTGTCGGCCCTGGTGCGATGGGGCTACCTGCGCTCCCGTCTCCACGAGGCGCAGGTCGATGCCGAACTCGACGCCGCCGAGCAGGAACAGGGCTGACGGGAACTCAGCTCTCGACGCGGCCCTCGATGACCTGCGGACCGTCACCGTCCTCGGGGCGGCCGGGCCCGTCGTCGACGACCTCCCCCTCGATGGTGGTCGGCAGATGCTCGGAGACCTCGCGCGAGACCTTCGAGGTGACCTTGCGCAGCACCACCGACAGGCCGATGTGCACCAGTCCGTATGCGATCAGCCCCAGCCCGATGAGCCAGCTGAGGGCCGTCATCCCGAAGGAGCGGTGGACCAGCGCCGCCAGGCCCAGTCCCAGGCAGACGACACCGCCCACCATCGGCCAGATCCAGGCCCGCCGGGCGATCGGCATGATGGTGATCGACACGCCGATCAGGAGCAGCCCGGTGAGCACCACCCAGGCCCCGATGAGCACCACGGCCAGATGGAGCACGGGGCCGGGGTGCCAGAGCATGATGACGGCCGCGACGATCCCGATGACTCCCCAGCCGGTCATCGCCCGGCTTCCCGGAAGACCGCGCATCCGGCCCGCATTGATCAGGGTGAGCACGGCGTCGACCGCCACGTAGCCGCCCAGCAGCAGCACCAGGACGGTCAGCGACGGGCCCGCCCAGACCAGCGGGGTGATCCCCGCCGCCACGGCGAGCACCCCTTTGGCCAGTGGCAACCACCACAGGGAGTTGACGGTGCGGGCAAGCTTCTCGCCGGGCTGACGGGTGTTGGACATGCCTCCAGGGTACGGGGACCGCAGGGACGTCCAAGGGTGCCGCGTCCCTCCCCGGTGGACTATCGTCGGCGTCTAGCTGATGCTCGAGCTGAAAGGTCTTCTCCGTGGCACGGTCCGACTTCGTCCACCTGCACACCCATACCGAGTACTCGATGCTCGACGGTGCTGCCAGCAACGACAAACTCTTCGCCGAGGTGGCCCGCCAGGGCATGCCCGCGGTGGCGATGACCGATCACGGCAACATGTTCGGGGCCTACGAGTTCTTCCAGCTCTCCAAGCAGTACGACGGCAACGAGAATCCGCTGGTCAAGCCCATCATCGGGATCGAGGCCTATGTGGCCCCCAGCAGCCGGTTCTCCAAGGTCCAGGAGTACTGGGGCGGGCGCCGTGACAACGGCGATCCGGACGCCGAGGGGGGCAAGGACGTGTCGGGCGGCGGGCGCTACACCCACATGACGATGTGGGCGCGCAACTCCAGCGGCCTGCACAACCTCTATCGGCTGTCCTCCCTGGCCTCCTACGAGGGCTACTACATGAAGCCCAGGATGGACCGAGAGCTCATCAGCCGGTACGCCGAGGGGGTCATCGGCTCCACCGGATGCCCGTCCGGCGAGGTGCAGACCCGGCTGCGGCTCGGCCAGTTCGACGAGGCCTGCGAGGCCGCGGCGGCCTACCAGGAGATCTTCGGCGCCGAGAACTACTTCTGCGAGCTGATGGATCACGGCGTCCCCATCGAGCGCGAGGTCCGCGCCGACCTGCTGCGCCTGGCCGACCGGCTGAAGATCCCCCTGCTGGTCACCAACGACTCCCACTACGTCACCGAGGACCAGGCAGACGCCCACGACTCCCTGCTGTGCGTGGGGGTGGGTCGCAACAAGGACGACCCGAACCGCTTCCGGTTCAACGGCTCGGGCTACTACATCAAGACCTCGCAGGAGATGCGGGCGCTGTTCGGCGACCATCCCGAGGCCTGCGACAACACCCTGAGGCTCACCGAGATGATCGAGCCCTATGACGACGTCTTCGACTACGTCGACCGGATGCCGCAGTTCGACGTCCCCGAGGGCGAGACCCAGGAGTCCTGGCTGCGCAAGAAGCTGGCGAAGGGCCTCGAGGAGAAGTACGGATCCAATCCGCCCGCCGAGGTCATCGAACGCGTCGAGACCGAGCTGGCGACCATCGAGCCGCTGGGATTCTCCTCCTACTTCCTGGTGGTCTCCGACATCTGCGACGCCGCCCGGGGAATGGGGGTGCCGGTCGGCCCGGGACGAGGGTCGGCCGCCGGATCGATGGTGGCCTACCTCACCGGCATCATCCAGATCGACCCGCTGGAGCACGGCCTGCTGTTCGAGCGCTTCCTCAACCCCGAGCGGGTCAACCCGCCCGACATCGATCTGGACTTCGACGACCGGCAGCGCGACAAGGTCATCGACTACGTCACCCGCAAGTACGGCGACGAGTACACCAGCCAGGTCAACACCTTCGGCAAGATCAAGGCCAAGAACGCCGTCAAGGACGCCAACCGGATCCTCGGCTACCCCTTCGCCCTGGGCGACAAGATCACCAAGGCGATGCCCCCCGATGTGATGGGCAAAGGAGTACCGCTGTCGAAGATCTTCGACCCCGACGACGCCCGCTACGCCGAGGGCGGGGAGTTCCGCGCCCTCTACGACGAGAACGCCGACGTCCACAAGGTGGTCGACACCGCCAAGGGCCTTGAGGGACTGATCCGGGGCACCGGCGTGCACGCCTGCGCCTTCATCCTGTCCAGCGCCAAACTGCTCGATCTCGTCCCGATGCACAGGCGGGACAAGGACGGCATGATCATCGCCGGCTTCGCCTATCCCCAGCTCGAGGAGATGGGGCTCATGAAGATGGACTTCCTGGGCCTGCGCAACCTCGGCATCATGGACCACTGCCTCAAGATCATCAAGGCCAACCGAGACGAGGACGTCGACCTGCAGACGCTGCCGCTCGACGACCGGAACACCTACGAACTGCTGGCCCGCGGCGACACCCTGGGCGTCTTCCAGCTCGACGGCACGGCCATGAGGTCCCTGCTGCGCCTCATGGGGCCCACCAACTTCGACGACATCATCGCCGTCATCGCCCTGTACCGGCCCGGCCCGATGGGCGCCAACGCCCACATCAACTACGCCGAGCGCAAGAACGGCCGCCAGGAGATCATCCCGATCCATCCCGAGCTCAAGGAGGACCTCGACGAGATCCTCGCCCCGACGTACCACCTCATCGTGTACCAGGAGCAGATCATGTCGATCGCCCGCAAGCTGGCGGGCTACACCCTGGGCGGCGCAGACCTGCTGCGTCGCGCCATGGGCAAGAAGAAGAAGTACATCCTGGACCAGAACTTCGGACCCTTCCAGGCCGGGATGCGCAAGAACGGCTACTCCGACAAGGCCATCCAGGCGCTGTGGGACGTCATGGTGCCCTTCGCCGGATACGCCTTCAACAAGTCCCACGCCGCCGGCTACGGGCTGGTCTCCTACTGGACCGCCTACCTCAAGGCCAACTATCCGGCCGAGTACGGCGCCGCGCTGCTCACCAGCGTCGGCGACGACAAGGACAAGATGGCCCTCTACCTGTCCGACATGCGGGCCCAGCACATCAAGGTGCTGCCCCCCGACGTCAACGCCTCGTCCCTGGCCTTCACCGCCGTCGGCACCGACATCCGCTTCGGGCTGGGCGCGATCCGCAATGTCGGCGAGCACCTGGTCGACAAGATGATCGAGGCCCGCGACGAGTGCGGGCCGGCCCGCGACTTCTTCGAGTTCCTCGACCACATGCCTCTGGAGGTGTGCAACAAGAGGGCCATCGAGTCCCTCATCAAGGCCGGTGCCTTCGACTCGATGGGCCATTCCCGCCGCGGGCTGATGAACATCTTCGAGCAGGCCGTCGACGCCGTCATCGACCTCAAGCGCAATGAGGCCAACGGCCAGGACGACCTGTTCGGGATGGGCGGCGGGGAGGAGCCCGCCCAGCTGGGGGTCGAACGTGTGGTGCCCGAGGAGGACTGGGACCGGCGCACCAAACTCGCCTTCGAACGCGACATGCTCGGCCTCTACGTCTCCGACCATCCACTGCACGGCCTGGAGACGGCCCTGGAGGCCGAACGGGACATCTCGATCGCCTCGCTGATCTCCCCGGATGGGCCTCGCGAGGGCCAGTTCACCATCGCCGGAATGGTCACCCAGATCACCCGGCGCACCACCAAGAACGGCGATGTGTGGGCCTCGATCACCATCGAGGATCTGGACGCCGCGATCACTGTGGCCTGCTTCCCGAAGGTCTACCAGCGGGTCGAGCCGCTGCTGGGTCTGGACACCATCCTCAAGATCCGCGGACGGGTGCGCGAACGCGACGAGAGCGCCGAGATGTCGGCCTCCGACATCTGGGTGCTGGATCTGGCCGAGGCCGGCCACGCCCCGATCACCATCGCACTGCGCAGCGGAAGGTGCACTCCCGCGGTCGTCTCGGATCTGCGCGGGGTGCTGCGCTCCCATCCGGGGGCCTCGGAGGTGCGGCTGCGGCTGCTGGACGGCCAGCTGTCCACCACCTTCCGGCTCGCCGACGAGCTCAAGGTGACCACCGACCAGCCGCTGATGGCCGATCTCAAGGCCCTGCTGGGACCTTCCTGCATCCCGGGGCGCTGAGCGATGGCCTCATCTGTGGAACCCCGTACCCGGGGCGCCCACCGGCCGACGAGGAGTCGCCGGGGCGTCACGGAGGCTCCCGTGCTGCGCGTCACCGCGCTGTACCTGTTCATCGCGGCGGTCGCCGGCGCCCTGGCGGGGATGCTGTGGAGCCTGGCCACCGACCTGCCGAGCTACACCATCGGTACCGACGGATCGGCGAGCATCAGCGAGCGCGGCCTCACCTCGGTGTTCTCCGCCGACGCCGTCTACTCGCTCATCGGTCTGGTCCTGGGGGCCGGCCTGGGCCTGTTGGCATGGCGATGGTTCTGCGGCAGGGGAGCCGTGGTGGTGGCGCTGGCGATGGCGGGCCCGCTGATGGCGTCGCTGTGCTGCTGGTGGATCGGGCTCCTGCTGGGCCCCGACTCGTTCCCGACCCGGGTCTCCAGCGCGAAGGCCGGCGACACGGTGCAGATCGACTTGGCGCTGCACACCTGGACCCCGGTGATGGTGTGGGTCCTCGCGGCCCTGCTGCCGGTACTGGTCATCTCGCTGATCCGCTGGGACGCCCCCGCCGACGGGGACTGAGGTTCCGGGGCGCGGACCGTCCGGGCGGCCGGGAGCGCGGTCACTAGACTTGCGCTCGTGATGCGAACCGTGGATCTCACCTCTACCGAACCGTCCGACTACCGCGATGTGGTGCCGCGGGCGGACTTCGACGTCGACTCCGCGATGGAGACGATCATCCCCGTCTGCACCGCTGTGCAGCAGCGCGGCGAGGAGGCCCTGCGGGAGTTCAGCAGGAAGTTCGATCATGTCGAGCCGCAGCAACTGCGGGTGCCCGCCGAGGAGCTGACCCGGGCTGCCGAGCAGCTCGACCCGAAGCTGCGCAGCGCCATCACCGAGTCCATCAGGCGGCGCCGCGAGGTCTGCGAGTCCGTCGAGCGCGAGTACGACGCCGATCCCGTCGAGGTGGCCCCGGGGGCCTCGGTGGGCCAGCGGCACATCCCGGTGGGCCGGGTCGGGCTCTACGTGCCGGGCGGACTGGCCCCGCTGGCGTCCAGCGTCATCATGAATGTGGTGCCCGCCCAGGTGGCGGGGGTGGAATCGATCGCGGTGGCCTCCCCGCCCCGGGCGGATTCCGGCGGCAGACCGCACCCCAGCATCCTGGCGCTGTGCGAGATCCTCGGCATCGACGAGGTGTACGCGGTCGGAGGGGCGCAGGCGGTCGCCATGTTCGCCTACGGGGTGGAGGGCCTCTGCCCGAGGGTGGACATGGTCACCGGACCCGGCAACATCTACGTCGTCGCGGCCAAGCGCCACCTGCGCGGGGTCGTCGGCATCGACTCGGAGGCCGGCCCCACCGAGATCGCGGTCCTGGCGGACGCCACCGCCGACCCCCGGCTCGTCGCGGCCGACCTCATGAGCCAGGCCGAGCACGACCCGATGGCCGCCGCCGTGCTGGTCACCGACTCCCCCGAGCTGGCGGCCCGGGTGCCCGTCGAGCTCGAGGAGATGGTCTCTAAGACCCTTCACGCCGACCGGATCCGCACCTCGCTGGGATCCCGTCAGTCGGCCGTCGTCATGGTGCGTGACATCGAGCAGGGCCTGGCCGTGGTCAACGGCTACGGCGCCGAGCATCTGGAGATCCAGACCGATCGGGCCGCCACGGTCGCCGGCCGGGTCCACAACGCCGGGGCGGTCTTCGTGGGACCCTGGTCGCCGGTCTCGCTCGGCGACTACTCGGCCGGATCCACCCACGTGCTTCCGACCGGAGGCTCGGCCCGGTACTCCTCGGGCCTGTCGGTGCGCAGCTTCATGCGCGCCGTCCACGTCATCGACTACAGCCGAGAGGCCCTGGACTCGCTGTCGGCATCGGTGGAGCACTTCGCCCTGGCCGAGAATCTGCCGGGACACGCCAACGCCATCACTGTCAGGAGGAACCGATGAGGTCGCGCGAACCGGGGGAGGCCATTCCCCGCGTCAACCCGATCAGCCTGTCACAGCTGCCGCTGCGCCCCGAACTGGTGGGCGAGGAGCCGTACGGGGCGCCGCAGCTCGACGTGCCGGTGTGTCTGAACGTCAACGAGAACCCGTACCCGCCCTCGGAATCGGTGAGACGCCAGATGGCGCACGCGGTGTCGCGCTCGGCCTCGGGACTCAACCGGTACCCGGACCGCGAGGCCACCGAGCTGCGCCGGGCGCTGGCCGAGTATGTCGGTTTCGGCGTCGGATCCGATCAGGTGTGGCCGGCCAACGGCTCCAACGAGGTGATGACGCAGATCCTCCAGGCCTTCGGCGGGCCCGGACGCAGGCTGCTCACCTTCACCCCCACCTACTCGATGTACCCCGAGTACGCCAGAAACACCCACACCGACTACGTCACCGCCCCCCGGGATGCCTGGTTCGGTCTCGACGCCGCCCGGATTCTGGCCGCCATCGCGGCCCACCGGGCCGACGTCGTCCTCATCACCACGCCGAACAATCCGACCGGTACGACGGTCCCGGTGGCCGTCATCGAGGAGGTGTGCCGGGCCACCGACGCCATCGTGGTGGTCGACGAGGCCTACCAGGAGTTCACCGACACCCCGGAGGACTCGGCCATCGCCCTGCTGCCGAAATTCGGGCGGCTCATCGTGGTGCGCACCCTCTCCAAGGCCTTCGCCCTGGCCGGGGGGCGGGTCGGCTACGCGGTGGCGGCCCCGGCCGTGATCGACGCGCTGCGGATCGTCCGGCTGCCCTACCACCTCTCGGCCACCACCCAGGCGGTGGCCAGGGTGGCCCTGGCCAACGCACCGGAGATGCTGGAACGGGTCGACGAGCTGCGCGAGACCCGCGCCGGGCTGGAGGAGTGGCTGAGGCTGCACGGTTTCGACGTGGTGCCCAGCCAGTCCAACTTCCTGCTCTTCGGGAGGTTCACCGACCGCCACGAGGTGTTCAGCAGGCTGCTCGACCAGGGAGTTCTGGTGCGCGAGGTGGGGCCCGACGGGTTCCTGCGGGTCTGCGCCGGCACGCCCGCCGAGACCGATGCCTTCCGCAAGGCGATACTGACCATCCTGCCGCGCATCAGCCTGGCCCCCAGCGACGCCCGTGACCAGGTCGGCACCAAGCGCCGCGTCCGTGAGGAGTCCCGATGAGCCGTACCGCACACATCGTCCGTCGCACCTCCGAGTCCCAGGTCGATGTCGCCATCGACCTGGACGGCACCGGGGAGTCGACCATCTCGACCGGGGTGGGCTTCTACGACCACATGCTCACCGCTCTGTCGAAGCACTCGGGCATCGACATGGCGATCACCACCACCGGGGATGTCGAGATCGACGGTCACCACAGCGTCGAGGACACCGCCATCGCGATCGGCCAGGGACTCGCCGAGGCACTCGGCGACAAGGCCGGCATCACCCGCTTCGGGGACGCCATGGTGCCTCTCGACGAGGCCCTGGCGCAGTGCGTCGTTGACGTGGCCGGGCGCCCCTATGCGGTGTGCGGCGGGGAGCCCGATTCCCAGGTCACCGCACGGATCAGCGGCTCTGGGGTGGCCTACCAGGGGTCGATGACCTACCACGTGGTGGAGTCCCTGGCGACCAACGCGGGCCTGTGCGTGCACCTGCGGCTGCTGGCCGGCCGGGATCCGCACCACATCTGCGAGGCGCAGTACAAGGCACTGGCCAGGGCGCTGCGGATCGCGGTGGCCCCCGATCCGAGGATGGCCGGACGGGTGCCGAGCACGAAGGGGACGCTCAATGCCTGAGACCACACGGGTCGGCGTCATCGACCACGGTTCGGGAAACCTGCACTCGGCGTGCCGGGCGCTGGCCCAGGCCGGCGCGGAGGTCGTGATGTCGCGCGACCTGGACGAACTGGCCCGCACCGACGCCCTGGTCCTGCCCGGAGTCGGGGCGCTGGCCTCCTGCATGGCGGGGCTGCGGGCGATGGGCGGCGATGAACTGGTCGCCGACCAGGTGGAGCGCGGCCGCCCACTGCTGGGGATCTGCGTGGGCCACCAGATGCTCTTCGAGGACGGCGAGGAGCGCGGCGAACCGGTCGCCGGGCTGGGCGTGCTGCCCGGAATGGTGACGATGCTGCCGGCCGAGCGGTTGCCGCACATGGGCTGGAACACGGTGTCCCCGTGCGAGGGCAGCAGGCTGTTCCGCGGGATCGAGCAGGAGCGCTTCTACTTCGTGCACAGCTACGGAGTGGTGGATCCGGGCCAGCACAGCGGCATCACCACCTGCACCCACGAGGACGCCGTCTTCGTGGCGGCCTGCGAGCTGGGGGCGGTGAGTTCGACCCAGTTCCACCCCGAGAAGTCCGGCCGGGCGGGTCGGATGCTGCTGCGCAACTGGCTCGACGCCGTCTGGGAGGATTGAGCGGTAGGCTCACCCTGTGACTGAGGAACTTGTCCTGCTGCCGGCGGTCGATATCCAGAACGGCCGCGCCGTCCAGCTCCAGCAGGGGGTGGCCGGCTCCGAGAAGGTCTTCGGAGATCCCCTGGAGGCGGCCCGCCGATGGCAGGAGCAGGGCGCCAGATGGATCCACCTGGTCGATCTCGACGCCGCATTCGGCCGCGGCTCCAACACGGACCTCCTGCGTCGCATCGTCGGCGAGCTCGACGTCGATGTCGAGGTCTCCGGCGGGATCCGGGACTCGGCCAGTCTGGACGCCGCGCTGGCCGCCGGGGCCCGGCGGGTCAACATCGGCACCGCGGCCCTGGAGAATCCCACCTGGTGCGATGAGGTGGTCGGCGAGTACGGCGATCGCGTCGCGATCGGCCTGGACGTGCGCGGGGACCGGCTGGCCGCCCGCGGCTGGACGCGGGAGGGCGGCATGCTGCTCGACGTCCTGGCCCGTCTGGAGGAGGCCGGATGCCGGCGTTACGTGGTCACCGATGTGGCCAGCGACGGCATGCTGACCGGCCCCAACTACGAGCTGCTCGGGCAGGTGTGCGCCCGCACTCAGGGGCACGTCGTCGCCTCGGGCGGCATCTCCACCCTGGAGGACCTCCGCCGGCTGCGCGGCCTGGTGCCGATCGGGGTCGAGGGAGCCATCGTGGGCACAGCCCTGTACGTGGGCAGCTTCACCCTGCCCGACGCCCTCGAGATCTGTCACGAGTCCGTGGTCCCCGCGATCTCCGCCGACCTCTGAGGCCACCATCGCGCCCGAGTGTAGAATGTCGGGCTGTCTGCGCGGGCTGCTCCGCGCCGGGTACGTCATCCCTGCCGAGAGAATAGAGGAGGAGCGTCCATGAGCGGTCACTCCAAGTGGGCCACCACCAAGCACAAGAAGGCGGCCATCGACGCCAAGCGCGGCAAACTGTTCGCCAAACTCATCAAGACCATTGAGGTCTCCGCCAGGGTGGGCGGCGGTGATCCGTCGGGCAACCCGACCCTCTACGACGCGATCCAGAAGGCCAAGAAGAACTCGGTCCCCAATGACAACATCAACCGCGCCGTGAAGCGCGGTTCGGGCGAGGGTTCCGACGCCGTCTCCTATGAGACGATCATGTACGAGGCCTACGGCCCGGCCGGTATCGCCATCCTCATCGAGTGCCTCACCGACAACCGCAACCGCGCCGTCTCCGATGTGCGCATCGCGGTCACCCGCAACGGCGGCACGATGGCCGACGGCGGCTCGGTGCAGCGCCTCTTCGAGCGCAAGGGGGTCGTCGAGGTCTCCAAGACCTTCGAGGTCGAGGAAGGGCGCAAGACCGTCACGAAGGAGGTCTCGGAGGACGAGCTGATGGAGGCCACCATCGACGCCGAGCCCGAGGACATCGTCGACGGCGGAGACTCCTTCGAGGTGATCTCCGACCCCAACGCCCTGGTCGACGTCCGCAAGGCCGTCCAGGCGGCAGGCATCGACTACGAGTCCGCCGAGGTCGCCTTCAAGGCCGACTTCAACCAGCCCGTCGAACTGGAGGACGCCCGCAAGCTGTTCAAGATCCTCGACGCCCTCGACGACCTCGACGACGTGCAGAACGTGTACTCCAACGCCGACATCAGCGTCGAGGTCATGGCTGCGCTCGAGGACGAGGACTGACCATCCCGGCGGCCGAGGGGGCACGGAAACCCGTCCAGAGGCTGAACCGGGTCACCGCCTCCGACCGGCGACTGGTCCGGGTGATGGGGGTCGATCCGGGCCTCACCCGGTGCGGCGTGGCGCTGGTCGAGGGCGGGGTGGGCCGCCCGCTGGAGCTCGTCGCGGCCGGCGTCATCCGCACCCCGGCCGACATGGAGGCCTCGCAGCGACTGCTGCGGATCCATGACGGGCTGGAGGAGTGGTGCACCACCTATCGGCCCGATCAGGTCGCCATCGAGCGGGTCTTCGCCCAGCATCAGCGCAACACCTTCACCGGGACCGCCCAGGCGGCCGGTCTGGCGATGGTGATCGGAGCACGCCACGGGCTGCCGGTGGACCTGCACACCCCCAGCGAGGTCAAGGCCGCCATCTCCGGGTCGGGGCGCGCCGACAAGGCGCAGGTCGGCCTGATGGTGGCCCGCATCCTGCGCCTCCAGGAGGCTCCCAGGCCGGCCGACGCCGCCGACGCGGTGGCCCTGGCGATCTGCCAGATATGGCGCGGCGGTGCCGACCGCCGCCTGCAGGAGGCCGCGGCGGCCCAGCGGGCCGCGCGCGGCGGTCGCATTCCGAGATCGTGGAAGGACGTGACGAGGTGATCTCCCATCTTCGCGGCGCGGTGAGCGCGGCCGGACCCACCTGGGTGGTGCTGGACCTGTCGGGCTTCGGGCTGCGGGTGACCTGCCCACCGGCCACTGCGGCCACGGCCCGGATCGGCTCGCAGCTGGAGCTGGAGACCTCCCTGGTGGTGCGCGAGGACTCGCTCACTCTGCACGGCTTCGGCTCGGCGGCCGATCGCGACGCCTTCGAACTGGTGCAGACCGCATCGGGGGTCGGGCCCAAACTCGCGATGGCGATGCTGTCGGTGCTCGACGCCGACCAGCTCGGCGCCGCGATCGCCGGCGAGGACTCCGCGGCGCTGTGCCGGGTGCCGGGGATCGGGAAGAAGGGCGCCGCCAAACTCATTCTGGAACTCAAGGACAAGGCTCCGCTCATCTCGGCGGGCGGGGCCGGTACCACCCCCGTCGCCGCCTCCGGCGAACCGTGGCGGGAACAGGTCGGCGAGGGCCTGATCGGGCTCGGGTGGTCGGCCCGCGACGCCGAGAAGGCGGTGGACTCGGTGGCCGGCATGCGTCAGGACGATCCGGACGTGACGATCGGCGTGCTGATGCGCGCAGCGCTTCGCAGCCTCGCGAAATAGCACGGCGGCAGACGGAGCGCCGGCGTGGCGGGCCTGTCGGCGCCCCTGAGTAGGGTGGGTCCGAATCTATCTGAGGGGGCTGGAACCAGGCTATGGAGAACTCGCCGGTCGACCCGTGGGCCGAACCGCCGGAGAAGGCAGAGGAGGCCGCACTGCGGCCCGGAGCCCTGGCGGAGTTCCGCGGTCAGCCCAGAGTCTCGGACCAGCTCGGCCTGGTGCTGGAGGCCGCCCGGGCCCGTCAGACCACACCGGATCACGTGCTGCTGTCGGGCCCGCCCGGGCTGGGCAAGACCACCCTGGCGATGATCATCGCCGCGGAGATGGGCTCGCCGATCCGGATCTCCTCGGGCCCGGCGATCCAGCACGCCGGCGATCTGGCGGCCATCCTGTCCTCCCTGGTGCCCGGCGAGGTCTTCTTCCTCGACGAGATCCATCGGATGTCCAAGCCCGCCGAGGAGATGCTCTACCTGGCGATGGAGGACTTCCGGGTCGACGTGGTGGTCGGCAAGGGGCCCGGCGCCACCGCCATCCCGATCGACATCCCCCCCTTCACCCTCGTCGGGGCGACCACCCGGGCCGGCCTGCTGCCCGGGCCACTGCGCGACCGCTTCGGCTTCACCGCCCAGCTGGAGTTCTACGATCCCGCCGACCTGGAGTCGATCATCACCCGTTCCGCCGGTGTGATCGGCGTCACCCTGGCCCGGGGCACCGCGACGACCATCGCCGGGCGCTCCCGGGGCACCCCGCGCATCGCCAACCGGCTGCTGCGCCGGGTCCGCGACTACGCCCAGGTCCATCATGGCGACGGGAAACCGGTGAGCCCGCGCACCGCTGCCGCGGCCCTGGATCTCTATGAAGTGGATCCACTCGGGCTGGACCGCCTCGACCGGGCGGTGCTGGACGCCGTGTGCGTCAAGTTCGGCGGGGGACCGGTGGGGCTGTCCACGCTGGCGATCAGCGTCGGCGAGGAGCCCCAGACGGTCGAGGAGGTCGCCGAACCCTTCCTGGTGCGGCTCGGCTTCCTGATGCGCACCCCCAGGGGACGCATCGCCACCGACCGCGCCTGGAACCACCTGGGGCTCACCCCGCCCGCCCCGCAGGGCGCCGACGGCTTGTTCTGACTCGCCCGCCGGCCGGGGCCCCGATCCATGACGGGCGGCCCGGAATCGCCTGCCGGTTGGCCCGACAGGTAGCATGTCGGCGTCCATCACCACGTCTGACATAGGAATTGTTCATGCAGAGCTTGCTCCCAATGATTCTGATCCTGGTCGTCTTCCTGGGACTCATGTCCTGGACGACGCGCAGGAGCATGAAGAAGCAGCAGAACCAGCGTCAGGAGCTTGAGAACTCCATGACCGAGGGCAGCCGGGTGATGCTCACCAGCGGTCTGTACGGCACCCTCACCCACGTCGGTGAGAAGCAGGCCATCGTCGAGCTGGCCCCCGGGGCCGAGGTGGTCGTGGTCAAGCAGGCCATCAGCAAGGTCGTCAACCCCGATGAGGAGGAGTTCTCCTTCGCCGATGACCAGTCGGTCACCGAGACCGAGCCCGTCCTCGAGCAGTCCTCCGCCGAGCCCGCTCTCGAGCAGCCCGCACCGGGCGCCGACGATCCCGCCGAGATCGCCGAGGAGACCGGGGCGGCGCAGGCCGAGGAGTCCGCGGAGTACCCTTCGGCGGGGGAGAAGTAAGTCCGGTGACCGGCGCCCCCGCGGCGCCGGAGGCCTGATCCCTCACCCCGCACCCCGATCAAGGATTCCGCCACGTGGCCACTACCCAGCGCAGAAAGCTCCATCCCGGCAGGACTCTCATCATCTTCCTGGTGGTGATCGCCGCCCTGTACGGCGTCATGGCCGCCACCCACTCGTGGTCGCCACGGCTCGGCCTGGATCTGAGGGGCGGAACCACGATCACCCTGACCGCCGGAGCCAATGACGGCAAGGCGCCGTCCAAGACGAGCCTTGAGCAGGCGCGCAACATCATCCAGCAGCGCGTCAACTCGCTGGGTGTGGGGGAGTCCTCGGTCAAGACCGCCGGAGACCGCAACATCGTCGTCTCGGCCCCCAACGTCGACTCCGAGAAGCTGCTCAACATGGTGGGTCAGACCGCCAAGCTGGGATTCAGATTCGTCTACACCGAGGAGCAGGTCGACAAGTCGCAGGCCGGCCCCTCGGCCTCGGCGACCGCATCCTCGGGGGCGGCCGCCCCCCAGGGGCTGCCCAGCGCTCCGTCGACCGAGATCCCGAAGGCCAGCGGGCTGCCCAGTGCCCCGGCCGGTTCGGGCACCGGTGCCCAGAAGTACAACGACAAGAGCGCCTCCTCGGAGGCCGGCAGGATGAAGGCCGCGCAGTCCTGGCAGCCCTCCGAGGAGGACCAGCAGAAGTTCCAGGACTACACCTGCGGGGATCCCAGCACCCAGGAGGAGAACGATCCGCTGGTCACCTGCAACCGCGAGGGCACCATGAAGTTCCTGCTCTCACCGGTGGGCATCCCCGGTACCCTGGTCACCAAGTCGACCGCGGGGATCCCCGACCAGGGCGTCAGCTATGTGGTCAACCTGCAGTTCAACGCGATCGGCACCAAGAGCTTCTCCACCGCGACGACCGCGCTGTGCTCCCAGCAGGCCCCGCAGAACCAGTTCGCCATCGTGCTGGACGGCAAGGTCGTCTCCAACCCGGAGCTCAATCCGCAGACCTCCCAGGGGGCCTGCCCGATCACCAGCGGCGAGGCCCAGATCTCGGGCAACTTCACCCAGGAGTCGGCCGACGAACTGTCCAACATTCTCAAGTACGGCGCCCTGCCGCTGGCCTTCACGGCCTCCAGCGTCGACAACGTCTCTCCGACCCTGGGCGGCGAACAGCTCAAGGCCGGTCTCATCGCCGGACTCATCGGGCTCATCCTGGTCGCCGGGTACTGCATCCTCTACTACCGCGGCCTGGGCATCGTGGTGATCAGCTCCCTGCTGATCGCCGGCGCCGGGACCTACGCGGCCATGGTGCTGCTCGGCGAGTCGATGGGATTCACCCTCTCGCTGGCCGGGGTGGCCGGCGCCATCGTGGCGATCGGCATCACCGCCGACTCCTTCATCGTCTACTTCGAACGAATACGCGACGAGATCCGGGAGGGACGCACGCTGCGCACCGCGCTGCAGACCGGATGGCTCAAGGCCCGCGGCACGATCGCCATGGCCGACGGCGTCTCCCTGCTCTCGGCGGTCATCCTGTTCATCCTGTCGGTCGACCAGGTGAAGGGATTCGCCTTCACCCTCGGCCTCACCACGGTCATCGACCTGCTGATCTGCTTCTTCTTCACCCATCCGGTCGTCGTGCTGCTCGGGCGGACGAGGTTCTGGGGCGAGGGACGCCGGTTCTCCGGCCTGGAGGCCCGCCACATGGGCGTCTCGGAGCTGTCGCTGCTGGGGCGCAGGGCGGCACGGGCACGGGCGCGCAACAGCACTGCTGCGGACACATCAGTGACGGACGACGGAGAGGAGGCCTGAGATGGCGCAACACAAGACCGGTCTGGCCCACGCCCTCTACACCGGCAAGGTCTCCTACCCCTTCATCGACCGCAAGAAGGTCTGGTACCTGGTCTCCCTGACCCTCATCGTCATCTCGGTGCTCGGGCTGGCGCTGCGCGGCCTGAACCTGGGTATCGACTTCCAGGGCGGCGTGGAGTTCAAGGCATCGGTGCACGTGGCGGGCGGCACCACCGACAAGATCCGCGACGCGGTGGTCTCCTCGGGCCCCTCCGATCTGGACGGCACCGAGGTGGTCTCGATGGGCGATGACGCGGTGCGGGTCCAGACGCGACCGCTGAGCGCCTCGGAGAACACCACGGTGCGCGCCGCGATCGCCAGTGTCACCGGCGGCTCGCAGACCTCGGTCACCTACTCCAACGTCGGAAGCCAGTGGGGCTCGGAGATCACCAACAAGGCCCTCCAGGCGCTGCTGGTCTTCCTGGTCCTGGTGATGATCCAGATCTGGGCGTACTTCCGGAACTGGAAGATGGCCGTCGCCGCGATCATCGCGCTGGTCCACGACGTCGTCATCACCGTCGGCGTCTACGCCATCGTCGGGTTCAGCGTCACCCCCTCCACCCTCATCGGCGTGCTCACCATCCTCGGGTACTCGCTCTACGACACGGTGGTGGTCTTCGACAAGGTGCGCGAGAACACCTCCCACCTGGAGCAGCAACCCGACCGGACCTTCCCCGAGGCGGTCAACCTGGCCATCAATCAGGTCCTGGTCCGCTCGGTCAACACGACCCTCATCGGGGTGCTGCCGGTGGCCGCGCTGCTGTTCGCCGGAGCCTTCGTGCTCGGTTCGGGACCCCTGGAGGATCTCGGTCTCGCCCTGTTCGTCGGCATGATCGCCGGCGCCTACTCCTCGATCTTCATCGCCGCCCCGATCTTCAGCCAGTTCAAGGGCCGCGAGGAGGAGATCCGCAAGCACGACCGGGCCGTGGCGAAGCGTCGCTCCAGGGCCGCCGAGGACGCTCCCCGGGTCAAGGCGCAGACCGTGACGTCGGGGGCCGCGGTGAGCGCGGCCGATCTGCCCGAGGCCCCGGCCGAGCGGCCTGCCCGCAAACAGGGCTCCAGGACCACCAGATCGCAGAGGAAGAAATGACCGCAACCACAGCGACCGGCAGGAGCCGGCTCATCTCCGGGCTGATCCGTTCGGTGCCCGACTTTCCGGAGCCGGGGGTCGATTTCAAGGACATCACCCCGCTGCTGGGCAATCCCAACGGATTCTCGGCCGCCATCGACGAACTGGTGGCCACCGCACCCCGGGACATCGACGTGGTGGTGGGCATCGAGGCCAGGGGATTCGTCTTCGCTGCCCCGGTGGCCCTGTCCCTGGGGATCGGATTCGTGCCCGTCCGCAAGCCAGGCAAGCTGCCCGGAGAGGTCTTCTCCCAGAGCTTCGACCTGGAGTACGGCGCCGAGACCCTCACCGTGCACCGCGACGCCGTCCCGCGGGGAGCCCGGGTGATGATCGTCGACGACATCCTGGCCACCGGCGGCACCATCGCCGCCACGGCCGGGCTGTTGAAGCACCTCGACGTCACCCTGGCCCAGGTCTCGGTGCTCATGGAGCTGCCGGCGCTGGGTGGGCGTGCCACCCTGGCGAAGGCGGGAATCGACTCCTTCGACGCCGTCATCGCGGGCTGAGCCGGGTCCCGATGTCCGACCAGGAGACCCAGGCGGCCAAGGAGAGCACCAGGAATATCAAGCGCACCACCCTGGTGCATCTGCCCTTCAAGACCCACAGCCCGCTGGCGGAGCTGGCCCGGCGCGCCGGACTCGCGCTGCTGCTGATGATCATCAGCACGATCATCGTCTACATCGACCGGGGCTCCTACATCGACAACGTCGCTCACGACGGGGTCTCCTTCATCGACGCCCTGTACTACTCGACCGTGACGGTCACCACCACCGGCTACGGCGACATCACGCCTCTGACCCCCCACGCCCGGCTGTTGAGCGCCGTCGTGATCACCCCGTTGAGGATCGCCTTCCTGGTCCTGCTGGTCGGTGCCACCCTGGAGGTCCTGGCCACCGAGGGCCGGCGCAGCATGCGCGACGCCGGCTGGAGGAGAAATATGCGCAATCACACAGTGGTCATCGGTTACGGGACGAAGGGCCGCAGCGCCATCACCACGCTGCGCAGCCATGACGTCCCCTCCGACAGGATCGTCGTCATCGATGCCAAGGCCGCGGCGGTGGCCGAGGCCAACCGCAACGGGCTGGCCGCATTCGAGGGGGACGCGACCCGGCGCGAGCTGCTGCGTCGCGCCGAGATCGGCAAGGCCCGCGAAGTCGTCATCACGCTGCCACGCGACGACACGGCGATCCTCACCACGCTGACCGTGCGTCAGCTCAACGCGCGCTGCCACATCGTGGTAGCCGGCCGCGAGGAGGAGAATCTGCCGCTGCTGCGCGAGTCCGGGGCCGACTCCGTGGTCACCTCCGCCGACGCGGTCGGTCGGCTGCTCGGCCTGTCCTCGGTGAATCCGCACGTCGGCGAGGTCATCGACGACCTGCTCTCCAGCGCCCATGGCATGGAGGTGATCCAGCGCAAGGTCAGCGCCGACGAGGTGGGTGCCCGTCCCGATGACATCGTCAATGAGCGGGTATTGGCCGTGATCCGCAACGACACCCTGCTGAACTTCTACGACCCGAACCTCGAGAAGCTGACCACCGGGGACTCGGTGGTGGTGGTACGCCGAGCGCTGACCCGCCGTCCACGCTTCCCTGCTGCGCCGCAGAGCTGATACGGCCGAACTAGACTGACGGCCCTACGCGGCGCCCGATCCGCGGACAGGAGGTTGATCGTGGCCGAGGAGAGCGTGTACGGGCCCTACGGGACCGGTCGTGGCGCGCCCGGACGACCGCGTTCCCAGGAGGTCGCCCGGGCACCTCAGCCGCGGATGCGGATGAGGGAGCGCTTCGTGCGCTGGCGCGCCCCCAAGCAGGCCACCCAGGCAGTCCTCGACCCGCTCATCTCCACCGTGCTCGCCGCCCATCCGAGTTCCGACGTCGCGCTGCTGGAACGGGCCTACGAGACCGCCGACCACTATCACCGCGGCCAGACCCGAAAATCCGGGGACCCCTACATCACCCATCCACTGGCCGTGGCGATGATCCTGGCCGAGCTCGGCATGGACGATCAGACGCTGTGCGCGGGCCTGCTGCACGACACCGTCGAGGACACCTCGTACACCATGGAGCAGCTCACCGCCGATTTCGGCGAGGAGGTCGCGCTGCTCGTCGACGGCGTCACCAAGCTCGACAAGGTGCAGTACGGCTCCTCGGCCAAGGCCGAGACGATCCGCAAGATGGTCATCGCGATGAGCCGCGACATCCGGGTGCTGGTGATCAAGCTGGCCGACCGGCTGCACAACATGCGCACCCTGGGCTTCCTGCGCCCGGACAAGCAGAACCGGATCGCCAAGGAGACACTGGAGATCTTCGCCCCGCTGGCCCACCGCCTGGGCATGAACGCCGTCAAATGGGAGCTGGAGGATCTGGCCTTCTCCACCACTCAGCCGAAGCTCTACGACGAGATCGTCCATCTGGTGGCCGAGCAGGCCCCGCAGCGGGAGAAGCAGCTCAAGGAGGTCATCGAGATCGTCCGGGCCGACCTGGCCGAGGCCGGCATCAACGCCACCGTCTACGGTCGGCCGAAGCACTACTACTCCATCTACCAGAAGATGGTGGTGCGCGGCCGGGACTTCTCCGACATCTACGACCTGGTCGGGTTGCGGATCCTGGTCGACACCCCTCGCGACTGTTACGCGGCCCTGGGGGTGATGCATGTGCGATGGAACCCGCTGCCGGGCCGGTTCAAGGACTACATCGCGATGCCGAAGTACAACATGTACCAGTCTCTGCACACCACCGTGCTGGGACCCGGGGGCAGGCCCGTGGAACTGCAGATCCGCACCCACGACATGCATCGCCGCGCCGAGTACGGCGTCGCGGCGCACTGGAAGTACAAGGAGGATCCCAACGCCGCCGGCAAGGGCATCCACTCCGACGGATCCGAGCTGTCGTGGGTGCGCAGCCTCAACCAGTGGTCCAAGGAGGAGGACGACCCCAGTGAGTTCCTCGACTCGCTGCGCTTCGAGATCAACTCGACCGAGGTCTACGTCTTCACCCCCAAGGGCGACGTGGTGTCGCTGCCGCAGGGATCGACCCCGGTGGACTTCGCCTACTCGGTGCACACCGAGGTGGGTCACCGCTGCATCGGTGCGCGGGTCAACGGGAAGCTGGTGCCCCTGGAGACCCAGCTGGCCAACGGCGACGTCGTCGACGTCCTCACCTCCAACGCCCCCGACGCCGGGCCGAGCCGCGACTGGCTGCAGTTCGTGGCCAGCCCTCGGGCCCGCTCCAAGATCAAGGCCCATTTCACCCGCGAGCGGCGCGAGGAGTCCATCGAGAACGGCAAGGAGGCCATCGCCAAGGAGATCCGCCACGGCGGCCTTCACCTGCAGAACCTCCTGACGGTGGAATACCTCACCGCGGTCGCCAACGACCTCAAGGTGGCCGATGTCAACGGCCTCTACGCCGCGGTGGGGGAGCACAACATCAGCCCCCAGTCGGTGGTCGAGAAGCTGGTGTCGCTGGGCGGCGGGGCCGAGGAGGCGCGGGCCGACCGCGACGAGGACGCCCCGGTGGGGGTCGTCGCCCCCGCGGTGCGCCGGCATTCCGAGACCGGCGTCATCGTCGACGGGAATCCCGACATGCTGGTCAAGCTCGCCCGTTGCTGCACCCCGCTGCCGGGCGACGAGATCATGGGCTTCGTCACCCGTTCCGACGGGGTCTCGGTGCACCGCACCGACTGCTCCAACGCCAAGCACCTGCTGCAGTACCCCGAGCGCATCGTCCCGGTGTCCTGGGCCGGCGGGGCACAGGAGGGTTATGTCGTCACCGTGCAGGTGGAGGGTCTGGACCGCTCCGGGCTGCTCTTCGACACCTCGAAGATCCTCGCCGAGCAGGGAGTCTCGGTGCTGTCGGCCAATATGAGCGCCTCCAAGAACCATCTGGCGCGGCTGCGCCTGACCTTCGAGTCTCCCGATCCCACCCACCTCAAGCACCTGGTGGAGTCGATCCGCCGCATCTCCGGCGTCTACGACGTCTACCGCGTCAAATCTTAAGAGCCAAAGGGACGACCCCTTGGAACCCCGTGGCGGTGGCTCTGTGGGGATGGGGTGGGCGTCGCCGGCCTCGCGTTGCGGGTGGGGTCTGCGACCGAGCTCTGGTGGCGGCAGCTTTGCGATGGAGATGACAGCCTGAAGGGTGGGTAGGGTTCATTGCGTGCGCTACCTCTCCACCCGCGGACTGCCCGACGACCCCCGGCCCGGATTCAGCGAGATCCTGCTCGAGGGCCTGGCCCCAGACGGCGGTCTGTACCTGCCCGAGACCTATCCGCAGGTCGACGCCGCCGTGCTGGCGACGTGGCGGTCGATCCTGGCCGACGAGGGATACGCCGGCCTGGCGGCCGCGGTGCTGTCGCTGTTCATCGACGACATCGACGCCGCGGACCTGCGACGGCTGTGCGCCGAGGCCTACAGCGACGAGATCTTCTCCAGCCCCCTGATCGCCCCGGTCGACGAGCTGGACGGCGGCCTGTGGCTGGCACACCTGTCGGGCGGCCCCACTGCCGCCTTCAAGGACATGGCCATGCAGCTGCTCGGCCGGCTCTTCGAGTTCGAGCTGGCCAGGCGCGGCCGGGAACTCACCATTCTGGGAGCCACCAGCGGCGACACAGGGTCGGCGGCCGAGTACGCGATGCGGGGACGCCGCGGCATCCGGGTCTTCATGCTCACCCCGGCCGGGCGGATGACCCCGTTCCAGCAGGCCCAGATGTTCAGCCTCGACGACCCGTCGATCGTCAACATCGCCGTCGACGGGGTGTTCGACGACTGCCAGGATCTGGTCAAGGCGCTCTTCTGCGACCTGGACTTCCGGCGTCGCTACCAGCTCGGTGCCGTGAATTCGATCAACTGGGCGAGGCTGGCCGCCCAGGTCGTCTACTACATCTCCTCCTGGCTGCGGGCCACCACGGCCGACGACCAGGAGGTGTCCTTCGCGGTGCCGACCGGCAACTTCGGCGACATCATGGCGGGCCACGTCGCCCGGATGATGGGAGTGCCGATCAGGACGCTGGTGCTGGCCACCAATGAGAACAACGTCCTCGACGAGTTCTTCCGCACCGGCATCTACCGGGTGCGCGGGGCCGCAGAGACCCTGGCGACCTCCTCGCCCTCGATGGACATCTCCAAGGCCTCGAACTTCGAGCGCTTCATCTTCGACCTGCTGGGCCGCGACGCCGAGCGGATCCGCGACCTGTTCGGCGATCAGCTGGCGCAGCGGGGGAGCTTCTCCCTGGCCGGCACCGGAGAGTTCGAGTCGATCAGGGCCAGATTCGGATTCGTGTCGGGATCCTCTCGTCATGCCGACCGGCTGGCCACCATCGCGCAGGTGCTCGATCGCGACCAGGTGCTCATCGACCCGCACACCGCCGACGCCGTCACCGTGGCGCGCCGCCACCTCGAACCGGGAATCCCGATGATCGTGCTGGAGACCGCCCTGCCGGTGAAGTTCACCGACACTATCGCCGAGGCCACCGGGCGGGTCCCCGAGTGCCCGGCCCGCTTCGAGGGTTTGGAGGAGCTCCCGCGCCACGTCGTCGACCTGCCCGACGACGCAGGGGCCCTGCGGGCCCTCATCGTCGGGCGGTCGTGACGTCCGGATCAGGACAGCCGGCTGACGATCAGCCGCTGAACTCGTCCAGGGCCTTCTTCGCCTGGGCGAGCCAGGTCTGGTAGGTCTCGATCGACTCCCGGGTCTTCCGGGCGTCCTTCTCCTTGCCCGCGGCCTCCGCCCTGGCGGCATCGGCCTCCAGCTTCTCGATCTGGACGCTGAGCATGTTCACCGTGTCGGCGGCCCGGTCGCGGGCCTGCGGATCGGTGCGCTTCCACTCGGCCTGCTCGGCCGAGTGGACCTTCTGCTCCAGGTCGCGGACCCGGGCGTCGATGCGGCGCATCGCATCGCGGGGCACCTTGCCGATCTCGTTGAACTTCTCCAGGAAGGCGCGGAACTGGTCCTTGGCGGCGGCGATGTCGGAGACCGGGAGGATCTGGTGCTCGGCGGCGTCCAGAAGCTCCTCCTTGGCGGTCTGGTTGCCGCGGAACTCCTCGTCCTGCTCGTTCATGGCCGCCGTGCGGGCGTTGAAGAAGGTGTCCTGGATGGCCCGGAACTCTTTCCACAGCTTGTCGTCGACCTCGCGGGGGGCGGGACCGGCGGCCTTCCAACGGGCCATCAGATCGCGGAAATCGCGGGCGGTGGGGCCCCAGTCGGTGGAGTTCGCCAACGGGCGGGACTCCTCGATGATGGCCTCCTTGGCCCGACGGGCCTGGTCCCGCTGGGCGTTCTGCTCGGCGAACTGGGCCTTGCGACGCCGCGTGTAGGTGGTCCGGGCGCTGGAGAAGCGGTGCCACAGGGCGTCATCGGTGGCATGGTCGATCCGCGGCAGCTTCTTCCACTCCTCGAGCAGGTTGCGGAACTTGTTCACCCCGCCGCGCCAGTCGTTTCCTGCGGCGATGGCCTCGGCCCTGGCGACCATCTCCTCCTTCGCGGCCCTGGCCGCGGCCTGGGCCTCGGCCTTCTGCTCCCGCTTGTGCTCGGCCTTGGCCTCGATGTCGGGGGCCAGAGCGTCCACTCTGGAGACCAGGCCGGCGAGATCGCCGACCGCGTTGGCCGAGGAGATCGAGGAACGGAGCTTGACCGCCGTCTTCCGGGCGTTCTCGGGGGTCAACGTCCCCGACGTCAGTCTGGATTCCAGCAGGTCCACCTCCGTCTCCAGTGACCTGAACCGTTGGACGAAGAACTCCAATGCCTCCTCGCCGGAGACGTCGGGGACCTGTCCCACAGCCCGTTCCCCCTCGGAGGTACGGACATAGACGGTCCCGTCGTCGTCGACCCGACCGAATGACTGCGGACCCGCTGCATGACTCATAGGCCCATCTTGCCCGATATGGTGGCGGTTGTGCTCATCGCCTCCTTCGTAACGGGTCCCTTCCAGGCGAACTGCTACCTCCTGGCAGCCGCCGAGGGGTCCGACTGCGTCATCGTGGACCCGGGCATGGGGGCCATGGAGACCCTGCCGTCCGGGCTGGCGGCCCATCACCTGAGCCCCGTCGCGGTGGCCCTCACCCACGGCCACATCGACCACGTCGGATCCGCCCGCGAGGCGGGTCGCAGATATGACGTCCCGGTGTTCTGCCCGGTCGACGACCGCAACCTGCTGTCCGAGCCGATGGAGGGCCTGGCCGACTTCGCCGCACCCCTGCTGATGGAGTTCTACGGCTCGACCAGTCTGGCTGAGCCCGACGAGGTGATCGACGTCGCCCCCGACTCCCACCACCGGCTGGCCGGCTTCGACCTGGAATTCCTGCACGCCCCCGGCCACACCCCGGGCTCCTCGATGATCCGGCTGGTCGACGCCGAGCACGGGCCCGTCGTACTGTCCGGAGACGTCGTCTTCGCCGGATCGGTCGGGCGCACCGATATGCCGGGCGGCGATCCGGCGGTGATGGCCACCAGCCTCGAGGAGGTCGTGTGGCCCCTGGACGACGCCACCCACCTGTTGCCCGGCCACGGCGGACCCACCACCATGGCCGCCGAGCGGGCCGCCAACCCGTACCTGCACGCCCCGACCCGCTGACCCCCGATCCTCGACACATTCCGACACCGAAGGAAGATTCATGGCCCGCCTCAAGCCACTGTCCGGTTTCCCCGAGTTCCTGCCCCAGGGACAGATGGTGGAGAACCACGTCATTCGGATCCTTGAGGAGACCTTCGAGCTCCACGGCTTCGCACCGGTCAACACGCGCGCCGTCGAGACGATGCAGTCGCTGACCCGCAAGGGCGAGATCGACAAGGAGGTCTACGTCGTCAGCCGGCTCCAGGCCGACGAGCACGAGGCCCGCCAGGACAAGGACCGACTCGGCCTGCACTTCGACCTCACGGTGCCCTTCGCCCGCTATGTGCTGGAGAACGCCGGGCATCTGCAGTTCCCCTTCCGGCGCTACCAGATCCAGAAGGTGTGGCGCGGCGAGCGTCCCCAGGAGGGCCGCTATCGCGAGTTCACCCAGGCCGACATCGACATCGTCGGCTCGCAGACCCTGGCCGCCCACCACGACGTCGAGGCCCCGCTGGTGATGCTGGAGGCCCTGGAGCGCCTCCACACCGAGCTGGGCTTCCCGCCGGTGCTCATGCACGTCAACAACCGCAAGCTCTCGGAGGGCTTCTACCGCGGGCTGGGCATCGAGGAGCCGGCCGGCGTCCTCCAGCGGGTCGACAAGTACGACAAGATCGGCCCGGCGGCCGTCCACGAGCTGCTCACCGAGGAGCTCGGGCTCAGTGAGACCCAGGCCGACAGGTGCGTCGCCCTGGCAGGAATCTCCTCGGCCGACCACTCCTTCATCGCCGCTGTCCGCGAACTGGGCGTGACCAACGACCTGCTGGAGGAGGGCCTGGACGCCCTGGACCGGGTGGTCACCGCCGTCAACCGGGCCGTGCCCGGCCGGATGGTCGCCGACCTCAAGATCGCCCGCGGCCTGGACTACTACACCGGCACCGTCTACGAGACCGAGCTGGTGGGCCACGAGTCCATGGGGTCGGTGTCCTCGGGCGGCCGCTACGACGCCCTGGCCAGTGACGAGAAGCACACCTACCCCGGCGTCGGCATCTCGCTGGGGCTCACCCGGCTACTGGCCCCGATGATCGCCCGCGGCCGGCTCGGTTCCACCCGCACCGTGCCCAGCGCCGTGCTGGTGGCCGTCAACACCGAGGACGAGCGCGACGTCTCCGAGGGCGTCGCCGCATCCCTGCGCGCCCGCGGCATCGCCTGCGAGGTGGCGCCCGGTGCCGACAAGTACGGCAAGCAGATCAAGCATGCCGACCGGCGCGGCATCCCCTTCGTGTGGTTCCCCGGCGGGCGAGACCAGCAGGGTGGAGACGAGGTCAAGGACATCCGCTCGGGAGACCAGATCTCCGCCGACGCGCAGACCTGGAACCCGCCCGCCGAGGATCTTCGCCCCGGCGTCATCGGCCAGTGGTGAGCTGAGCCTCAGACCCCCGCGGTCTCCATCGCCGCGGGGGCGGTCGCCGGGGAGGTGGGCATCTCCTGCTCGGCGGCGTTGCGGTCCCGGGCGGTGGCGGCCATCAGCTTGATGCGATTGAGCTGGTTGACCTGGGAGGCGCCCGGATCATAGTCGATGGACACCACATTGGCCTGCGGGTACTGGCGGCGGATCTCGCGGAAGATGCCGCGACCGGTGACGTGGTTCGGCAGGCAGGCGAAGGGCTGCACGCAGGCGATGTTGGGCACCCCCTCGCGGATCATGTCGACCATCTCGCCCACCAGGTACCAGCCCTCGCCGGACTGGTTGCCCAGCTGCACCACCTTCTGTGCCTCGTCCATCAAGGTGGTGATGGGGGTGGAGACCTCGAACCGGGTGCTGGCGGCAAGCGCGGCGTCGATGGGCTTCTGGTACTGCAGCAGCAGGGACCGGAAGGCCTTCTTGATGTGGCGGCCCCACTTGTCGGTGCCGAAGGTCTGGTAGTTGTAGTCGCCCGAGGACAGGCAGTTGTAGACGAACCACATCAGGCCCGGAAGCACCGCCTCGCAGTCCTCGGACTCGATGGTGTCGACGATGTGGTTGTTGGCGTCGGGATGGAACTGCACGAGGATCTCGCCGAGCACACCGACCCGCGGTCTGCGGGGCAGGTCGCGCAGCTCCAGAGCCTCGAAGTCGTCGACGATGCCGCGGATGAGCTTCTTGTAGGAGGTCCGCGCTCCCAGGGTCTTCGAGCGCCCGCCCTCCAGGAAGTGCTCCCGGCAGATCGTGGTCCAGCGCTTCATGAGCGCGGTGGAGGACCCCTCGACGGCCTCGTATGGGCGGGTGCGAAGGTGTACCTTCTGCAGCAGGTCGCCGAGCGAGATGGCCTGGACGCCCTTGTGCACGAGCGGCGCGGTGAGCGAGAAGCCGGGGTTGTCCTCGATGCCCTGCAGGCTGGCGGCGATCACCGGAATGCGGCCGAAACCGGCGTCCTTGAGTCCCTTGCGCAGCAGCGCGATGTAGTTGGTGGCCCGGCACATGCCACCGGTCTGGGTGAGGAACAGGGTGGTGCGGTCCAGATCGTACTTACCGGACTTCAGGGCGCTCACCAGCTGGCCGATGACCACGATGGCGGGGAAGCAGGCGTCGTTGTTGACCAGCGAGAGGCCGTACTCGATGTCGGACTTCGGTGCGGTCTCCAGCACCTCGACGTTGTAGCCGCAGGCCCGCAGAGCCGCCTCGATGAGGGAGGTCTGGTAAGGGGCCAGCTGGGGCACCAGGATCGTGTGGGTGGTGCGCATCTCCTTGGTGAAGGGCACCCGTTCGTCCGACAGGTGATGGTTGATCTCCGGCCGCTCATGGCTGGTGCGGTCCTTCGAGGCGGCCTGCAGGGAGCGCAGCCGGATCCGGGCGGCACCGAGGTTGGAGACCTCATCGATCTTGAGAGTGGTGTAGATCCGGTCGCGGGCGGCCATGATCTCGCGCACCTGGTCGGTGGTGATGGCGTCCAGCCCGCAGCCGAAGGAGTTGAGCTGGACGATCTCCAGGTCCTTGCGGGAGGCCACGAAGGCGGCGGCCTGGTAGAGCCGGGAGTGGAACATCCACTGGTCGCGCACCCGCAGCGGGCGCTCCAGCAGATCGGCGCCCAGGTGGGCGACCGAGTCCTCGGTGAGCACCGCCAGCCCCAGCGAGTTGGCCATCTCGGGGATGCCGTGGTGGATCTCGGGGTCGACGTGATAGGGGCGTCCGGCCAGCACGATGCCGGGGACGTGGTGCTCGGCCATATAGGCCAGGGCGTCCTCGCCCATCTTTCGCACGTCGGCGCGGAACGCCTCGTCCTCTGCGAATCCCTTGTCCAGTGCGTCACGGGCCTCCTCGACGCCGACCCCGTCCGAGGCGAAGACCTCGGCCAGCCGCTCGGCCAGCTTGTCGCGGTCGGACAGCGACAGGAAGGGGGAGATGAGCTCCACATCCTTCTCCCGCAGGTCCTCCACGTTGGCGCGGATCACCTCGGGGTAGGAGGCCACCACCGGGCAGTTGAAGTGGTTGTCGGCGTCTCCCACCTCGGCCTGCTCGAAGCGGATGCAGGGGTCGAAGATCCTCTTGACGCCACGATCGATGAGGTCCTGGATGTGGCCGTTGTTGAGCTTGGCGGGGTAGCAGATGTTCTCGGAGGCGATGGACTCCATGCCCTTGTCGAACAGCGCGTGGGAGGAGCGGCCCGAGATCATCACCCGGTAGCCCAGGGCCGAGAGGGTGGTGAACCAGAACGGGTAGTTCTCGTACATGTTGAGCGCCCGGGCCAGGCCCAGGTCGCCGCGGAAGGCCTTCTTGGCGGTGAGACGGCGGTAGGAGAACAGCCTCTTGTACTTCTCCTCGAAGACATTGGGCAGTTCGGACTTGGGACGCCGGGCGGCGGCCCGGTTGTCCACCTCGGCGCCGCGGTCGCAGCGGTTTCCGGAGACGAAGATCCGGCCGTCGGAGAAGGTGGAGATGGTGCGCTGGCAGTGGTTCTGGCACAGCGTGCAGTCGTCGCGGTGGGTCTCCACGGCGAAGCCGTCGAGCTCGGAGCGGTCGCGCAGCCCCAGGCCGGTGGACTGCTCGCCGTCGTGGAACCGGGCGCGGGCGGTCAGCGCCGCACCGTAGGCGCCCATCAGTCCCGCCTCGTTCGGGCGGACGACCTCGCGGCCGGTGAGCAGTTCGAAGGCCCTCAGCACGGCGTCGTTGAGGAAGGTGCCGCCCTGGACGACGACCCGCTCGCCCAGCTGGGCGGGATCGGTGAGCTTGATGACCTTGTAGAGGGCGTTGCGCACCACCGAGTAGGACAGCCCTGCGGCGATATCGTTGGGGGTCGCGCCCTCCTTCTGGGCCTGCTTGACCGAGGAGTTCATGAAGACGGTGCACCGGCTGCCCAGGTCCACCGGGTGGGCCGCCAGCAGGCTCATCTGCGCGAAGCTCCGGATGTCGGTGTCCATGCCGGCGGCGAAGGTCTGCAGGAAGGATCCGCAGCCCGAGGAGCAGGCCTCGTTGACGCTGATCGAATCGATGCAGTCGTCGAAGACCTTGAGGTACTTCATGTCCTGGCCGCCGATGTCGATGATCGACGTGACGCCGGGGCACAGGTGCTCGGCGGCCCGGTAGTGGGCCATCGTCTCCACCTCGCCGTCCTCGGCTCCCAGCGCCGCCTTGACCAGCCCCTCGCCGTAGCCGGTGGTGCAGGTGCGGGCGATCCGGGCCCCGTCGGGCAGGGTGTCGTAGAGGTCGGCGAGGATCGAGACCGCGGCGTTGACCGGATCGCCCTCGTTGGAGGCGTAGTGGGAGGCCACGATGGTCAGGGACTCGTCCAGCAGCACCGACTTGATGGTGGTGGAGCCGGCGTCGATGCCCAGGAAGAGGTCTCCCCGGGCCGCAGAGAGCGGAAGGGTGGGCAGCTTGGTGCGGGCGTGGCGGGCACCGAAGGCGTCGAGCTCGGCCTGGTCGTGGAACAGTGGCGGCATCGACTGGCTCAGGCCGGTCTCGGTGCGCGCCGTCCTCGCCCGGCGGGCCAGATCGGCCAGGCTCTGAGGCGCCGACTCGGCCTTGAGAGCCGCACCCATGGCGACGTACAGCTGTGCGCGATCGGGGGTGACGAACTCCCGGACCTTGCCGTCGAGCACCTTGCCGAAGGCCTTGCGCAGGCTGGGCATGAAGTGCAGCGGCCCGCCCAGGAAGATCACCTGGCCGCGGATCGGACGGCCGCAGGCCAGCCCGGCGATGCACTGGGTGGCCACGGCCTGCATCACCGAGGCGGCCAGGTCCTCGTGGCGGGCCCCCTCGTTGATCAGTGGTTGCAGGTCGGACTTGGCGAAGACGCCGCAGCGCGAGGCGATGGGGTGGGTGGTGGTGGCGTGCAGGGCCAGGTCGTTGAGTCCGGGCGCGTCGGTGTGCAGCAGGGTGGCCATCTGGTCGATGAAGGCTCCGGTGCCGCCGGCGCAGGACCCGTTCATGCGCTGTTCGGGGACGGGCTTGAGGTAGGTGATCTTGGCGTCCTCGCCGCCCAGCTCCAGCAGCACGTCGGCGTCGGGGTTCCAGTGCTGGACCGCGGCCGTCTCGGCCATCACCTCCTGGATGAAGGGGACGTCGAGGGCGTCGGCGGTGCCCAGGCCGGCCGATCCGGTGACCGAGACGCGCACCATGGCGTCGGGCAGTGCCGCCGAGGCGTCTGCCAGCAGGGAGGCGATGGCTGCCGTGATATCGGCATGGTGTCTTCGGTAGTCCTCGAAGACGATCGACGCCCCGTTGAGGGGATCGCCGTCGAAGACGGCCGCCTTGATCGTTGTGGAACCGATGTCCAGGCCCATCCGAAACTCCGCGCGCACTGCGTCCATGGGTCTATTTCAACACCATGGAAATCCGGACCTGCAGGCACCCCCCTTATTTCCTGTGAAGGGGGTGGACGTACCCTTCGGACATGACCACCACAGCGCGACCCGGCAGGACGCGCCGCGGCCCGCGCAGTGAGTCCGGGGAGGCCCGCTCGGCGATTCTCGCGGCGGCCCGCAGGCTCTTCCTGGACTCGGACTTCAGCGCGGTGAGCCTGCGCCAGATCGCGCGTGAGGCCGGTGTCGACACCTCCCTCATCAGCTACTACTTCGGTACCAAGCAGGACCTCTACAACGAGGTGATGGCGCTGCCCAGCGGTCCGCACCGCCTCATCCAGCGGGTCTGCGCCGACTGCGACCCCGACCATCTCGGCGAAGCCCTGATCAGGGCCTTCGTGAGCGCCTGGGACGGTCACGTGGGCGAGTTCACCGAGCGCGGCTCAGCCACCCTTCAGGGCCTCATCCAGGCCATGATCACCCAGCCCAACGCCTTCGAACAGGTCCGCGGGTTCTACCAGCACCTGCTCATCGACCCGGTGGTCGAGATCCTTGAGGAGCGTTACGACGCAGAGGAGGCCCGGCTGCGGGCCACCATCGCACTGTCGCGGCTGCTCGGCCTGTTCACCACCCGTTATGTCGTCGGCCTGGACGCCCTGGCCCGTATCGACGGGGAGAGGCTGGTGGCCCGCGAGGCCCCCGAGCTGCAGCGGGTGCTCACCGGCCCCGTCCCCGACAGGCCCGCGGACCCCGGTCGGCGATGACCTCGCGCAGCAATCCTGGCTGAACCCGCCAGGTCTGCTGCGACCGGTGCCTGACCACGGCTAGAGTCTGGGACAACGCGCAACGATGCGCCTGAAACCCAGGGGTTCTCCATGACGATTGCCATCAAGTACGGATACCTCGACGACGAGCCGGTGGTCGATGAACAGGGACGCTTCATCGGCGGCGGTGGCGGTGCCGCGCTGGTCGAGAGACTGTTCAAGATCTACCCGGGGGCGGTGATGGTCGGGGACCGGGACCGCCAGTGCCAAGGCTTCGAGATGCGACGCCTGGGCAGCCTCGACGCCCGGCGGGATCTCGTCGTCAACCTGGACGTGCTCGACTCCGTCGGCGTCTTCCAGATCCTCCACCGCCACGGCGCCGAGCCCCGGATCCTCAACCTTCAGTGGCTGCCCCCCTCCCACTACCACCACAAGGTGAATTTCGCCGCGATGGGCCTGTCCTTCGCACTCTTCCCGACGCTGTGCTCCGGGGAGCGGACCGCCGGCGAGGTGAGCGAGATCGTGCGCCGCTGGACCATCTCCCCGCTGGCCCACCAGGCCCGGGTGGCGTGGTTCCAGCCCGGTATCCGCTCCGACCTGCTCAAGGCCCATCGCGATCCCGAGGTGCCGGTGGTGCTGTACCCGGCGATCCGGCTCTCGGACGCCAAGCAGCCCAAGACCTTCCTGCGGATCGTCAAGCAGGTCGCCGACAAGGTGCCCCTGCGGATGGAGGGACGGTTGGTGCAGCGCGACCTGGCCAGCGTCCTGGCGATGAAGATGTCGGCCCCGCGCTGGGCCAAGCTCTCGCCCCTGTTCGGCGACCGGGAGGAGTACTGGGAGTCGCTGGCGCGGACCACCGCCTTCGTGGCCACCGCCCGGGAGGAGGCCTACGGCCTGGAGTACCTGGAGGCCTTGTTGGCCGGGGCGGTCGGCATCTTCCCGCACCTTCCCTGGGCGGCCGGCCTGGTGCCGGCCTTCTACCCCTACCTGTACGCCACCGAGGACCAGGCCGCCGAGATGCTGACGGAGGTGCTCTCGGATCCCGATGCGGCGCGCCGGGCAGCCGACGAGTCCGCCGGGGGATCGCTGAGCGACTGGATCGTCGAGCACCACACCCGGGCGGTCGGCAATGACGCGATCCGAACCCAGATCTCCGAGTGGTTCCCCGAGGTGGGATAGGCTCGGGCGAAGGCCCGCACCGTCTATGCGTGGCCCCGACAAAGGAAGGATCACGTCCGTGCTGCGAACCCACGAGGCAGGCACCCTGCGAGCCAGCGACATCGGCGAGGAGGTGACCCTGGCCGGCTGGGTCGGCCACCGGCGCGATCACGGCGGCGTGGCCTTCATCGATCTGCGCGACGCCTCCGGACTGGCCCAGGTGGTGATCCGCGACGAGATCCTGGCCTCCTCGGGGGCCCACGACCTGCGCAACGAGTACTGCATCAAGGTCACCGGCGTCGTCGAGCCACGACCCGAGGGCAACGCCAACCCGAACCTGCCGTCGGGCGAGATCGAGGTGGCCATCTCGCAGCTCGAGGTGCTCAACGTGGCCGCCCCGCTGCCCTTCCAGATCGACGAGCACGTCACCGTCGGCGAGGACGCCCGGCTGCGCTACCGCTACCTGGACCTGCGCCGTCCCCGCCAGCACGACGCCCTGGTGCTGCGCTCCCAGGTGACCCACAAGATCCGCGAGGTGCTGGACCGCCACGCCTTCTACGACATCGAGACCCCTACGCTGACCCGCTCGACCCCCGAGGGGGCCCGCGACTTCCTGGTGCCCGCCCGCCTGGCACCCGGCTCCTGGTACGCCCTGCCGCAGAGCCCCCAGCTGTTCAAGCAGCTGCTGATGGTCGCCGGCATGGAGCGCTACTACCAGATCGCCCGCTGCTATCGCGACGAGGACTTCCGTGCCGACCGCCAGCCCGAGTTCACCCAGCTCGACATCGAGATGAGCTTCGTCGACCAGGACGACGTCATCGCCCTGGCCGAGGAGGTGATGGCCGAGTGCTGGAAACTCATCGGCGTCGAGATGCCCCGGCCGATGCCGCGCCTGACCTGGCGCGACGCCATGGACCGGTACGGCTCCGACAAGCCCGACCTGCGCTTCGGCAATGAGATCACCGAGGTCACCGGCTTCTTCGCCGAGACCCCCTTCCGGGTCTTCCAGGCGCCCTACGTGGGCGCCGTCGTGATGCCCGGCGGGGCCTCGCTGCCGCGCCGCCAGTTCGATGCCTGGCAGGAGTGGGCGCGCACCCGCGGCGCCAAGGGACTGGCCTACATCACCGTCGGCGACGACGGCACCCTGGCCGGCCCGGTGGCCAAGAACATCTCGGAGGACGAGAAGGCCGGGATCGCAGGCAAGGTCGGCGCGCAGCCCGGCGACGCGATCTTCTTCGCCGCCGGCCCCCGCACCTCCTCCCAGGAGCTGTTGGGTGCCGCCCGTCTGGAGATCGGGCAGCGCTGCAACCTCTACGATCCCGCCGACTGGGCCTTCTGCTGGGTGGTCGACGCCCCCATGTTCAAGTCCACCAGGCAGGCCGAGGCCGAGGGTGACGTGGCCGTCGGGGCGGGGGAGTGGACCGCCGTCCACCACGCCTTCACCAGCCCGAAGCCCGAGTGCCTCGACACCTTCGACACCGATCCGGGATCGGCCCTGAGCTACGGCTACGACTTCGTGTGCAACGGCAACGAGGTGGGCGGCGGATCGATCCGTATCCACCGCCGTGACGTCCAGGAGCGGGTCTTCCAGGTGATGGGGATCGGCGCCGAGGAGGCTCAGCAGAAGTTCGGCTTTCTGCTCGACGCCTTCAAGTTCGGCGCCCCGCCGCACGGCGGTATCGCCTTCGGCCTGGACCGCCTGGTGATGCTGCTGGGCGGTTTCGAGACGATCCGCGACGTCATCGCCTTCCCGAAGACCGGCAACGGCTACGACCCGCTGACCCAGGCCCCGGCGCCCATCACCGCAGCCCAGCGCCGCGAGGCAGGGGTCGACGCCAAGCCCGTCAAGAAGGGCGAGGACCAGGATTCCAAAGCCTGATCCGAGGGTCCTGTGGCAGCGCCCCGTCGTCGTTCCTGCAATCTGGGACGACCGCGGGGCGTCGGCACGCTTGGAGCGCCCTGTGACACGCGACAAAAGTTCGAAGTTTTCAGGCATCCCCTGCTAGACTTGCGTCATGACTGAACCGCTCCGCATGCCGGCCACGCTGGCGACCAAGAAGGGCGCGGGATACCTTGCCGATCAGGCAGGCGAGCGCACTGTCATCCTCACCAACCATGGCAGAGAGACAGCGGTGGTGATGAGCCCCGAGCACTACGACGAACTGGTCCGTGCACTGAGGACTGCGGCCGACCGTCTCGTGTCAGGGGTGGCCGATCTGGTCGCTGATCGGTCGGAGTTCCGCAGCATCGACGATGCCCGGGCCCGTCTCCATGCGCTCCGGTGAGCGTTTTCCGGACGACCAGGCTGAACTGGTCATCTCGGACGAGGCGATTGAGTGGATCGCCGACAACCTCACTGCGTCGGAGCAGGATGAGTTCCTCGACGATCTGACGACGCTGTTCCGTCGACCGTGGGGAAAACATCCACTGTCGAACCGGAGCGCGGCCGATCACCTTGCTGGATTGAACACCGCGAGCACGCTCTCGGGCGACCACCGCATCGTCTTCCGGTCAACCGTGTCCGCCCAGGGCACCGGGCTGATCGAAGTGATCGCCATCGGACCGCGTACCAGCAATCGGATCTATGACGCGGTCAACGCCTTGGTGGCAAGTGGGAAACTGGACGACTCCATCACCCAGCAGATCTGGGATCTCCTCGCTCTCCTGGAGGACACGGTCGACAGGTACGGCCTCGAGCCGTGGGACTACCTTCCCCCGGTGGCTGCGGAGGGGTTGGTGAAGGCGGCGGTCGCGTCGGGAGTGCTTCCCGAGGATCTTGCCCGTCTGATGTCCGCCGATGAGATCACTGAGGCCATGGCGCACGGATGGGATGAGAACACCGGCCAGGCCGATCCGGGGGGTGCACTTGGCGCTGCACTGGCGAGGGTGGGTGGAAGTGCCGACCCGGAGCACATTTTCGCTTCCCGGGGCGAGCCCCGATGCGGAGCGCAGATGCCACGCGCCGACCGTCTCTGCATCCGGCGCCGTGGGCACCCGGGCGCCCATCGGTCTCGGTGACGACGATTCATGAACGGTGACATGGGGATGACCGAGGCCGATTTCGAGGCCTGCATCGACGACGCCCTGGCGCGGATCCCCGAACGGCTCGCAACAGCGATCGACAACGTCGTCATCGAGATCGCCGACGAGCCGGGCCCCGATCAGCCACCCGGTCTGCTCGGGCTCTACGAGGGGGTGCCGCTGACCGCCCGCGATTCGAACTGGGGGTTCGTGCCGCCCGACGTCATCACCATCTTCTCCGGGCCGCTCACCAGATTCTGCCGGAACCGCGAGGAACTCGTCGAGCAGATCGCCGTCACCGTCATTCACGAGGTGGCCCACCACTTCGGCATCGGCGACGCCCGTCTCCACGAGCTCGGCTGGGGCTGAGGGGAGCGGGCGGTGTCGGCCGGCGCCGATAGGGTGGGCCCATGAGCACCATGCGGGCCACCCCTCCTCGGGAGATCGGCTGGATCGATCTGGACGGCGTCAACAACATGAGGGATCTGGTCGGGACTCCCACCGCCGACGGAGGGCGCATCGCCCCGCACCGGCTGATCCGCTCCGACAACCTGGACAGGCTGCCCCCGGCGTCCATCGAGACCCTCGTCAACCACCTGGAGGTCAGCGACATCATCGACCTCCGGACGAGCTTCGAGCTGACCCGCATCGGTTCGGGCCCGCTGCGGCAGGACCCGAGAGTACGCGTCACCACCGGCTCGCTGTACCCCGATGACGATCCCGCCTGCGCCGTGCCGCCGTGGCAGGCAGCACCGGATCCCAGCGCCGTCATCAGTCACGTCGAGGCCACCTCGCAGCACTACCTGGACTACCTGGAGGGCCGGCCCGACACCGTCCTGAAGGATCTGCGCGTCATCGCCGGGGCCCGCGGCGCCACCGTCGTCCACTGCGCCGCCGGCAAGGACCGCACCGGCACCATCATCGCCCTGGTCCTCTCGACGCTGGGCGCCGGGCGGGAGGACATCGTCGCCGACTACGCCGCCACCAGCCAGCGGCTGGGCCGCATCCTCGCCAGCCTCGGCCGGGCCGCCGCGGCCGGAGCCGCCACCCAGGGCGCCTACTCGGACGAGCAGCAGTCCACCCCGCCCGAGATCATGGAGCGCACTCTGGACCTCATCGACTCCCGCCTGGGTGGAGTGCCCCGCTACCTCCACGGCATCGGCTGGACCACCACCGACCAGGCCAGGCTGGAGGCCCACCTTCTCGATGAGTGAGGATCTCTTCGGCAACCCGATCGGCACCCCCGAGCCGTCGCCGGCCGTCGGCTCCCTGGGCGACGCCGTCAACCCCTCGGCTCCGCTGGCGGTGCGGATGCGCCCCCGAAGCATCGACGAGATCGTCGGCCAGCAGCACCTGCTGGCGCCCGGCTCCCCGCTGCGCCGGCTGGCCGAGGGCCGGGCTGCCATGAGCGTCTTCCTGTGGGGCCCGCCAGGGGTTGGCAAGACCACCATCGCCAGCGTCATCTCGCAGGCCTCAAACCGCCGCTTCGTGGAGATCTCCGCGGTCACCGCCGGCGTCAAGGACGTCCGCCGTGAACTGGACACCGCCCGCCGGGAACTGGCCACGGGCCGGCCCACCGTGCTCTTCGTCGACGAGGTGCACCGCTTCTCCAAGGCCCAGCAGGACGTCCTGCTGCCCGCCGTGGAGAATCGCATCGTCACGCTGGTGGCCGCCACCACCGAGAACCCGTCCTTCTCGGTGATCTCCCCGCTGCTCTCGCGCTCCCTGCTGCTGACGCTGAAACCCCTCACCGAGGCCGACGTCTCCACCCTGGTCGACCGCGCCCTGACCGATGAGCGCGGCCTGCGCACCCCCGAAGGCAGCCTGTACACCCTCGACGACGACGCCCGGGCCGACCTGCTGAGACTGTCCGGCGGGGACGCCCGGCGGGTGCTCACCTACCTCGAGGAGGCCGCTGCCGGGGCCACCTCCTCGGGCACCGGCACCATCACCACGGGGATCATCGCCACCGCCGCCGACCGCGCCGCGGTGCGCTACGACAAGGGCGGGGACCAGCACTACGACGTCATCAGCGCCTTCATCAAGTCCATCCGGGGATCGGACGCCGACGCCGCTCTGCACTGGCTGGCCCGGATGATCGAGGCCGGCGAGGACCCCCGCTTCATCGCCCGGCGTCTCATCATCTCGGCCTCCGAGGACATCGGCATGGCCGCCCCGTCCGTGCTGCAGACCTGCGTGGCCGCCGCCCAGGCGGTCCAGCTCATCGGCATGCCGGAGGCGCGGATCAACCTGGCCCAGGCCACCATCGCCGCCGCCACCGCACCGAAATCGAATGCGGTGATCACCGCCATCGACGCCGCCCTGGCCGATGTGCGCGCCGGCAGGGGCGGCGAGGTGCCGGCCCACCTGCGCGACGCCCACTACTCGGGGGCCGCGGACCTCGGCCACGGCGTCGAGTACAAGTACGCCCACGACTTCCCGCACGGCGTCGCCGCCCAGCAGTACCTGCCCGACGACCTGGCCGAGGCCCGCTACTACCGGCCCACCGATCACGGCAACGAGGCCGGCATCGGCGCCCGCTGGGAGCAGCTCAGGGCCCTGCTGGGGAGGCGGGACGGCTGAGGCGCCTGCGCCGCTGACGGCGCATCGCGGCGATGGAGGCCTCCTCGACGGCGTCGGCGGGATCCATCGGATCCACCCTCCAGCGGCCCAGTGCCAGCAGTCCCATCGCCACGCCGATCTGCACCCCCTGGCCGACGACCGAGTCGACCACCGAGGCCCACATGTTGAGGTCGAGCACACCGGCCATGGCATCGGGAAGGACGACGCTCTGCAGCACGAACACCGCTGCCAGCAGCGCCTGGCTCACGAAGAACAGGGCCCTGGCAGGGGCCGGGAACCGGGGGGAGTCGCGGTGGGTGTACTCGGCCTCGGTGAGCACCCGCCACACCAGGCCCGCCAGCAGCACCGCCACCGCCGAGCCCTGGGCGATCGCCTCGAGGGGCTGGGCCACCGATTCGCGCTGCGGGAAGATGAGGGCCTCGACCGCCACCATCGTCACGATCGCCCACCGGCCACGGTCGCGATCCGGGGAGAACTGGCCGGCCCGCGCCCAGATCGCCGCCTGGCACAGTGCCAGCACCACCAGCACGGCCCCGGTCAGCGAGCCTCGGAGCCCCGGCAGCGTCCCGACCCCCAGATACCTCAGCAGCTGCTGCGCCGCCGAATAGATGCAGGCGCAGAAGATGGGCGGGGCCAGCACCACCATCACCGCGCGGCGTCGCCGGATCGCCCTCAGCCACATCACCGACAGGGCCACGGCGGTCACCAGAGTTCCGATGATGCCCATCGGCATGTGCGCCAGCGGGGCTCCTGGGATCACCGTGAGAGGGAGCACCAGCAGCCAGCTGCACATCAGGGCGCCGAACGCCATGCCCCGGGCCGACAGGTCGGCGGTCAGCGCGGTGGGGCGCGGCAGATCGACCGGGCGGCCGACCAGCCGCAGCCCCAGGGCGCACAGGCCGACGCTGGCCAGGGTGTGGGCCAGTGTGGCGACGACGGCCCAGCGGCCCGGACCCAGGAGCACCGCGACGGTCAGGGCTCCCAGGCAGGACAGTGCCGTCACCACCACCCAGGCGGCCGGCGACAGCAGCTCCCGCACGCTCAGTACCGTCCAGGTGGCGGTGTCCGTGGCCACCTGGGCGAAGGAGATCCCCGAGGCCGCCGCCAGCGGCACCGCGACGAACAGCAGGGCGACGTCGGTGATCATCATCGACAACTCGTTGACCGAGCGCGCGAACGGGAACCCCCAGGCGATCACCATGGCCGTGAGATGGCCCAGGCCGCCCACCGCCCCGGCCAGCCACAGCCGCCAGGGCTGCAGGCCCGGGCGCATCACGATGAACACGGTGAGGACCGCCAAGGAGCCCCCCAGCGCGGCGATCCCGATCCAGCCCAGCAGGGAGATGATGGTGAGCCCACCGGTGCCCACCATGATGGCCAGCAGGATCATCTGCGGGATCATCGACGTCGCCGAGAGCAGCAGGCCCGCGATCCTCCAGCCCCGCGCCATCGACTGGGCGCACACGTTGAGCAGCCCCAGGCACACCGACAGCAGAAGGTCCACCAGACCCGAGGCCAGCTCCTTGTCGTGGCGCAGTCCCAGCAGCGAACTCGCCAGTGCCAGGAAGGCGACCAGCCAGAACAGCGCCATTCCCAGCCTCGACATGACCCTCACGCCGCGTGGCAGGCTCCGGGTGTGCAGACGTCCCTCGCGCACCTGGTCGGCGACGACCTCGCGGACGATGCGGCGCACCACGAGCGCCACTGCGGTGGTGGTGGTCCGCATCCGTCCCATGCCAGGGCACACTAGCCGACATCCGCGCCGGGCCGCGCCACTAGAGTGAGGCGCGACACCCCGACCTACGGAGAGAACATGACCCTTGGTCAGATCGCCGGGCTCATCGCAGCCCTGGCAGTCGTCGCCCTGGTGGCGCTGTGCGCGGTACCGCTCATCAAGTTCGGCGGCGTGCTCGATCAGCTGCGCACCGCGGTGAAGGATCTCGACGACTCCACCGTCCCGATCCTCGAGGAGCTCAAGGGCACCGTCACCGCCACCAACGAGGAGATCAGCAGGATCGGCCTGGTCACCTCCGACGTCCACACCGTCTCCGAGCACGTCACCGAGGTGTCGGGGCGGGCCAACGAGCTGTCGAAGGTCTTCACCGAGACCGTCGGGACGCCGATGGTGAAGGTGGCCGGATTCGCCCACGGCGTGCGCAAGGCCACCGCAGCCGGCCGCGCGGGCAAGCTGCGCAAGAGCGTCAGGAATTCGCGATGAGCGGGCGCGGCTGGGTGATCGGTGCGCTGGCCGCCGCCGGAGCGGCGACGGCCACCGTCCTGGTGGTGCGGTCGGCGCGGCGTGGGGAACTCACCGGCCCCCGGCTGCCCGCAGTCCGCAACAGCGGCCTGGACGTCCGCGCGGCTGCCGGGCGCGCCGCGGAGCGGGTCGCCGATCTGGTCGGCCAGGCCGGAGCCTTCATCTCGGTGGCATCCCAGGAATCCGCCGCCAAGGAGGCTGAGCTCCGTGCCCGGCTCGGGCTCGACGACTAGAGCGAGAGGCCAACCCCTTCGAACCCAGGCGGCGGCACTGCCGGTGGTGCGGCCCTCACCGCCGGCCACGGGGCGCGGTAGGGTTGTCGATCGGTCCCACCGCATCGCGCGGAGAGCACCTGCAAGGGCACTACCTACAAGGACGGGCATGAGAACAGCGGAGATCGGCCAGCGATTCCTCGACTTCTTCGAGAGCAAGGGCCATGCCGTGGTGCCCAGCGCCTCACTGCTCTACAACGATCCGACCCTGCTGTTCGTCAACGCCGGAATGGTGCCCTTCAAGCACTACCTGATGGGCGTGGAGCCCTCCCCCTGGAAGCGCGCCACCAGCATCCAGAAGTGCGTGCGCACCCTCGACATCGACGAGGTCGGCAAGACCACCCGCCACGGCACCTTCTTCCAGATGCTGGGCAACTTCTCCTTCGGCGACTACTTCAAGCACGAGGCCATCACCTGGGCCTGGGAGCTGGTCACCACTCCTCAGGACCAGGGCGGCTTCGGCTTCGACCCCGCCGATATCTGGGTGACGGTGCTCGGCCCCGGCTTCCACCCCGACTACCCCGACGGCGACGTCGAGGCCCGCCGGACCTGGCTGGAGGTCGGCGTGCCCGCCGATCACATCCAGGGCCGCAGCCTCAAGGACAACTACTGGCACATGGGCGTCCCCGGCCCGGGCGGCCCCTGCTCGGAGATCTACATCGACCGCGGGCCCCGCTACGGCGCCGAGGGCGGCCCCGAGGCCGATGAGGACCGTTACCTGGAGATCTGGAACCTCGTCTTCGAGACCGAGGACCTCTCGACGGTGCGCGCCAAGGACGACTTCGACATCTCCGGGCCACTGGCGAGCCTCAACATCGACACCGGTGCCGGCCTGGAGCGCATCGCGCTGCTGCTGCAGGGCGTGGGCAACATGTACGAGACCGACCAGGTGTATCCCGTCATCGCCAAGGCCGCCGAGCTGTCCGGCAGGACCTACGGCGCCGATCATGACGACGACGTGCGGATGCGGGTGGTCGCCGACCACGTCCGCTCCTCGCTCATGCTGATGACCGACGGCGTCACCCCCGGCAATGAGGCGCGCGGCTACGTGCTGCGCCGCCTGCTGCGCCGCGTGGTGCGCGCCATGCGGCTGCTCGGCGTCGAGGAGCCCGTGCTGCCGCAGCTGCTGCCGATCTCCCGGGACCTGATGGCCGACACCTACCCCGACGTGCTCACCCAGTGGGAGCGGGTCATCGGGGCGGCCACCGCCGAGGAGGAGACCTTCCGGCGCACCCTGAGCTCCGGCACCACGATGCTGGACACGGCGGTCTCCCAGACCCGCGCCGCCGGTTCGGGCACGCTGTCGGGCCAGAAGGCGTTCCAGCTCCACGACACCTACGGCTTCCCGATCGACCTCACCCTCGAGATGGCCGCCGAGCAGGGCCTGGACGTCGACCGCGCGACCTTCGACTCGCTGATGGCCGAGCAGAAGGATCGCGCCAAGGCCGACGCCCGCGCCAAGAAGGGGCTGACCACCAGCACCGAGGCCTACACGCAGCTGCGGGCCCAGGGCGAGACCCCCTTCCTCGGCTTCACCGACCTGTCGGTACCCACCAGCGTCACCGGCATCATCTCCGAGGGCCGCGCGGTGACCAGCGCTCCCAGCGGATCGGTGGTCGAGGTCGTACTCGCCGAGACCCCGTTCTACGCCGAGATGGGCGGGCAGGATTCCGACACCGGCGTCATCCGCGCCTCCGGATTCGATCTGGACGTCCTCGACGTCCAGCGCCCGGTCCCCGGGCTGGTGGTGCACAAGGTGCGTCTGGACGGCGACCTGGCCGTCGGCGACCGGGTGGAGGCCGACGTCGACGCCGCCAACCGGTTCGGCGCCTGCCAGGCCCACACCGCCACCCACGTCATCCACGCCGCGCTGCGCGAACTGGTGGGCCCCTCGGCCACCCAGGCCGGCTCCTACAACAAGCCCGGCTACCTGCGCTTCGACTTCTCCGCCCGCCAGGGGCTGTCCGACGAGCTGCGCCGCGAGATCGAGGAGCGCTGCAACGAGGCGATCCACGACGATTTCGAGGTCACCGACACCCAGATGCCCCTGGAACAGGCCAAGGCGCTGGGCGCGATGGCCATGTTCGGCGAGAAGTACCCGCCGATCGTGCGGATGGTCGAGCTCAACGGCCCGTGGTCCCGGGAGCTGTGCGGCGGCACCCACGTGCCCACCACCGGGCGGATCGGCATCCTCAACCTGCTGGGGGAGCAGTCCATCGGTTCGGGCACCCGGCGCGTCGAAGCCCTGGTCTCCACCGACGCCTTCCACCAGATGGCGGCCGAACGGACGCTGGTCAATGAGCTCACCGGAATCCTCAAGGTGCAGCCCGACCAGCTCACCGACCGTGTCTCCAAGCTCGTCGCCGATCTCAAGGAGGCCGACCGCAAGCTGGCCGCGGCCCGCTCCAAGGAGCTTCTGGGACGGGTCGACGGACTGGTCTCCTCAATGGCTCCGGCCGGCGGCTTCGACCTGGTCGCCGCCACCGTGGCCGGGGTGGACGGAGCCGATCTGCGCAGGCTGGCCACCGAGGTGCGTGCCCGCATCGCCGAGCGTCCCGCCGTCATCGCCCTGATCGGCGGCGAGGCCACCAGACCCGCCATCGTGGTCGCCACCACCGGCACCGCCCGCTCCAAGGGTGCGAGGGCCGGGGCGCTGCTGCGCGCCGCCGTCGCACCGATCCACGGCCGCGGCGGCGGCAAGGACGACATGGCCCAGGGGGCGGGCACCGACCTGTCGGGAGCCGAGAAGACCCTCAGACTGGTCGCCGCCGAGCTGTCGGCGCTGCACTGAGTCGGCGGCCGGTTCATGGAGCTGATCGGCACACGGATCGCCATCGACTGGGGCAAGGCGAGGATCGGGGTGGCCGCCTGCGACCCTCGCGGGATCCTCGCCTACCCGGTGGAGACGGTGGCCACCAGGGACAGGCCCATCTCCAGGCTGTGCGAGATCGTCGCGGAGTACGAGCCGGTGGAGATCGTCATGGGCCTGCCGGTGGCCCTGGACGGCACCGAGAGGATCGCCGCGCGCGACGTGCGCCGGGCCGGGGACAGACTCGCCGAGGCGGTGGCGCCGATCCCGGTCCGCTACGTGGATGAGAGAATGACCACCAGGACCGCGGCGCGTGCCCTGCACGAGGCCGGGCGCGATGCACGCCACCAGCGCTCGGTGATCGACCAGGCCGCCGCCGTGGCCATCCTGGAACACGTGTTGGAGCAAGCCCGCACCTCGGGCGCGGAAGGAGACCGCCGGTGAGCGGATCGTTCAACGAGGAGCCGGACCCGCGCAAGGAGTTCTGGTACAGGTTCAGGTCGGCCTTCGCGGTCATCCTGTCCCTGACCGTGCTGGTCGGAGGGGGTTGGTTCGTCATCGACAAGGCCCATGGCGCCTACATCTCCTACCGGACCGCCGACGACTACCTCGGCGACGGGGAGAAGGCCGTCATGGTGCGGGTGCCCGACGGCGCATCGGTCACCGAGGTGGGCGACATCCTCCTGGACAACGACGTCGTCAAGTCGATGAAGGCGTTCAAGAAGGCCGTCCGCGAGGCCAGCACGAATCCCACGATCCAGGCCGGCCAGTACAAGCTCAAGACCCACATGGCCGCCGCCAACGCGCTGGCGATCCTGGCGAATCCCAACAACATCCAGCACACCCGGGTCACCCTCACCGAGGGCCTGACGGTGGCCGAGCAGACCACCGTGCTCGCCAAGGGCACCAAGCTGCCGGCGGCCCAGTTCACCAAGGCTCGTGCCGACGTCAAGCAGCTCGGGCTGCCCAGCTGGGCCAACGGGAATCCCGAGGGATTCATGTTCCCCGACACCTACGAGGTGGCCGACGAGCCGACCGCCCTGGGGATCCTGCAGCAGCAGACCAAGCAGTTCGTCACGGTGAGCAACTCGATCAACTTCACCGGTCAGGCCGGCACCATCAAGCGCACCCCCTACCAGGCTCTTGTGGTCGCCTCCATCCTGGAGAAGGAGGGGAACAACGCCAAGGACAAGAAGATGATCGCCGGGATCATCTACAACCGGCTCGCCAAGGGCATGAAGCTGGAGTCCGACGCCACCGTCCTCTACGCCAACAACGCGACCAGCAAGCTCACCACGACCGACGAGCAGAGGCGCAAGCAGTCCCCCTACAACACCTATGTGACGGCCGGGCTGCCGCCCACCCCGATCAACAATCCGGGTGCCGAGTCGATGGAGGCCTCGGTGTCTCCCACCAAGTCCGACAACCTGTACTGGGTGGTGACGGACCCCGAGAAGGGCACCACGGCCTTCGCCAAGACACTGGCCGAGCACAACAAGAATGTCAAGAAGTTCCAGACCTGGTGCCAGGCCCACAAGGGGAAGTGCTGAGCGTGCCCGGTTACTGGCGCTGCGCGGTGGTGGGTCACCCGGTGGCCCACTCGCTGTCGCCGGCGATCCACCGCGCCGCCTACCGCAGCCTCGGGCTTGACTGGAGCTACGAGGCCGTCGACGTGGAGCCGGGAGACCTGGCCGCCTTCGTCGACGGGCTCGACGAAGCCTGGCGCGGACTGTCGGTGACGGCCCCCCACAAGATCGACCTGGTGGCCCTGGGCGAACCCGATGAGATGGTCGGTCGGCTCGGCGTCGCCAACACCTGGGTGCGCACCGATGGCGCGCCGGTGGTGGCCAACACCGACGTCACCGGATTCGTGCTGGCCTGCCGCACCCGCGACCTGGCGGCGCCCGGTTCGGTCGCCGTACTGGGTGCCGGGGCCACCGCGCGATCGGTGATCGCCGGGGCCGCGCAGCTGGGAGCCCGCGACCTCACCGTCGTCTCCCGATCTCTGGAGCGCTCCTCGCAGGCTCTGATGCTGGCGGCCGATCTCGGCCTGGAGGCTCAGTGGGTGCCGCTGGCCGACGCCGTGCCGGGCTGCCTGTCGGGCTCCGATCTGCTGGTCTCCACGGTTCCGGCCGACAGCCTGAGGACGCTCGCCGAGGGTCTGGTGGCCGGTGTCGGGGCCGTCTTCGACGTCGTCTACGATCCGTGGCCCACCCCACTGGCCGCCGCCGCGGCAGCTGCCGGGATCCCGGTGCTGGACGGGCTGGACCTGCTGGCCGGCCAGGCCGTCGACCAGGTGCGGCTGATGACGGGTCGGCAGGTGCCGCTGGAGCTGCTGAGGTCTGCTGCGCAAGACGGCCTCAACGCCCGCCTGAGATTCTGAGAGGGTAGAGCCATGCTGCGTTACATGACGGCGGGGGAGTCCCACGGCCAGGCTCTGGTCGCCACCATGGAGGGCATCCCCGGCCACGTCCGGGTCGGTGCCGCCGAGATCTCCGAGGAACTGAGACGCCGTCGCCTCGGGGTCGGGCGCGGTGCCCGGATGTCCTTCGAGGCCGACGAGCTCGACCTGCTGTGCGGGTTCCGGCACGGGGAGACGCTGGGTTCGCCGATCGCGATCCGGATCGGCAACAGCGAGTGGCCGAAATGGCGCGAGGTGATGAGTCCGGATCCCGTCGACCCCGCCGACCTGGAGGGCCGGGCGCGGGCCGCCGCCCTCACCAGACCGCGTCCCGGTCATGCCGACCTGGCCGGCATGCAGAAGTACGACTTCGACGAGGCCCGCCCGCTCCTGGAGCGCGCCTCGGCCCGCGAGACCGCCTCGCGGGTGGCGCTGGGCGCCGTCGCCAAGGCCTTCCTGCGCCAGGGCCTCGGCATCGAGATCCTCTCCCATGTGGTCCGGCTGGGCCCGGTCGCCGCACCCGAGGGGCTGCGCCCCCGCCCCGGCGACCTGGCCCGCATCGACGCCGACCCGGTGCGCTGCGCCGATCCCGGGACCTCCGCCAGGATGATCGAGGAGGTGGAGGCCTGCCGGCGCGACGGGGACACCATGGGCGGCGTCGTCGAGGTGCTGGCCGAGGGCCTGCCGCCGGGCCTGGGCTCCCACTCCCAGGGGGACCGGCGACTGGACGCCCGGCTGGCCGGGGCCCTGATGGGCATCCAGGCCATCAAGGGGGTGGAGATCGGAGACGGCTTCGCCCTGGCCGGGCGCCGCGGATCGGCCGCCCACGACGAGATCGTGCCCACCGGGCAGGGCGTGCACCGGATCACCGACCACGCCGGTGGCACCGAGGGAGGCATGAGCACCGGGGAGACTCTGCGGGTGCGCGCCGCGATGAAGCCCATCGCCACCGTGCCCAGGGCGCTGCGCACCATCGACACCCTCACCGGGGAGGCCGCCAGGGCCCACCACCAGCGCTCCGACATCACCGCGGTACCCGCGGCCGGCGTGGTGGCCGAGGCCATGGTCGCCCTGGTGCTGGCCGAGTGCGCCCTCGAGAAGTTCGGCGGGGACTCGCTCGACGAGACCCGCCGTAACCGCGACGCCTACCTGGCGCGGATCGACGAGCGGCACCTGGGGATCGCGCCCCATGAGTGAGACCGAGTTGAGCGATGCCGTGACGAGTGGGACCGGCGCGCCGTCCGTCGTCGCCGTCATCGGTGCCCCGGGATCGGGCAAGTCGACCGTCGGGCCGTTGCTGGCCGCCCGGCTCGGTCGCCGCTTCGTCGACGTCGACACCGTCATCGAGGAGGCCGAGGGGCGCCCGATCTCCGACATCTTCGTCACCGACGGGGAGCCCTGCTTCCGCGAACTCGAGACCCGGCACACCCTGGCAGAACTGGCGGCCGGCGGGGTGGTCTCGCTGGGGGGCGGGGCGCCCGCGACACCGGTTGTCGGCGAGGCCCTCACCCGGGTGTGCGTCGTCTGGCTGGAGGTCAGCGCCCGTACCGCATCGGGGCGGGTGGGGCTCAACGACGCCACCCGGCCGCTTCTGATGGGCAATGTGCATTCCCGGATGGTCCGGCTGATGGCCGAACGCCGCCCTGTCTACGCCGCTCCCGCCGACATCCATATCGTCACCGACCGGCTGCGCCCGGATCAGATCGTCGAGGAGATCTGCACCCGGCTCGCAGAACTGTCCGGTCCCTCGCCCGCCGTCTGAGAGAGGAACGTCCATGAGCGTCGTCGAGGTCAACGGCCCGGCACCTTACGAGGTCCGCATCGGATCGGGGGTGATGGCCGGTCTCGAGCAGCTCGCCGTGGGCAGCAGGGTCGCGCTCATCCACCCGGCCTCCGTCAGCCATCTCGCCGCCAGGGTCACCGAGCTGGTCGGCGAGGTCGTCGACATCGAGGTGCCCGACGCCGAGGCCGCCAAGACCCCGGAAGTGCTGGCCGGATGCTGGGACCGGCTGGCCGAGGCCGGGCTCGGCCGCGGCGACGTCGTGGTCGGCCTGGGCGGGGGAGCGACCACCGATCTGACGGGGTTCGTGGCCGCGACCTGGATGCGGGGGGTGCGGCTCATCCAGGTGCCCACCACCGTGCTGGGAATGGCCGACGCCGCCGTCGGCGGCAAGACCGGTATCAACATCGACGCCGGCAAGAACCTCGTCGGCGCCTTCCATGAGCCCGCCGCGGTGCTGTGCGACACCGATTCTCTCGACGGCCTGCCGGTCCGGGAGGTGCGCTCCGGGATGGCTGAGATCGTCAAGTGCGGGTTCATCAACGACCCGGTCATCCTCAACGTCATCGAGAAGGATCCTGTCCGGGCGCTCGACACGGCCTCCGACGAGTTCTTCGACGTCCTCACCCGTGCGGTGCGGGTCAAGGCCTCGGTGGTCTCCGCAGACCCCACCGAGTCGACCTCGAGGGGCTCGGAGGTGGGCCGGGAGCGGCTCAACTACGGCCACACCCTGGCCCATGCCATCGAGGCGCACCAGCACTTCACCTGGCGTCACGGCGAGGCCGACGCGGTGGGGATGGTCTTCGCCGCCGAGCTGTCGGCCCGTGAGATCGGGCGGTCCGGCGACACGGTGCAGCGGACCCGCTCGGTGATGGCGGCGCTGGGCCTGCCCACCACCTTCGACGCGACACCGTGGCCCGAGCTGCGCGCCACCATGAATCTCGACAAGAAGGTCCGTCGTGGGGTGCTGCGCTTCGTGGGCCTGAGGGCCCCCGGCCACGTCCAGATGATCGAGGGACCCGACGAGGACGTGCTGCAGGAGTGCTTCGCGACCCTGCGACCGGCGCGCCAGAACTCCTGACCGTAGGCCGCCTCAGCCCGGCAGCTCCAGACGGATCCCGGCGGCCCCGGCGAGCAGTGTCCCCAGGGTGTCGAGGTGAACCGGGTCGACGGCGGCGCCGCGAAGCTGGTCGGCCCCGGCCAGGCCGTCCATGGAGCCGCCCTCGATGATCAGGCCCGGCCCTGGACGCGAACCGCGCGAGGACCTGCGGCCGGTGATCCGCACCTGGTGGAACTCCGCGCGGTCGAGCCGGCAGTCCGTCAGGACGACCTCCTCCAGATGCGCCGAGGTGAAGTCGACGCCGCTCATCCGGCAGCCGCTGAACCGGACGCGGCGCAGCGAGGCGAACCGGAACTGCGCCATGTCGAGGAGGCAGCCGCGCAGCCACACATCCTCCAGGCTGCATCCCGACAGCACCGCCCCGGTGAGCCGGCACTCGGACATCTGGGTCCGCTGCCATCCCGAGTCCCGCCAGGAGGAGGCTGCCAGGTCGCAGGAGTCCAGGGCGACGTCGGCCCACTGGCTGTGATCCCAGGAGCACTGCTGGGTGCTCATCGACCGGGCTCCGACCGCGGACAGGTCGACCCCCTCGAGCACCGCGGCCGACCAGTCCGCCCCCGACAGGTCGGCCGCCTCCACCAGCTCGTCGGGGCCGGGCAGCCCGGTCCGTGGCGCAGAGGGCTCCTCGAGCCGCGGGGGAGCAGGGGATCTGGGGATCGAGGGTGCGGTGCCGGAGGCCATGGAGGGCACTCTACGGCCGCCTCCACCAGCTCGTCGGGGCCGGGGAGCGCGCTGGTGTGCGGCGGGGATGACCCGTGAGGTAGGATCGGCCGGTCTGGGCTGCGTTGGCAGCCCGTGCTCCATCGAAAGGCAGCGACCTGTGGTCATCTCCACCAATGACATCAAGAACGGCACCGTGCTCGACCTCGACGGTCAGCTCTGGACGGTCATCTGGTTCCAGCACCACAAGCCGGGCAAGGGCAACACCGTGGTGCGCACCAAGCTCAAGCACGTCCTGACCGGCAAGGTCGTCGACCGGACCTTCAACTCCGACACCAAGGTGGAGTCGGCCGAGGTGGACCGCCGCGACATGCAGTACCTGTACCAGGACGCCGATTCATACGTCTTCATGGACGAGTCCAGCTACGAGCAGATCCCGGTGCCCGCCGAGACCGTCGGCGACGCCAAGGACTTCATGCTGGAGAACCAGACGGCCACCATCGCCCTGCACCAGGGCAATGCCCTCTACATCGACCTGCCGGCCTCGGTGGAGCTGAAGATCACCTACACCGAGCCCGGCCTGCAGGGCGACCGCTCCACCGGTGGCACGAAGCCCGCCACCCTGGAGACCGGCCGCGAGATCCAGGTCCCGCTGTTCATCAGCGAGGGCGAGACCGTCAAGGTGGACACCCGCAACGGTGACTACCTCGGTCGCGTGTCCGACAAGTGAGCCAGCAGCACCGCGTGAACGAGAACACGGACGACGCCGACCCGTCGCGGAAGATCGAGCGGATCGGCGAGATCGAGGCCGAGAGGATCTCCGGGGACATCCAGGTCCACGCCGACCTGTCGACCCGCTCGAAGGCCCGCAAGCAGGCCCTCGACATCCTCTTCGAGGCCGATCTGATGGGCACTGACCCGATCGACGTGCTGGCACTGCGCCCCACGGTGGTCGACAATCCGGTGCGCGACTTCGCCGCCGACCTGGTCCGGGGCGTCTCGGAGCACCTCGCCGATATCGACGAGGCCCTCATCGCCCGTCTGGCCGCGGGGTGGACGCTGGACCGGATGCCCAGGGTCGACCGGGTGCTGGCGCGCATCGGCGGCTACGAGATCCTGTTCAGCGATGTGCCCGGCCCCAGTGCCATCGCCGAGGCCCTGGAACTGGGCGGGGAGTTCTCGACCGACAACTCCGCATCGTTCCTCAACGGCCTGCTGACCGGCGTGTCCGAGGGCCGGCGTCATGCCGCTGCCGGGAACGGGCAGGAGGACGGCGATCCGGGGCTCCCCGAGGCCCCTGCCGACGCCGGGCGCTGAACGTCGCCGGGCCCTGCTGCCGTGCTGAACACCGCGGCAGCAGGGCTGGCAAAACATCCAATTACCGGCCAATTGCGCCTGACCAGCGGCGAAGCCGTGGTATCTGCCGCTACTCTGCGATCACCGGGCATCACCCGGGACTCCACGGGAGGTCAACCGATCGCAGATTGGAGCAGAGACGTGTCCATTCCCACTCTCTCCCCGGAACAGCTCAGCGCGGCCCGAGAGGCCGCCACCCGTGCGCGACGGGCACGGGCCGATCTCAAGGCGAGGCTGCGCAACGGCCAGATCAGTCTCGGACAGGCCCTCGACGAGGCGGCCGCGGACGACGTCCTCGCCCATGTCAAGGTCGTCGACCTGTTGAAGTCGCTCCCCAGGGTGGGGGAGAAGCGCGCAGGCGAGATCATGGAGCGCCTCGACATCGCCCCCAACAGGAGACTTCGGGGGCTGGGGCGTCACCAGGCCGCCGGTCTGCGGGCCGAGTTCCCGCCCACAGACAAGTAGCCGGCCTGCACCGGAGACTGTCGACGCTCTAGGCTGGCTGCCATGCTCATCGCCTCCGGACCCGAGCCCGCCATCCCCGCCGCCAGAGGTCGACGCCGAACGGGCCGGCCGCAGGTCGTGGTGGTCTCGGGTCCCACCGCCGTGGGCAAGGGCACTGTCGTCGCCGCCCTCCAGCGCGCCCGTCCCGAGATCGTCGTGTCACGGTCGGCGACCACCCGCCCGGCGCGGCCGGGGGAGCGCGACGGGGTGGAGTACGACTTCGTCACCGACGATCAGTTCGACCGGCTCGTCGCCTCCGGCGGCCTGCTGGAGTGGGCGGTGGTCCACAACAGCCATCGCTACGGCACTCCTCGCCGGTTGGTGGAGGAGTCCGTGGAACGTGGCTGCACCGTCGTCCTGGAGATCGATCTGCAGGGGGCCCGGCAGGTGCGCCAGTCCTACCCGCAGGCCGAGCACGTCTTCCTGGCCCCGCCGTCCTGGGCCGAGCTGGTCCGGCGGCTGATCGGCCGGGGCACCGAGACCCCCGAGCAGCAGGAGCGCAGGTTGCGCACCGCGCGGACCGAGCTGGCCAGCGCCGATGAGTTCGACGCGGTGGTGGTCAATGACACCGTTGAACATGCCGTCGAATCATTGGTAGAGTTACTGAGTCTGTGACCAGGCCATCACTTGGCGCATTCTCCATCCACATGTGAGGACATTCCTTGAGCGAGACCACTGCAGAGGGCATCGTCAACCCCCCGATCGATCAGCTTCTTGAGCACGTCGACTCCAAATACCGTCTGGTGCTCTTCGCGGCCAAGCGCGCCCGTCAGATCAACGCCTACTACTCCCAGCTGGCCGAGGGCCTGCTGGAGAACGTGGGCCCGCTGGTCGAGACGAACAACAACGAGAAGCCGCTGTCCATCGCGATGCGCGAGATCCAGGCGGGCGTCATCGAGACCCATGAGCTGAACGCCGAGGAGATCGCCGCCGAGGCCGCCGCCGCGCAGCAGGCCCCCGCCGTCGAGCTGGACGATCCCTTCTCCGATCTCACCCCTCCGGCCTGATCCGGCCGTGGCCACCGTCGTCCTCGGCGTGGGCGGCGGTATCGCCGCCTACAAGTGCTGTCACCTGGTGCGCCGCCTCAAGGAGGCGGGTCACCGGGTGCATGTCATCCCCACCCGCTCCGCACTGGAGTTCGTCGGCCGTCCGACCTGGGAGGCGCTGTCCGGCGAGCAGGTGCACACCGGGGTCTTCGAGGACGTCCCCGGGGTCGAGCACGTCCGGCTGGCCGACCAGGCCGACCTGGTGATCGTGGCCCCGGCCACCGCCGACCTCATCTCCCGGATCGCCGCCGGTGCCGGAGACGACCTGCTCACCACCACCGTCCTGGCCACCCGGGCGCCGGTGCTGGTGGCGCCTGCGATGCACACCGGCATGTGGGAGAACGCCGCCACCGTCGACAACGTCGCCACCCTTCGCCGTCGCGGACTGGTCGTCAAGGATCCCGCCACCGGCCGTCTCACCGGTCCCGACTCGGGCCCGGGCCGTTTCCCCGAACCCGACGAGCTGGCCGACATGGCCGCCCTCCTGCTCGACGAGCCCGCCGCCGCGCCGACGATGGCCGGCCAGGACCTGGCCGGACGCCGCGTGGTGATCAGCGCGGGAGGCACCCGCGAGGCCCTGGACCCGGTGCGCTACCTGGGCAACTCGTCATCGGGACGGATGGGTGCGGCCCTGGCCGCCGACGCGGCGGCACGCGGCGCCCGCGTCACCATGGTGACGGCCCACATCGAGGTGCCCGTGCCCTCCTGCGTGCGACAGGTCCCCGTCTCCAGTACCGAGGACCTCGACGAGGCGATGCGGCGCGAGGCCACCGGCGCCGACATCGTCGTGATGGCGGTGGCCGCCGCCGACTTCGCCCCCTCATCGGTCTCCGATCTCAAGATCAAGAAGCACGAGGGGGACCGGCGCGTCGGGGACCGGATGAGCCTCGACCTGATCCAGACTCCCGATGTGCTGGCCGGCCTGGCGGCCGCCCGCACACCCGGCCAGGTGGTCGTCGGCTTCGCCGCCGAGACCGCCCCCGACCGCGACGAGCTGCTGGCCCTGGCCCGGGCCAAGCTGGCGCGCAAGGGCTGCGACCTGCTGGCGGTCAACGATGTGAGCTCTGGACGGGTGTTCGGTAAGGTCGGCACAGACGTCACCGTGGTCCGCCAGCAGGGACCCGGAAGACGTGTCATGGGCTCCAAGATGATGGCCGCACAGGCCATCCTCGACGAGGCCCGTTCGCTGCTGGCCCCCTGAGGGGAAACCCCCGCACGGCCCGGCAAGGGCCACGATGCGCGGCTCTTCGCCGCGCGGTCAGGATTGACGCATGCTCACCAGCTTCCCCGCACCCGCTGCCCGGCTGTTCAGCTCGGAGTCGGTCACCGAAGGACACCCCGACAAGATCGCCGACGCCATCTCCGACTCCGTCCTCGATGCGATGATCGCCGAGGACCCCCAGTCCCATGTGGCCGTCGAGACCCTCGTCACCACCGGCCAGGTGATGGTCTGCGGGGAGGTGACGACCGAGGCCTACGTCGACATCGCCGGGATCGCCCGCGACAAGATCCTCGAGATCGGCTACGACTCGTCGGCCAAGGGTTTCGACGGCGCCTCCTGCGGAGTCTCGGTGGCCATCGACGCCCAGAGCCCCGACATCGCCCAGGGCGTGAACACCGCCTACGAGGCCCGGCACGGGTCCACCGACTCGATCGACGCCCAGGGGGCCGGCGACCAGGGGCTGATGTTCGGGTACGCCTGCACCGACACCGAGTCGCTGATGCCGCTGCCCATCGATCTGGCCCACGCCCTGTCCCTGCGGCTGACCAGGGTCCGCAAGGACGGCACCCTGGACTACCTGGGCCCCGACGGCAAGACTCAGGTCACCATCCGCTACGACGGGTCCGGCCGGCCCGTCGGGGTGGACACCGTCGTCGTCTCCACCCAGCACGCCGAGGGGGTGAGCATCGACGGCACCCTGGCATCCGACCTGCGCCGCCACGTCATCGATCCGGTGCTCGAGCGCTACGGGCTGCCGACCGACGCCATGGAGGTCCTGGTCAATCCCACCGGCAAGTTCGTCATCGGCGGCCCGATGGGCGACGCGGGGCTGACCGGACGCAAGATCATCGTCGACACCTACGGCGGCATGGCCCGCCACGGCGGCGGCGCCTTCTCCGGCAAGGACCCCTCCAAGGTGGACCGCTCCGCCTCCTACGCGATGCGCTGGGTGGCCAAGAACGTGGTGGCCGCCGGCCTGGCCGAGCGCTGCGAGTGCCAGGTGGCCTACGCCATCGGTCGGGCCCGCCCGGTGAGCCTGCGGGTCGAGACCTTCGGCACCAACAAGGCCGATGAGACCGCCATCGAGCGCGCCGTGGCCGAGATCTTCGACCTGCGTCCGGCAGCAATAGTGCGCGATCTGGATCTGCTCCACCCGATCTACTCCCAGCTGGTGGCCGGCGGCCACTTCGGACGCGCCCTGCCCGGAGTCAACTGGGAGCTCACCGATCGCGCCGAGGACCTGGCGCGGGCCGTCGAACACTGATCCTCGGAACCTGATCCCACTCCGCGCTCCCCGACCTGTCGGGGAGCGCGGCTAGCGTGGGGCCCGTGAGCGAGGCGTTGACGATGTTCCGGGAACCGGTGGCCACCTGGTTCCGCGACGTCTTCGCCGCCCCCACCCCCGTTCAGTCGGCCACCTGGTCGGCGGTCGCCACCGGCGGCCACGCCCTGGTGATCGCCCCCACCGGATCCGGTAAGACCCTGGCCGCCTTCCTGTGGGCCCTGGACCGGCTCACCGATCCCGCCCGGAAGCCGTCGAACGGGGTCGGGGTGCTCTACATCTCCCCGCTCAAGGCCCTGGGCACCGACATCGAGAAGAACCTCCGCGCCCCGCTGACCGGCATCCGCAACACCGCCGAGCGGCTGGGGCAGGAGTGCCGCCCGGTCAAGGTGGCGGTGCGCACCGGCGACACCCCGCCGGCCGAGCGCAATCGCATCGCCCGTCACCCGCCCGACATCCTCATCACCACCCCCGAGACGCTGTACCTGATGCTCACCTCACAGGCCCGACGGGTGCTGGCGGGCGTCGAGACCGTCATCGTCGACGAGGTGCACGCCGTCGCCGGATCCAAGCGCGGCTCCCACCTTGCCCTGTCCCTGGAGCGCCTCGACGCCCTGGTGGGCCACGACGTCCAGCGCATCGGCCTGTCGGCCACCGTCCGCCCGCCCGCCGACGTCGCCGCCTTCCTGGCCGGAGACCGGCCGGTGTCCGTCGTCTCCCCGCGGGCCGCCAAGCAATGGGACGTCGGGGTGAGGGTGCCGGTCGCCGACATGTCGGATCTTCCCGACTCACCGGCCTCCGACGACGAGCCGCTAGCCGACCCGCTGCTGACGGGTGGGAACACCGACACCCTCGCCGTCGACGTCTCCGACTCGGCGCTGCCCACCCGGGCCTCCATCTGGCCCTGGATCGAACGCGAGGTCTACGCGGAGGTCCTCGCCGGTCGCTCCACCCTGGTCTTCGTCAACGCCCGGCGCACCGCCGAGCGCCTCACCAGCCGACTCAACGAGCTGTGGGCCGCCGAGCACGAACCCGCCTCTCTGAACCCTGGCGGCCGGCGGCCGCCCGCCGACATCATGGCCGCCTCCGAGGAGGTGGGCCACGCCCCGGCGGTGATAGCCCGCGCCCACCACGGCTCGGTGTCCAAGGACGAGCGCAGACGCACCGAGGAGGACCTGCGGTCGGGCTCCCTGCGCTGCGTGGTGGCCACCTCCTCGCTGGAACTGGGCATCGACATGGGCCTGGTCGACAGGGTCATCCAGATCGAGGCCCCGCCCAGCGTCTCCAGCGCCCTGCAGCGCATCGGGCGCGCCGGCCACAGCGTCGGCGCGGTCTCCCGCGGCTCGGTCTACCCGAAGACCCGCCTCGACCTGCTGCACGCCGCAGTGGTCACCTCCCGGATGCTCGACGGGCGCATCGAGGCCCTCCACATCCCCCGCAACCCCCTCGACGTGCTGGCCCAGCAGACCGTGGCCGCCACCGTCGCCGCACCCGACGGCCTGCCGTTGGCCGACTGGTACGCCATCGTGCGCCGCGCCAGGCCCTTCGCCGAGCTGCCCGAACAGGCCATGGACCGGGTGATCGCCATGCTCACCGGCTCCTACGCCTCGGCCGACCTGTCGGACCTGCGGGCCCGCCTGGTCCTGGCCGACGGGGTGCTCACGGCCCGGCCCGGCGCGCTGCGACTGGCCACCACCTCGGGCGGCACCATCCCCGACCGCGGCATGTACGGCGTCTTCCTGGCCGGGGAGGGGGACGGGCGCCGGGTCGGGGAGCTCGACGAGGAGATGGTCCACGAGTCGCGGGTCGGCGACGTCTTCACCCTGGGCGCCTCGTCGTGGCGGATCGCCGAGATCACCCGCGACCAGGTGCGCGTCACCCCCGCACCGGGCCACACCGGACGGCTGCCCTTCTGGCACGGAGACGACCAGGGGCGCCCCGCCGAACTGGGCCGGGCCATCGGCGCCTTCACCCGCCGGGCGCGCTCCGACCCCGATCTGATCTCCTCCCTCGGCTTCCTCGACGGCCACGCCGCCGACAACATCAGAGGCTTCCTCGACGCCCAGGCCGAGGCCACCGGCATCCTGCCCGACGACCGCCATATCGTCCTGGAGCGCTTCCACGACGAGGTCGGCGACTGGCGGATCGTCGTCCACAGCCCGTGGGGCCGGCCCGTCAACGCCGCCTGGGCGCTGGCCATCGGCACTCGGCTGGTCGAACGCCTCGGTATCGACGCGCAGGCCGTCGCCGGCGACGACGGCCTGGTGCTGAGGCTGCCCGACACCGACACCCCGCCGGGCGCCGACCTGGTGGTCTTCGACCCCGAGGAGATCGCGGACATCGTCACCTCCCAGGTCGGCGACACCGCCCTGTTCGCCGGACGGTTCCGCGAGTGCGCCGCCCGCGCCCTGCTGCTGCCGCGCACCGACCCGGGACGCCGCGCCCCCCTGTGGCAGCAGCGGCTGCGCGCCGGACAGCTGCTCGAGGCGGTGCGATCCCACCGCGACTTCCCGATCATCGTCGAGACGGTCCGCGAATGTCTGGCCGACGTCTACGACCTGCCCGCACTGCGCACCCTGATGTCCGACCTGGCCTCGCACCGCGTCACGGTGGCCGAGGTGACCACCGACGCCCCCAGCCCGCTGGCCAGCGCCCTGCTGTTCACCTACACCGGCGCCTTCATGTACTCCGGCGACACCCCGCTGGCCGAACGGCGGGCCGCGGCGCTGTCCCTGGATCCCGACCTGCTGGCCCGGCTGATGGGCACCCTGGACCTGCGCGAACTGCTGGACCCCGGGATCATCGACGAGGTGGTCGCCGAGCTCCAGCACACCCGGGCCGACCGGCGGGCCCGCGACGACGAGGGCCTGGTGGATCTGCTGTCCCGCCTGGGACCGGTGCCACTGGACGGGCTGGACGCCCGGACGGTCGACGACCTGGACGCCGGCGCCGCCGCCGAGCGGCTGGGGGAGCGGGTCGCACAGGTGCGCATCGGCGGGGTGGCCCACCTGGCGGTGGCTCAGGACCTCGGTCTGCTGCGCGACGGGCTCGGGATCCCGGTTCCGGCCGGCCATCGCGCCACGACGACGGGAGACAGGGACCCCCTGACCCAGCTGATGGGCCGCTGGGCCCGGTGCCACGGGCCCTTCACCGCCGATGAGGCGGCGCGCGCCTTCGGACTCGGCGTCGCCACCGCCGCCGGAGTGCTGGAGCGCTCGGCCGGCGCCGGTGAACTGGTCCGCGGACGTTTCCGGGACGGCCAGGAGGCTTCTGAGTACTGCCACGCCAGAGTCCTGGCGCGGATCCGGGGCCGGGCGCTGGCCCGGGCCCGCGATCAGGTGGCGCCGGCCTCGCCCAGCGCGCTGGCCCGGTTCAGCCTGGACTGGCACCGGGTCTCCGGTGGCCTGCGCGGCGCCGACGGCGTCGTGGAGGCCCTCGACGCCCTGTCGGGCGCGGCGCTGCCGGCCTCGGTGTGGGAATCGGCGGTGCTGCCCGCCCGCGTCCGCGACTTCGCCCCGGCGATGCTGGACGAACTCACCTCCTCGGGCGACATACTCGTCCTGCCGACCGGTGCGGGGACGGCGGCGGATCCCGTGCTGCGTCTGGTGCGCCCCGAGGACGTCGACCTGTTCCCGGGGCCGACCGGCGCCGCCGGCCCCGACGAGCAGTCGGCGACCGTGCTGGAACGGATCGGCTCCGGATCGGTGCTGCTGGGGCCGTTGGCCGGCGAGCTGGGGGCCTCCCGGCTCTCCGAACTCGTGTGGGGGCTGGTGGCCGCCGGACTGCTGGCACCCGACGGGTTCGCTCCGCTGCGCGCCCACCTGGCCGGTGGCCGCCGCACCGCCGCGCGACGCCGCTCCTTCTCCCGATCACGTCCCAGAATGGCCCGCTACGCCATCACCTCGGCGACAACGGGCCCCGGCACAGTGCCCCCCAACCTGGTCGGCCGATGGCACCGGGTGGAACCGGCTGACAGCGCACCCGAGCAGCGGCTGGCGACCGCCGCCGGTCTGCTGCTGGATCGCCATGGGATCCTCACCCGCGGATCGGTGCCCGACGACGTCGAGGGCGGATTCGCGGCGCTGTACCAGGTGCTGGCCCGGATGGAGGAGGCCGGGAAGGTCATGCGCGGATACCTGGTCGAGGGGCTCGGCGGCGCCCAGTTCGCCGCACCGGCGGTGATCGACCGGCTGCGCACCTTCGCCGACGGCCCCGATGCCACCGGCTGGCCCTCGGGGGCCGGGGATCCGTCGGCGAGCGTGCTGTCGGCCGTCGATCCGGCCAGTCCCTACGGTGCGGCACTGGACTGGCCGGTGCAGGAGGGCGCCGCGCCGTCGCGCAGCGCAGGGGCGCTGGTGGTGATCGCCGACGGCCTGCTGCTGGCCCACCTGTCGAGGGGAGGACGTCACCTCGGCCTGTTCGTCGACGCCCTGCCCGAGGGGACCGACGCCGAGTCGGCGGTAGGCATGGTCGTCGACGCTCTGGCCGGCTGGCTGGGACGCACCGGCTCCCGCCCCGTGACCATCGAGAAGATCAACGGCTCCCCGGTCCACGCCTCGCCACTGGCCGGGGTGATGCGGGCCCACCGGGCGGGCATCACCCCGAAGGGGATGCGGATCGAGGGGATCCATGCCGGAGGGTGACACGGTCCACCGGCTGGCCGATCGCCTGGCATCGGCTGTGGGACGTATCGTCACCGGATGTCAGTTGCGGGTGCCGTCCCTGGCCTGTGCCGATCTCACCGGGTCACGGCTGACGGGGGTGCGGGCCCGGGGCAAGCATCTGCTCATGGACGTCGCGCCCGTCGACGGCGCCCGGATCGCCGAGCTTCCGCGGCCCGGTGCGTGGACCCTTCACACCCATCTGAGGATGGAGGGCACCTGGCGGGTGCATCCGGCCGGGCAGCGCTGGCACCTGCCCGGCCACACCGCACGGGTGGTGCTGAGACTGTCGGGAGTTCCGGACGGACCTCAGGTCGAGCTGGTCGGCCACGAGCTGGGACTGGTGGAGCTGTGGCCGGCCGGTGACTACGAGCAGCATCTGGGCTGGTTGGGACCCGACCCGCTGGAGGAGGCCGAGTGGGACGGAGGCGGACGCGACGAGACGGCCCGCAGAGCGGCGTCGGATCCCCGCAGGCCGATCGGGGTGACGCTGCTCGACCAGTCGGTGCTCGCCGGAATCGGCAACGAGTACCGGGCCGAGATCTGCTTCCTGTGCGGCATCCATCCTTCCCGGCCCACCGGGGAGGTGGACGTCGCCCATGTCATCGACCGGGCGGCGGCCGTGATGCGGGCCAACCGTCGCGGCCCCTACCGGGTCACCACCGGCGACAACCGCCCGGGTCGCCGCACCTTCGTCTTCGGTCGCAACCACCAGCCCTGCAGGCGCTGCGGCAGCCCCATCCGCAGCGGAACCCTCGGCCCGCAGGACCACCCCGACCAGGAGCGGATCATCTGGTGGTGCCCCACCTGCCAGCACTGACCGGACGTCCGCATCGGGTGTGGCACGCGTTGCTACCATCGATCCATGGCTGCGCACGCCGAGATCAGCCAACGAGATCTGCGGATGCGCTCGCGCGAGATCGCCGTGCTCGTCCCGATCGGGTCGCGGCGTCGCTTCGTACCGGCCGATGAATTCCTCCGGCTGGGGGCAGGCCTGTCGCATATCGATGAGGCGGCGTTCCGCGAGAGCCTGGACGAACTCTCGCAACCCTATGAGGACGACCCGTATGACCGGTGATGCGGTTCGGGCACCTCGACGCCTGCTTGACACCAACATTCTCATCCACTGGCCACGGCTGGCACCCGCCCAACTCCCCGTCGAGGCCTCGATCTCGGCGGTCACCCTTGCTGAACTCGCCGCAGCGATCCACGCTGACGTGGGGCCATCCGAACGGGCTGCGCGGGTGGACCTGCTCGAGCGCGCTGAAAGCGTCTTCGAGCCCCTGCCCTTCGACACCAGGGCAGCTCGCATGTACGGCCGGATCGCCGCGGCCAACGGTCTGCCACTGTTCACCACGAATGTCGGGGACTTCACCGGGCTGGACGGCATCCTCCAGACGATTCCCGTGAAACGACCCGACCGCTGATGAGCACCCGGCCTCCCGACGACGGCTGTCGGTCCCGGCCCCTACGATCAGGGGTATGACCGAGGCGCTGCTGGAACCCACCGAGTGGGTGGCCCACGTCTGCGTCTCCTCGGGACTGGCCCACCTGGACCGGCCCTTCGACTATCTGGTGCCCGACGACATGGACGGCGTCACGCCGGGCGTGCGGGTGCGGGTGCGGCTGGCCGGCCGGCTGCTGGACGGCATCGTCCTGACGGTCGACCACGAACGCTCACCCGGCGTCACGCTCCAGCCCCTGCAGCGCCTGGTCTCCGAACAGCCCGTCGTCACCGAGAACCAGCTGGAACTGGCCCGGCTGGTCGCCGAGCGGTGGGCCGGCACCCTCGACGAGGTGCTGCGCTGGTGCGTCCCGGCCCGCCACGCCGCCACCGAGAAGGCCGAACCCAGAGCGTGGCCGCGCGTCGACACCGGGCCGGCCACCCACATCTCCGGGGCGCTGCGGGCCCTCGACGACGGTAACCGCTTCCTCGAGCTGGTCACCGAGGGAGGACGTCCCCGCGCCCACTGGCGGGTCGCCCCGGTCGCCGGCCCCGGTGACGCCGACCGGCTGGGGGACTGGCGGGCCGGCATCGTCCAGGCCGTCGGAGCCGCCCTGGCCTCCGGGCGCGGCGCGCTGTGCTGCCTGCCCACCGTCGAGCAGGTCGAGGAACTCACCGGGCTGCTCACCGACTCGTTGGGCGCCGGGACCGTCGCCGTGCTGCACGCCGACCAGCCGGCGGCCGCCCGCTGGCGCAACTATCTCGCGGTGATCCGCGGACAGGCCCGCGTCGTGGTCGGCACCCGCTCGGCCGTCCTCGCCCCGCTGGCCGATCCGGGCCTGATCGTCGTGTGGGACGAGGGCTCCGACCTGCACGACGAGCCGCGCGCCCCCTACCCCAACACCCGTGACGTCGCGGCGATGCGCGCCCAGAGCCAGCACTGCGCCCTGTTGCTGGCCGGCTACTCCTGCTCGACGCGGGCGGCCGACTGGCTGGAGCACGGATGGCTGGTCGGGATCTCCACCCCGCTGCCACGGCTGCGCGCCGCCACGGCGCGGGTCCGGGCTCCCGGCGACTCCGACACCGCGCTGCAGCGCGACCCGCTGGCCCGGCGTGTCCGGCTGCCCGATCTGGCCATGTCCACCATCGCCCACGGCCTGCTCTCGGGCCCGGTGCTGGTGGCGGTGCCGCGCGCCGGAGACCTCATCCGGCCCAGTTGCGGCTCCTGCCGCACACCCATCGCCTGCCCGGTGTGCCACGGCCCGGTGAGAGGACGACGTGAAGCCGGTGGGCAGACGCGGCTCACCTGCACCTGGTGCGGCCACGAGCTGGAGAACTGGCACTGCGCCCACTGCGGATCGACCACTGTGCGCTCCGGGGTGGTCGGTGCGGCCACCACCGCCGCCGAACTGGGACGCTCCTTCCCCGACGTCACCGTCATCGACTCCTCGGGAGACCACATCCACGACTCCGTCGGCGACGAACCCGCGCTGGTGGTCGCCACCCCCGGCGCCGAACCGGCGGCGGCCTCCGGATACGCGGCAGCGGTCATCCTTGACGCCGTCCAGGCCCTGGCGCGCCCCGGTCTGGATGCCGTCGCCCAGGCCCTCGACCACTGGTTCCACGTCGCCGCCGGGGTCCGCTCCGGCTCCGAGGACGGCCGGGTCGTGATCGTCGGCCCACCGGAGGACCGGGCCGTTCAGGCGCTGATCCGCAGCGACCCGGTCGGCTGGGCCACCGCTGAACTGGCCGAGCGGGCCGAGGCCGGCTTCCCGCCGGCCGCCTTCGCCGCCCTGATCGACGGCGCCGAGGAGGCCGTCGCCCTGGCGGCCGAACGGCTCGCCGCCGCCCTGACCGAGGCCGAGCTGTCCGAGGAGGTCACGATCCTGGGCCCGGTCACCGAGGACGTCACCCGTCCCGGCGCCCCCGCGTCCAGGATCGTCGTGCGCTGCGCGACAGCACTGGCCTCCCGGGTGACGCCCCTGCTCAAGCAGTTGCGCACCGCCCACAGCATGAGGCGTGAGTCCGGGCCGCTGCGGGTCCGGATCAACCCCACCGGCCAGCTCTAGAACTCACGCGGGCTCGATAGGGTGGAAACCGTGAGAATCCTGTTCGCCGGCACCCCCGCCACCGCATGCCCCACCCTCGCCGCGCTCGATGACGATCCGCGACACGAGGTGGTGGCCGTGCTCACCCGCCCCGATGCGGCCCAGGGACGGCACCGCACCCCGCGTCCCTCACCGGTGGCCGTGGAGGCCGGCAACCGGAAGATCCCGGTGATCAGAGCCGCCTCGGTGCGCAGCGGCCAGGCCCACGACCTCATCGCAGCCCTGGACGTCGACATCGCAGTCGTGGTCGCCTACGGCGGCCTCATCCCCGCCGACCTGCTCGATTCCCCCCGGCACGGCTGGATCAACCTGCACTTCTCGGTGCTTCCCCGCTGGCGCGGGGCCGCACCCGTGCAGCGGGCCATCATGGCGGGAGACCGCAGCCTGGGGGCCACCGTCTTCCAGCTCGTCGAGGAGCTCGACGCCGGCCCGGTCTACACCAGCGCCTCCTACCCGCTGCGCACCGACGACACGGCCGGTACCGTCCTCAAGCGGCTGTCGCGCGACGCCACCGTCCTGGTGACCGACGCCCTGGTCGAGATCGACAACGGGGAGAAGCCCCAGGCCCAGCCCGAGGAGGGCATCACCACCGCCCCAAAACTCAGCACCGATGACGCCCGCATCGATCCGTCCTGGCACGCCGTGGACATCGATCGGCTGGTGCGCGGCACCTCCCCGGCCCCCGGAGCCTGGGCCGAGCTCGACGGAGACCGGTTCAAGGTACTGCTCACCCGGGTGTGGGCCCAGCCGGTCGACCTTGAACCCGGGGAGCTGCGTGCCGACAAGAAGCACCTGCTGATGGGCGCCGGGGGAGGGGCGGTGGAGCTGCTGATGGTCCAGCCCTTCGGGCGCAGGGCGATGCCCGGCGCCGACTGGGCCCGCGGCGCCAACCCGGCCCCCGGAACCCGCCTCGACTGACATGCCCCATCAGCAGAGACGCCGCCGACCGGCAGCCTCCGATCCCGCCCGTATCGCGGCCTTCCGCGCCCTGATGGCCACCGAGAGCGAGGGCGCCTACGCCAACCTCGCCGTCTCCGAGGCCATCTCCATGGCCCGCCTGACCGGACGCGACGCCGCCTTCGTCACCGAACTGGTCGACGGCACCGCCCGCGGGCTGGGCACCTGGGACCGTGTGCTCCACGCCGCATCCGGCCACAAGCCCTCCGACTGGCAGCCCGCCGTGCGTACCGTGCTGAGGATGACCTGCCACCAGATTCTGGCCACCAGGGTGCCGGTGCGCGCCGCCGTCGACACCTCGGTCAATCTCGCCCGCACCCAGATCGGGGAACGGGTCACCGGGCTGGTCAACGCCGTGGCCCGCAGGATCTCACGGCACGATCTGGAGGGTTGGGCCGCCGAACTGGCCGGCGGTCCCCTCGACGAGACGGCGCTGCGCACCCTTCACCCCCGCTGGATCGTGTCGGAGTTCACCGGTCTGCTGGGCGCCGAGGAGGCCGAGAAGGCCCTGGCCGCCGACAATGCGCCCCCGACGCCCACCCTGGTGGTGCGGCCCGGCCTGGCCGAGGTCTCCGAACTCCTCGACGCCGGAGCCACCACCTGCCGCTACTCGCCCTACGGGGCCACGCGCCCCGGGAACCCCGCCGAGGTGCCGGCCGTCGCCCAGGGCCGCGCCGGCGTCCAGGACGAGGGCAGCCAACTCGTCGCCCTGGCCATCGCCCGCGCCGCCGGGCAGCACCCCGGACCGTGGCTCGACCTGTGCTCTGGGCCCGGCGGCAAGGCGGCCCTGCTCGCCGGACTGGCCGCCTCGCAGCACCGCGGCCTGGTGGCCTGCGAGATCCACCCGCACCGCGCCGCCATGGTCGCCAAGGCCCTGGCCGCGCTTCCCGGTGACCACCAGGTGGTCGTCGCCGACGGGCGCAGCACCCCCTGGAGACCGGGCACCTTCGGCGCGGTGCTCGCCGACGTGCCGTGCTCGGGCCTCGGATCGCTGCGCCGGCGCCCCGAGTCCAGATGGCGACGGAAGCCCCGCGACCTGGAAGACCTCCGAGGACTCCAGCGGGAGCTGCTCTCCTCGGCCGTCGCATCGGCCGCCCCGGGAGCGGTGATCGGATACGTCACCTGCTCACCGGCCGCCGCCGAGACCCGCGACGTCATCGGATGGGCGCTGGAGAACCTGCAGGCCGACCTGCTCGACGCCCCCGCCGCCCTGCCCGAGGTCCCCGACGCCGCCACCGGCCCGCAGGACCGCTGCCTCCAGCTGTGGCCCCACCGGCACGGCACTGATGCCATGTTCTGCGCCCTGCTCCGCAGACGCTGAAGTGCCATGTTCTGCGCCCTGCCACGCAGGCGTCGCCGGTAGGATCTCGGCCATGACCACGCGTATCACCCCCAGCATTCTCAACGCCGATTTCGCGAGGATGGGCCAGGAGGTGAACTCGGTGCCCTCCGCCGACGCCATCCACATCGACGTGATGGACTACCACTTCGTGCCCAACCTCACGATGGGCGTGCCGATGGTGGAATCCCTGCGCAAGGTGACCGGGACCCCCTTCGACATCCACCTCATGATCGACGACCCCGACTCCTACGCTCCCAGCTATGTGGAGGCCGGGGCCGAGTCGGTGACCTTCCACCTGGAGGCCGCCAAGGCGCCGGTGCGGCTGGCCCGCGAACTGCGCGCGATGGGGGCGCGCGCCTCGGTGGCCCTCAAGCCCGCCACCCCGATCGAACCGCTGGCCGACATCCTCACCGAGTTCGACCAGATCCTCATCATGACCGTCGAGCCCGGATTCGGCGGGCAGTCATTCCTCGACATCGTGATGCCCAAGTTGCGGCGCACCCGCGAACTCATCGACGGCACCGGCGCCGAGATCTGGCTCCAGGTCGACGGCGGCGTGTCGGCCGAGACCATCGGGCGGGCCGCCGAGGCCGGGGCCGACACCTTCGTCGCCGGATCCGCGGTCTACAAGGCCCCCGATCCCGACGAGATGGTCAACGAGCTGCGCCGGATCGCGGACGAGCACACCCGCTGATTCCAGCAGGGCCTCAGCGGCGGTGGCGCAGGTACGACTGGAACTCCATCGCCAGCACGTCGCCGGTGACACCCTCGGGAAGGGCGGCGTCCTGCTGCTCCTCCAGGGAGTGCACGTACTCCGACAGGCCGTCATTGTCGGCCAGCAGCTGATCGGCCTGGGCCAGCCACTCCTGACGGCCCTCGTCGAGATCGCCCTGGGGCACCGACAGCCCGGTGAGCTCCTCCACCCGCACCAGCAGCGCCTTGACGGCCGGCGGGCAGGGAGGCTCGAAGGCGTACTCGGGGACGCTGGCCCACAGTCCCACGGCGTTGAAGCCGCGTTCGCGGGCCAGGGTGGCCAGGACCCCGGAGATCCCGGTGGGCCCGGAGTACTCCAGATCCTCGATGCCCAGCCGGATCGCGGTGGAGGGATCGGCGGTGGATCCGGAGACCGGCAGTTCCCGGGTGTGGGGGACGTCGGCCACCATCCCGCCCAGCACCACGATCCCGGCCGGATTCAAGGGCTCCAGGATGTCGAGCAGCTCGCGGCTGTAGCTGCGCCAGCGCAGGTTGGGTTCGGGACCGGTCACCGCGACCACCCGGTGACCGTCGGCGCGGCCCCGCCACACGGTGGTCCGGGGCCAGGTCAGCAGCTCCACCCCCGCCATCGCCGAGACCACCGGCCGGGTGTTCTGGAAGTCGTAGTAGTCCTCGCGGTCGATGACCCGCCACTCGGTGGCGTCGGCGTGGCGGATCAGCCTGGACGTCGCCTCGCTGGCGGCGCCTCCCGCGTCATTCCATCCCGAGTAGCCGATAACCACCCAGGGACGCTCGATATTCTGCCCTGCCATGACGCCTAGGGTAACCCGCCCCACCCCCGGTTCCCGCCCGGGCGCCGGCGCCGCGCTTCCCGGCCCGCGAAACACGGCGGTCGCGCGCCGCAGCTCCCCCTAGTCTTGGCGCCATGACTTCGGCTCTTCGCACGCTTCTCGGGTCCCGTCTCCTCATCGTGGACGGGGCGATGGGCACCATGCTGCAGAGCGTGGATCTGTCGATGGAGGACTTCGCCGGGCTGGAGGGCTGCAATGAGATCCTCAACGTCACCCGCCCCGACGTCGTCTCCGGCATCCACGAGGCCTACCTGGAGGCCGGGGCCGATCTCATCGAGACCAACACCTTCGGCGTCAACCTGGCGGCACTGGGCGAGTACGACATCGTCGACCGGATCGCCGAGCTGGCCGCCGCGGCCACCCGGCTGGCCCGGTCGGCCGCCGACCAGGCATCGACCCCTGACCGGCCCAGGTTCGTGCTGGGCAGCCTGGGGCCGGGCACCAAGCTCCCCACCCTGGGCCAGATCGGCTTCGCCGACATCCGTGACGGCTACCAGCGGGCCGTCGAGGCGATGATCGACGAGGGGGTCGACGCCGTCCAGCTGGAGACCTGCCAGGACCTGCTCCAGGCCAGGGCCGCCGTGATCGGATCCCACCGGGCCGCCGAGGCCCGCGGGGTGGATCTTCCGGTGCTGGTCGACATCACCGTGGAGACCACCGGCACGATGCTGATGGGCTCTGAGACCGGTGCGGCGCTCACCGTCCTGGAGTCCCTGGGCATCGACGCCATCGGGATGAACTGCGCCACCGGGCCGGCCGAGATGGCCGAGCATCTGCGCACCCTGTCCCAGGGGGCCTCGGTGCCGGTGATGTGCATGCCCAATGCCGGTCTTCCCGAGATCACCGGCCAGGGGGCCCGCTACCCGCTGGGACCGGCCGACCTCACCGGGGCGCTGTGCGACTACGCGGAGCGGTTCGGGCTGGCGGTGGTCGGAGGTTGCTGCGGCACCACCCCCGAGCACATCCGGATGCTCGCCGACGCACTGGCCGGCCACCCGGTCGCCGAGCGGCAGGCCCGCCACACCGACGCCGTGGCCAGCCTCTACAACGAGGTGCCGCTCTCCCAGGACACCGCCTATCTCTCGATCGGGGAGCGCACCAACGCCAACGGCTCGAAGGCCTTCCGGGAGGCGATGCTGGCCGAGAACTGGGACGAGTGCCTCGACATCGCCAAGGCCCAGACCCGCGACGGCGCCCACCTGCTGGATCTGTGCGTGGACTACGTCGGACGCGACGGGGCCGCCGACATGGCCGAGCTGTCCTCGCGGATGGCCACCGCCGTCACTCTGCCGATCGTCCTGGACTCCACCGAGCCCCGGGTGCTGCGCGCCGGGCTGGAGCACCTGGCCGGTCGCTGCATCATCAACTCGGTGAACTACGAGGACGGCGACGGGCCGGACTCGCGGTTCCGCAAGGTGATGCCGCTGGTGCGCGAGCACGGCGCCGGGGTGGTCGCGCTGACCATCGACGAGGAGGGCCAGGCCCGCACCGCCGCCTGGAAGGTGCGGGTGGCCTCGCGGCTCATCGAGGATCTGACCGGCAACTGGGGGATGGACGTCGGCGACATCCTGGTGGACTGCCTCACCTTCCCCATCGCCACCGGCCAGCAGGAGACCCGCCGCGACGGCATCGAGACCATCGCGGCGATCCGGGAGCTCAAGGCCCGCTACCCGGGGGTGCGCACCACCCTGGGCGTCTCCAACATCTCCTTCGGCCTCAACCCGGCCGCCCGGATCGTCCTCAACTCGGTCTTCCTCCACGAGGCGGTGTCCGCCGGGCTGGACTCGGCCATCGTCCACGCCGCCAAGATCGTGCCGATCGACCGGATCCCCGCCGAGCAGCGCGAGGTGGCCCTGGATCTGGTGTGGGACCGTCGCGGGCTCGACGCGCCGGCGCCCCGCGGAGCCGAGGACTACGATCCGCTGACCCGCTTCCTGGAACTCTTCGAGGGGGTGACGGCGGCCTCGATGAAGGCCGAGCGGGAGGCGGAGCTGGCCGCCCTGCCGCTGCTGGAACGCCTCAAGCAGCGCATCATCGACGGCAACGCCAAGGGGCTCGTCGACGATCTGGACGAAGCACTGAAGGACAAGCCGGCCCTGGACATCGTCAACGAGGATCTGCTGGCCGGGATGCAGGTGGTCGGCGACCTGTTCGGATCCGGGCGCATGCAGCTGCCCTTCGTGCTGCAGTCGGCGGAGGTGATGAAGACCGCCGTGGCCCACCTGGAGCCGCACATGGAGAAGGCCGACGCGGCCGGCAAGGGCACCCTGGTGCTGGCCACCGTCAAGGGCGACGTCCACGACATCGGCAAGAACCTGGTCGACATCATCGTCTCCAACAACGGCTACTCGGTGGTCAACCTGGGCATCAAGCAGCCCGTCCAGGCCATCATCGAGGCCGCCGAGAATCACCGTGCCGATGCCATCGGCATGTCGGGACTGCTGGTCAAATCCACCATGGTGATGCGCGACAACCTGCTGGAGCTCAACGACAAGGGCCTGGCCCGCCGGTATCCGGTGATGCTCGGCGGCGCCGCCCTGACCCGCTCCTTCGTCGAGCACGATCTCAACGAGATGTTCGACGGCGAGGTGCGCTACGCCAAGGACGCCTTCGAAGGGCTTCACCTGATGGACGCCGTGATGGCGGTCAAGCACGGCGAGCCCGGCGCCCGGCTTCCGGCCGTCAGGCCGCGACGGGTCCAGGCGCGACCGCGCCCCGACCCGGTCGAGGAGGAGGCCCCCGACGTGCGCTCCGAGGTGGCGCGCCCCACCCCGGCAGGCGGGGTGCAGGTACCCGTCCCGCCCTTCTGGGGGTCCCGGGTCACCCGCGGCATCCAGCTGGCCGAGATCACCGGATGGCTCGACGAGCGGGCCACCTATGTGGGTCGCTGGGGCCTGAAGGGCAGCCGCTCCGACGGCTCCTACGACCGGATGGTCGACGAGGTCGCCAGGCCCAGGCTGCGGATGCTGCTCGACCGGATCCGCTCGGAGAACCTGGGCCGCTTCGCGGTGGTGCACGGCTACTGGCCGGTGGTCTCCCAGGGCCGCGAACTGCTCGTCCTCGATCCCGACGACACCTCCCGGGAGCTCACCCGCTTCGAGTTCCCCCGTCAGGTGGGCGGCCGGCACCTGTGCGTCGCCGACTTCTTCCGCGACGCCGCCGAGGCCGCCGAGCTGGGCCCCGACGTCATCGCCTTCCAGATGGTGACGATGGGCGACGCCGTCTCCGCCGCCACCCAGGAGCTCTTCGAGGCCGACGCCTACCGCGAGTACCTGGAGCTGCACGGGCTGTCGGTGCAGCTCACCGAGGCGCTGGCCGAGATGTGGCACCACCGGGTGCGCGATGAACTGGGCATCCTCGACGATCACGAGGACGTCGGCGGGGCCATCGACCACCAGGCCTACCGCGGTTCCCGGTACAGTTTCGGCTACGCCGCCTGCCCGAACCTGGAGGACCGGGCCAAGGTGGCGGCGCTGCTGGACTCCTCGCGCATCGGCGTCGAGCTGTCGGAGGAGTACCAGCTGCATCCAGAGCAGTCGACCGATGCGTTCGTCGTCCATCACCCGGAGGCCAAGTACTTCAATGCCAAATGACACCCCGTCCGCCGTCCTGTGGGATTTCGACGGGACCCTCGTCGACACCGAGCCGCGCTGGATCGAGGCCGAGACCGCCATCATCACCTCCCGCGGAGGCCAATGGGACGACGAGACGGGTGTGAGATTCATCGGCACCCCGCTGGTCGAGGTGACCACCGCGATGAGCGAGGCCCTGGACGGGGCGATCAGCCCTGCCCAGGCCGAGGCCCTGCTGCTGGACCGGGTGATCGCCTACCACCGGGAGCGCCCGGTGCCGTGGTGTCCGGGCTCCCGGGAACTGCTGGAGGAGGTGCGGGCCGCCGGGGTCCCCTGCGCTCTGGTCACCGGTTCGACCCGTTCGGCGATCGAACCACTGCTGGCGCATTTCTCCGAGGGCCTGTTCGCCACCGTCGTCACCTACGACGATCTGCCTCCCGAGCAGAGCAAGCCCGCCCCCCAGCCCTATCTGCTGGCCGCCTCCAGGCTGGGCGTCGATGCCGCGGACTGCCTGGTGATCGAGGACTCCGCCTCAGGTGCCCGGGCCGGGAACGGCGCAGGAGCCACCGTGCTGGCCCTCGACGGCCCGGCCACCCCGCCGCCGGCCCCCGACCGGGTCCATGTGCCCGATCTGGCGGGGCTGCACCTGCCCGATCTGGTGAAGCTGTGGCATCTGGCCCACCAGCCGGCCGCCGCCCCCGCCCAGGGCGGCGGGGGAGTGCTGCGCGCCGGGGAGCGGATCACCCTGTCGGACCCCAAGGGCCGGCGTCACTCCATCGTGCTGGCCGACGGCGCCGTGTTCCACACCACCAAGGGGGCGGTGCGCCACGACGACCTCATCGGGGGGCCGCAGGGGGTGGTGGTGACCTCGGCCGGAGGGATGGACTTCCTGGCGATGCGCCCGATCCTCTCCGAGTTCACCGTGACGATGCCGCGCGAGGCCGCTGTGGTCTATCCGAAGGAGGCCGCCCAGATCGTGATGTGGGCCGACGTCTTCCCCGGCGCCCGGGTGCTGGAGGCCGGGGTGGGATCGGGCGGGCTGAGTATCCCGCTGCTGCGGGCCGTCGGCCCGCACGGCCGGCTCACCTCCTACGAGCGCCGCCCCGAGTTCGCCGAGGTGGCCCGGGCCAATGTGGAGACCTTCTACGGCCGGCTTCCGCAGAACTGGCGGGTGGAGCTGGCCGATCTGGCCACCGACATCTCACCGGAGCCGGTCGACCGGGCCGTGCTCGACATGCTGGCCCCCTGGGAGTGCATCGACGTCGTCGGCGACGTGCTGGTGCCCGGCGGGGTGCTGTGCTGCTATGTGGCCACCACCACCCAGATGGGTCGTGTGATGGACTCGCTGCGGGCCGCCGGCGGGTGGACCGAGCCGCAGGCCACCGAGACGACGATGCGCGACTGGCACGCCGAGGGGCTGGCGATCCGCCCCTCGCACGGCGCCACCGGCCACACCGGGTTCCTGGTCATCTCGCGGCGGCTGGCTCCCGGGGTCCAGGCCCCGATGCGCAAGCGGCGTCCTGCTCCGGGCGCCTACGGGCCCGACTACCACGGTCCCAGGCCGCGCAACATCACCGAGCACGACCAGTGGCGTCCCGCCAAGGAGGAGCGTTGATCGCCGGGAGTTGAACCTCAGGCGCGCCGGCGATGCCGGCGCCGGATCCCGGCCACCAGCCGCCAGCCGATGAGGAAGACCGCCAGGGACACGCCCGCCACGACGACGAAGGACGGCGCGACCCCCTGATCGGTGAACCGGCGCATCACCATCCCGATCAACACTGTGCAGCCCCACACCAACAGTCCGGCCCGCCACCGGGCGGCCGGCAGCCGGACCAGCACCACGACCATCCAGCCGGCCACCAGGCCCACCAGGAAGGGGATCGCGGTGCGCACCAGCCCGCCGGGAGTCAGGGACTCATGATGGCTGGCCCGTCCGATGAACACGAACAGGGCGACGAAGAGCACGTCCATCACCACTGCCAGGCGCACCTGGCCCGAGGCGGTGCGGGACAGGCTGGACCGGAACGGGGGTTGATCTGCCACCCTCCCGATCTTAGGGCCGACCGCCGTGGGTGGCAGCCACGGCGGCGTCGGCTACCCTTGGTCGCGGCATGTCCGGCGGGAATCAGGGCGCCGGGCGATCATCAGGAGGAGGAGCATGTCGCAGTCGTGGGGAATCGGGCTGAGCGAGCCCTATCTGAGCGCCGCGTCGGACTCATTCACCGAGTTCGCCCGCCAGGTGGCCCCCGATCTGCTGCCCCCCTCCAACCTCGATGCGACGCTGCCCGAGCTGTTGCGCCACGGCACCACGATCGTGGCCCTCAAGTACTCCTCGGGGGTGGTGGTCGCCGGCGACCGGCGCGCCACCATGGGCACCGTCATCGCCCAGCGAGACATCGAGAAGGTCTTCGGCGCCGACGACACCTCGGTGATCGGGGTGGCCGGGGCGGCCGGTCTGGCTGTGGAGATGGTGCGGCTGTTCCAGACCGAGCTGGAGCACTACGAGAAGATCGAGGGGCGTCCCCTGAGCCTGGACGGCAGGGCGGCCCGGCTGGCCACCCTGGTGCGCAGCAACATCGGGATGGCGGTCCAGGGGATCGCCGTGAACCCGATCTTCGCCGGCTGGGACGCGGTGCGCCACGCCGGACGGATCTTCTCCTACGACGGCACCGGCGGGCGTTACGAGGAGCACGCCTTCTGCTCCACCGGGTCGGGGGCCATCTTCGCCAAGGCCTCGCTGAAGAAGCTGCACCGCACCGACATGGATCGCAACGAGGCCGTGCGCATCGCGGTGCGCTCCATCTACGACGCCGCCGACGACGACATCGCCACCGCCGGGCCGGATCTGGCCCGCGGCATCTATCCGGTGGTCATGGTGGCCGATCAGGACGGTGTGGCCCGCATCTCGACCGACAATGTGGCCCTGGTGGCCAAGCGGATCGTCGACGAGATCACCGCCGAGAACCAGTCCTGATCCGAAGATCAGAATCAGCCTGAAGCAGCAGGCCCGCGTATCCGGCGCGGGCCGGGAGGAACACGAATCATGAGCATGCCGGCATACGTCCCCCCGGACCAGTGGATGAGGGACCGGGCCGAGTATGCCCGCCGGGGCGTGACCCGGGGCCGTGCGGTCGTGGTGGCGCGCTGCGCCGATGCCGTCATCATGGTCGCCCAGAACCCCTCCCGGACGCTGCGCAAGACCTCCGAGATCCACGACCGGATCGGTTTCGCCGCGGTGGGCCGGTACCACGAGTTCGAGCGGCTGCGGGTCGCCGGCATCCGCGAGGCGGACCTGCGCGCCTACGCCTACGATCACCTCGACGTCACCGGCCTGGGACTGGTCGGCACCTATTCCCAGGTGCTTGGCGCCATCTACTCCAACCCCGCCGAGAAGCCCTACGAGGTGGACATCGCCATCGCCGAGCTCGGCCTCAAACCCTCCGGCGACCGCATCTACAAGATCTCCTTCGACGGCTCGGTGACCGACGGCACCTCCCCGACGGTGCTCGGTGCACTGAGTGCCGACCGGATCGACACCCTCAACGAGTTCCTCACCGAGACCTCCCCCCTCGACGAGGCCGTCCGCTGCGCCGCGGCGGCGCTCAGCGCCTCCTCCGAGCCCGACCCCGAGGATCTCGAGGTCTCCCTGCTGGACCGCCGCACCGGCGGCCGGCGTACCTTCCGCCGCCTGAGCCAGACCCAGATCCAGGCCTTCTGGAAGGATCCGGCGTGACCCCCCCACCGCCCGCGGATCCGCGCGATCTGGACCGTCTCGGCCCGGTGCTCATCGTCGGCACCGGCCTCATCGGCGCCTCGATCGGCTGCGCCCTGACCAGTCAGGGCGTCGAGGTGCATCTCAGCGATCTGTCCCCGGCCAACGCCATCGTGGCCTCCAGCCGCGGGGCCGGTGCCCTGGAGCAGCTGGCCCCGGACACCTACCGCCTGGTGATCGTCGCCACCCCGCCCGCCGCCGTCGCGCCGATCGTGCTGGAGCGGCTGCGCCGCCATCCCAACGCGATAGTCACCGACGTGGCGTCGGTCAAGGAGTCCGTCCTGGCGGATCTCGAGGGCTCCGGGGCCGACCTGTCGCGCTACGTCGGCTCCCACCCGATGTCGGGCACCCAGTTCACCGGCCCCATCACCGCCGCCCCGGAGCTCTTCGTCGATCGCACCTGGGTGGTCACCCCGAGGCCGGGCAACTCCCCGGCCGGCGTCGAGAGGGTGCGCCGACTGGCCCGGGTGTGCGGGGCCCGGGTGGTCAGCCTGGCCCCCCACGAGCATGACACGGCGGTCGCCGAGGTCTCCCACCTGCCCCACCTCATGAGCATCCTCACCGGGGCGAGCCTGCGCCACGCCGAACCGGGCCACCTGGACCTGGCCGGCGGCGGCATCCGCGACGTCACCCGGATCGCGCGCTCCCAGACCGGGATGTGGCGCCAGATCCTCACCGCGAACCGGACGGCGGTGCGCCACCAGCTCGAAGGGGTCCGCGACGACCTGGAGACGCTGCTGGACGTCCTCGACGATCCTGACGAGCTCGAGGGGTTCCTCGAGGTGGGCCGCACCGGGGCCCGGTCGGTGGGCGGGAAGCACGGCCGCGAGGCCGTCGACACCGTCTCGGTGATCGTCGAGATCCCCGACTCGCCCGGCGCCCTGGCCCGGCTGTTCGCCGACGTCGAGAAGGCCGGCGTCAACGTCGAGGACCTGTCGGTGGAGCACGACCGGTCCCGCGAGACCGGTTTCCTGTCCATCGACGTCGATCCCGGCCGGGCGGCGGACTTGCGGGCCTGGATGAAGGGCCACGGCTGGGGTCTGCGCTCCTGAACCTCCCGCCCGCCACCCTGATGCCGTCCGTCCAGATTGGAGCCGCCATGTCCGCCTCACCGTCCACACACGCCTTCCCGTCCGAGCTGGTGATCGCCATAGACGGGCCGAGCGGGGTGGGCAAGTCCACCACATCCCGGGCGCTGGCCGAGCGGCTCGGGCTGGCCCACCTGGACACCGGCGCCATGTACCGGGCGGCAGCGGCGGCGGTGGACGGGTGCGGGGTCGATCCGGTCGCCGATCCGCAGGCCGTCATCGAGCTGGTGCGCCGGGCCCGCCTGGAGGTCTCCACGGTGCCGGGCCGCGACCGGGTGGTCATCGACGGGGCCGACGTCACCGCGAGGATCCGCGAACCGCGGATCAGCGCGATGGTCTCGAAGGTCTCGACCATCCAGCCGGTGCGCGATCTGCTCATCGAGCGGATGCGGCAGGTGGTGGAGCAGTGCGGCCGCAGGATCGTGGTGGAGGGCCGCGACATCACCACGGTGGTCTGCCCCGACGCCGAGGTGCGGGTGCTGCTGGTCGCCGACCCGTCGGTGCGGGTGGCCCGGCGCAGCGCCGAGCTCAAGGGGGCGGTGAGCCGGGGGCAGGTGGCCGATCAGGTGATCCGACGAGACCGCGACGACTCCGTCGTGGCATCATTCGAGGCGCCCGCCCCCGGCGTGACGGTGATCGACTCGACCCACCTCACCCCTGAGCAGGTGGTCGCGGCCGTCATCGATCTGGTGCCGGCCGGCGGAGGCGAGACGAGGAGCCGATCATGACGCAGCAGGATTCCCCGATGACCGAGGAGGCGCTGCCCAGGCCCGTGGTGGCGGTGGTCGGACGGCCCAACGTCGGCAAGTCCACCCTGGTGAACAGGATCCTGGGGCGCCGCGAGGCCGTCGTCCAGGACGTGCCCGGGGTGACCCGCGACCGCGTCTCCTACGACGCCGAGTGGACGGGCCACGACTTCGTGCTCGTCGACACCGGAGGCTGGGCCTCCGACGCCACCGGCATGGCCGCTCGGATCGCCGAGCAGGCCGAACTGGCGATCTCCACCGCCGATGTCGTGCTGCTGGTGGTCGACGCCACCGTGGGCACCACCGACGAGGACGAGGCCGTGGTGAAGGTGCTGCGCCGTTCGAACAAGCCGGTGGTGCTGGCGGCCAACAAGGTCGACGACGCCCGCGGCGAGGTCGAGGCGGCGACGATGTGGAACCTGGGGCTGGGGGAGCCCTTCCCCGTCTCGGCGATCCACGGCCGCGGGTCCGGCGACCTGCTCGACGCCGTGGTCGAGGCCCTTCCGGACCGCCCGGCCGCCGAGTCGCAGGTCGGCGGTCCGCGCCGGGTCGCGATCGTCGGCAAGCCCAATGTCGGCAAGTCCTCCCTGCTCAACCGGCTGGCCCGGACCGACCGCTCGGTGGTCTCCGACATCTCGGGCACCACCGTCGATCCGGTCGACGAGCTGGTGACCGTCGGGCGGACCGTCTACCAGTTCATCGACACCGCCGGGCTGCGCAAGCGCGTCAAGGAGGCCTCGGGCCACGAGTACTACGCCTCGCTGCGCACCCAGTCGGCGATCGAGCGGGCCGAGGTGTGCGTGGTCATCATCGACGCCTCCGAGCCGGTCAGCGACCAGGACCTGCGGATCCTCACCATGGTGCGCGAGGCGGGGCGGGCCATGGTGGTGGCCTACAACAAGTGGGATCTCACCGACGAGGAGCGCCGCTACTACCTGGAGCGTGAGGTCGACCGCGACGTGCAGGCCTTCACCTGGGCGCCGCGGGTCAACATCTCGGCACTGTCGGGGCGCAACGTCGACCGCCTCGCCAAGGCCATCGAGACGGCCCTGGAGGGCTGGGAGACCCGCATCTCCACCGGCAAGCTCAACGCCTTCCTGGGACGGCTGGCGGCGGCCCACCCGCATCCGGTGCGCGGCGGCAAGCAGCCCCGCATCCTGTTCGGCACCCAGGCCCACAACTGCCCGCCGACCTTCGCGCTGTTCACCTCCGGGATGATGGATCAGGGCTACGTCCGGTTCATCGAGCGGCGGCTGCGCGAGGACTTCGGCTTCACCGGGACGCCGGTGCAGGTGGAGGTGCGTCCGCGCGAGAAGCGGGGCAGGAAGGGCTGACATCGCCCCCTCCCACTTCAGGTTATAGGCCATCGGGGGGCTTGCCGCAAGGCCCCGGTCGGGGCGCACAATTGCCGCCTGCCCGCAGGCAGATGCCCTTTCCTGGACGGGAGACCAGCGCCCATGCACCCAGCCGACCACTTCAACCTGCCTCCACATTCCGCCAAGGCCGATCCCGCTCTCATCGACGCCGACCTCGCCCGCTTCGAGGCCATCGCCACCGCCATCGACGCCCAGCTGCGCACCCTGGCCGCCCAGCGCGAGGCGGCTCTGTCCGACACCTCCCGGACCGGTCGGTCCGCCTCGGACCGCGATCAGGAGGTGCGCCGCCTCAACTCCCGGATCCGGATGCTGCGCGCCGTCGGCCCGCAGATCTGCCTGGGACGGATGGATCCGGCCGGAGCCGGTGAACCCGTCTACATCGGCCGGATCGGCCTGAGCGACGACGCCGACCGGCGCCTGCTGGTCGACTGGCGCACCCCGGCCGCCAGGCCCTTCTTCGCCGCCACCGCCGCCGACCCGATGGGCCTGTCCGGACGGCGCCGGTTCCGCTGGCGCGACGGCCGCGTCATCGACTACTGGGACGAGGCCCTTGTGCCCGGCGCCGCGACCGGTCCGGCGACGCTGGACGCCGAGTCGGCCTTCATCGCCTCCCTGGCCGCCAGCCGCTCACCCCGCATGCCCGACGTCCTGGCCACCATCCGCGCCGACCAGGACGCCGCGGTGCGCGCCGACGCGCGCCGGCCCCTGATCGTCGAGGGAGGTCCCGGCACCGGCAAGACGGTGGTGGCCCTGCACCGCGCCGCCTACCTGGTGCATGCCGATCCCCGCCTGGACGGGCGGGGCGGGGGAGTGCTGCTCATCGGCCCGCACCCCGGATACCTGGCCTACACCGCCGACGTGCTGCCCGACCTGGGCGAGGACGGGGCCCGCATCGCGACCCTGGCCGATCTGGTGCCGGTCGCCGACGTCGTGACCGAGGAGAATCCCGCCGTGGCCCGCCTCAAGCTCGACGCCCGGATGGCCGGGGCGATCGAACCGGCCGTCGGCCTCTACGAGGAACCCCCGACGCAGGAGTTGTCTCTTGACACCGCCTGGGGCCGGCTGGAGGTGAGCGCAGCGGCATGGGCCGAGGCCTTCGCCTCGGCCGAACCGGGAACACCGCACAACGAGTCCCGAGACCCGATCTGGCACGAACTCATCGACATCCTCGCGGACCGTGCCGAGGACCTCGAGGCACCGGAGGATCAGCTGCGCCGGGTGCTGTACAGCGACGAGGAGCTGCGCTCGGTCTTCTCCCGGGCCTGGCCGATCCTCAAACCCGAGGAGCTGGTGGCCGACCTGTGGGAGGTGCCCGCCTACCTGCACCGCTGCGCCCCCTGGCTGACCCCCGACCAGGCGGCCATGCTGCGCCGGGACCCCTCGCACCCGCCGACCACCGCCGACCTGCCACTGCTGGACGCCGCGCGACGGCGTCTGGGAGACCCCCGCGCCGGGGCCGCCGCCAGACGCCGGGCCGGCGCACTCGCCGAGCAGCGCCGCTACATGGACGACGTCGTCACCGGCATCCTCGACGCCGACGACGACCCCGACTCCAGCCTCGCCATGCTGCGCGGCGCCGACCTGCGACAGGTGCTCCTGGACATCGACGCCGTCGCGGATGCGGACCGCGACCCCTTGGCGGGCCCCTTCGCCCACATCATCGTCGACGAGGCCCAGGAACTCGCCGACGCGCACTGGCAGATGCTCATCCGACGCTGCCCCTCGCTGTCCTTCACCATCGTCGGCGATCGCGCCCAGGCCCGCGAGGGCTTCCCCGAGAGTTGGGAGGAGCGCCTGTCGAGGCTGGGATTCCACGACATGTCGCGGGTGAGCCTGTCGGTGAACTACCGCACCCCGGCCGAGGTGATGGAGGCCGCCGAACCCGTGATCCACGCCGGGCTGCCCGACGCCGCCGTGCCCACCTCAGTGCGCTCCTCGGGGCTGCCCGTCCGGCACGGCAGGATTGACGACCTCGACCGGATCGTCGCGGACTGGCTGGCGGCCCACCCCGAGGGCATCGCCGCGGTGATCGGCGCTCCCGGCTTCGATCCGGGGTACGAGGCGGCGCCGAGGGTGCGGTCGTTGAGCCCGGTCAAGGCCAAGGGCCTCGAGTTCGACCTGGTGGTGCTGGTGGATCCCGAGCAGTTCGGCGCCGGGATCACCGGAGCCGTGGACCGCTACGTCGCGATGACCCGGACGACGTCCCAGCTTGTGATCCTGGCCTGACAGGTAGCCTGTGAGTCAGCAGAGAGTCTCCAACAACGAGAAGGAGCAATCATGCCGAAACCCACCACGAGCGCCGCGAGGACCCACTGGAGCGGAAGCCTTTTCGAAGGATCGGGAAGCACCGAACTGGCGACCTCCGGGGTCGCCACCTTCGATATGAAATGGGCGAAGAGGGAAGAGGCCGGGAAGGGCACCACGAACCCGGAGGAGCTGCTGGGCGCGTCCCTGGCGACCTGCTACTCGATGGCGCTGAGCAATGCGCTGAGCGAGGACGGCCACGAGCCCTCCTCGATCGACACGACCGCCGAGGTGACCTTCGTCGCCGGGAAGGGCATCACCGGGATCGCACTGCACGTGACCGGCGACGTCCCGGGCCTGGACGCGGCCGGGTTCAAGGAGAAGGCCGAGTGGGCGAAGGACAACTGCCCCATCTCCCAGGCCCTCAAGGCGGTGCCCAAGATCCTGGTGATCGGCTGAGAGCAGACGCCGCGGCCATCGCCAGGTGATCGCGGCGTGGAAGGCTGGGAGAGTGCGAATCCTGTCTCCCGGCCACGGCGAACCCAGACGTCCCTTCGGTCCCAGAGATCCGGGGGACGCCTGGGTCGTCGCCGACTCGGGGCAGAAGTACTGGGGCAGATTCGGGGCCGCCGGCCTGCTGGCCGTCGATCCGCGGCGCGGCGTGCTGCTCCAGCACCGGGTCGGATGGAGCCACTACGGCGGCACCTGGGGAATTCCAGGCGGGGCGCGCCACCAGGGCGAATCGGCCTTCGCGGGGGCGCTGCGGGAGTCGGGGGAGGAGGCTGGCGTGCCGCGCGACGCGGTGCGCCCGAGGCTGATGAGCGTCCTCGACAAGCAGGTGTGGACCTATTCAACGCTGGTGGCAGACGTCATCGAACCCTTCGAACCGGTGATCTCGGACCGGGAGAGCCTGGGGCTGCGATGGGTGCCGCTCGACGAGGTGGACGGCTACGAGCTGCACCCGGGCTTCGCCGGCTCCTGGCCCAGACTGAGGGCACTGCTGGAGGTGAGGCCGGTGCTGATGGTCGATGTCTCCAGCGTCACCGACAAGGATCTCATTGAGGCCGTCGAACGGGCGGGCGTGCCGGCTGGCGAGCTGGGGCTCCAGGAGGAGCGGTGGTTCCCCGAGATCGTGCGAGTGGCCGATCCGCAGGAGGCCCTCGCCCGGGGGCTCGTCGAGGCGGCGCGCAACCCGTATCTGACGGTGGTCGGCGACGACGAGGCGGCCGGTGCCCAGCTGGTCGAGGCCGGTGCACGGGTCAATCCTGGAGAGTGGTTCGGCAGCTGGCTGTGAGACGCCGCCTCCGGTTTGTACCCTGACGGCGGGTTACGCTAGTGTTCTTTCTCGGGTCGCAGCGCGGCCCATCGGGCTGTAGCGCAGCTTGGTAGCGCACCTGACTGGGGGTCAGGGGGTCGCAGGTTCAAATCCTGTCAGCCCGACAGATACGGAGCCTTTCGCAGAAATGCGGGAGGCTCCGTTTGTGGTTGAGCGCCTGTCAATGCGGGTCGATTGAGACCAGTTGAATCTGCTTTGGACCCAGCTGCCGCAATTTCGAATCGTTGCGGGTCCAGCTGTGATCGTCACGATATGGTCAGCCTGTGACAGATATTGAGACCGTCGCGGATTCCGAGGTCAAGGATCGCATCGGAGTGAACGAGATCCCGCCGCTTCCGGAGCCGGGCCAGGTTGTTGAGGTTCGTGGCTCTACGTGGGCGGTCACGAATGTGCAGGCACAGGGTCTTCCGCGCAGTCCAGCCGATGAGGCTACCGCGGAACTCTCCCACGTCGTTGATCTTCAATCGCTGGACGAGGACCGACTGGGCGAGCAGCTGTCGGTGGTCTGGGAGCTTGAGGTAGGGCAGTCGGTCAGCCCGGCCCAGGGCCTGCCCCAGACCATTCACCCGGGTCAGTTCGATGACCCGACGGCCCTTGTCGGCTTCGTCGACGCGATGCGGTGGGGTGCTGTGACCAGCGCCGACCCGAATAAGTACCAGGCTCCGTTCTGGTCGGGTGCCAATGTCGAGGCGTATCAGCTCGAACCACTTCGCCGGGCGCTGAGCGCCCCACGTACGAACCTGCTGTTGGCTGATGACGTCGGCCTGGGCAAGACCATCGAGGCCGGCCTGGTGATCCAGGAGCTGCTTCTGAGACATCGAGCCCGTACGGCGATCATCGTGTGCCCACCAAGCCTGGCCCTGAAGTGGCAGGACGAGATGCGCGACAAATTCGGTCTCGGCTTCACGATCGTGAACAGCGAGCTGATGGCCCAGATCCGTCGCACCCACGGGCTTCATGCCAACCCGTTCCAGATGTTCCCGCGAGTGATCGTCAGCATGGCCTGGCTCCCGCAGGCCCGTGCACAGCGCATGCTCCGCGATGTCTATGCCCAGGCGAGCAACCCGAAAGTGGCCAAGCGGTTCGCGTTCGACATCCTCGTGGTGGACGAGGCGCATCACGTGGCGCCGGCAAGTCCGTCGGCAGTCGCCGGTGGTCGGGGATACGCGGTCGATACCCAGCGGACGGTCGCGGTGCGGCAGCTGGCTGACAAATGCGAACACCGCCTGTTCCTCTCGGCGACACCGCACAACGGTCACCCAGAGTCGTTCACGGCGCTGCTGGAGATGATCGACTCTCGGCGGTTCTCTCGCGGTGCCCTGCTCGACTCGCGAGCGCTGAAGGATGTCACTGTCCGCCGCCTCAAGAGCGATCTTGCCGACAAGGGCTTCAAGGAGCGGGTGGTGTCGGCACTGCCATTCACCCCTTCGTCGGAGGAGCAGGAGATGTTCGCACTGCTTGACGACATCGTGGTGAAGAGCGCCAAACTGAATGGGACCCGGCCAAGTGGTGACATCGTGACGATGCTGCTGAAGAAGCGCTTTCTATCCAGTCCGTACGCGTTCGGTCAGACCCTCAGCCGCTACGTCAGCTCCAGAGGCGGACGTGGCTTGGGCGACGACGACTACGACGACATCTTCGGGGAAGGACAGGCTGACGAGGAAGAGGGTCTGTGGGAGCAGGACGAGGCTGAACGACTTCGGGAGTCGAAGGGCTTGGACCCACTGAGCGCCGCTCAGCCGGGCCAGTTGGAGACGTTGACGTCTTGGGCCCTCGGCTACGAGAGCCGTCCCGACTCGAAGCTCGAGCAACTCCTCACGTTCCTTGATGGAATGTGCCGCCCTGATGGCAAGCACTGGAGCAATGAGCGAGTGGTGGTGTTCACGGAGTATGCGCACACCGTCGACTGGCTCGAGCGTGTGCTGCGGCAACGCGGTTACGACCACGTTCTCGCCGTCATCCAAGGTTCCACCTCCCCGGAGGATCGGGAGCTCATCCGCGCCCGGTTCACAGAAGACCCGGCCAAGGAGTGCGTTCGCGTCCTGCTGGCCACCGATGCAGCTGGCGAGGGTATCGATCTGCAGAACTATTGCCATCGTCTGGTGAACTTCGACGTGCCGTTCAACCCGTCCCGGCTCGAGCAGCGCATCGGCCGAATTGACCGTTACGGCCAAGGGCACGAGCCGCAGGTCTTCCACTTCACCCCGGATGCCGGGTCGTCGACGTACGCCGCAGATTCGTCATTCATGGCACAGATAGCTCGGAAGGTCGCCAACGTCGAGCAGGACCTCGGTTCGGTGAACCAGGTCATCGGGGACGAGATCCAGCAGCACTTCGCCAGACGTGCTCCGGTTCGGACAAAGGCCAAGGGCGTGGACGCGAACCAGGCGATCAACTCCGCCCTCGCCGGAGGGATGGAGCTCAATGCCAGCCTGACCCGGCTTGAACAGGGGCACTCCCAGTCGCGGGTCGAGATGCATCTGGAGCCGACGAACTTGCGTCGCGTGGTCGACACCGCCTTGCGCATCAACCACCAAGCGACCCTGATTCCGAACTACGAGTTCGCGCAGGACACCGGTGCGGAGGTGTTCGACGTCCCGACACTGTCACCGGGCTGGTACGCGACATTGAAGGGACTCGACACGCGCCTCAACCCGGGAGTCGTTCGACCGATCACCTTTGCCCCGGAGGCTGTCGAAGGACGCAACGACCTTGTCTATGTCCACCTCGGACACCCCATCGTCCAGAAGGCTCAGCGACTGTTGCGTCAGTCGCTGTGGAGTGTGGACTCTCCACTCAACCGGGTGACAGCTGTCGTTGTGAACGATCTTGCCGAGTCATTCGTCGCCGCGGTCACCCGCATGGTGCTCGTCGGTCGAGGCGGTGTCCGGCTCCATGAGGATGTCTTCCTCGCAGGTGTGCGCTTGCACGGTCGTCGCGCCATGGCGGAGGAGAAGGCCGAGAACGCTCTCGACCAAGCGCTCGACAAGGAGAACCTCTTGCTGGCCAGTGAGGGTGTCCGTGACCAGTTGTGCAACTTGTGGAACGGCGAGGACGCGCCCTTGCGCGCACGGTTGGAGGAGTCCATGCGGGCCCGGGCGGATCGCCGCTACGAGGCGGTCCGGGAACAGCTGGAGCGGCGGCTGGAAGCTGATTCCCAGCGGGCTCGGGACATCTTCGCGGCATTCCGCACCAACCTGCATGAGTCTCTGGCGCAATTGCGCCAGGTAGAGGACGAGCAGGCCGCGATGCTGCTGCCGGATGATCAGCAACGCCAGCGTCGGCGAGACATCGATTCGATGGAGCGACGGCTCGACGAATTGGACGACGAGGAGGCGCGCGAGTTGTCCGCGATTGCAGAACGGTACATCGATGTGAAGCCGCACACGACGGCGGCCGCGGTCGTGTTCGCACTCACCCCCGAAGATGCGAAAGGATTGAGCGACTGATGGTACGGGCAGCACACAGGAATCTCCGCGCGCCAAGCGCAGTGCAGATGCACCGTCAGTGGCTCGAGCTGGTTGACACCGAAGGACCATTTCTTGCCATCCCGCCGCTGAAGCGTGTCTGGCCGACCGGCATTCCTGACTTTCGGAGCACGCACCCTGACCGCTTCGAGGCGCTCACTTCCGCCCACAAGGAATTCGTCCGGGCGTGGGATAGCTTCGACCGCGATCCGGAAGGCGATGGCCGCCTCGACGCATACCGTGTGACCCGCGACGAATGGATCGAGACGCTCCTGCGTGATGTCATCAGGTGGGACGACTCGCTCGTCTTGCAACCGACACCAGCGATCCAGGTGAAGTCGCCGAACCGGAGCGTGACTGTGACGGCGCAGGCATCACTATCTGGAGCAGACGGGATGGCGGCCGTGGTCCTCGTCGTCGACCCGACAGACTCTCTGCGTCAGACCCCCAATGATCTGTGGGCTGCCACCCCGATCGACCGATGCGAAGCGCTCCTGCGAGAGAACCAGGTCGAGATCGGCATTGTCACCGACGGCCGCTGGTGGGGTCTGGTCTGTGCGGCTGCAGGACGTATGGCCGCCTCCGGGATCGTCGATGCCCTCACCTGGGTTGAGGAACCGCGAACCAGAGACGCATTCCTCGCGCTCCTGGGGCGTCAGTACCTCATCGGAGGCGAGCCGGACGAACGGCTTCCGAAGCTTTTCGCTGACTCAGTTGCCGAGTCCGAAGAGATCACCGAGGCTCTGGGCGCCCAGGTGCGACGGGCCGTTGAACTGCTGATCCAGTCCTTCTCCGAATCAGCAGCCGATGCGAAACGCCGTGGCATGCCCAGTCCGCTACCGGGTCGAACCCATGACATATATGAGGCAGCAGTCACCGTGATGATGCGTACGGTGTTCCTGCTGTTCGCCGAGGAACGCGGCCTGCTGCCCGCCGGAGAACTGTTTGAGCAGGGCTACGGTATGGCCGGCGTCCTCGACAAGCTCGCCTCCCGAGAGATCAACGAAGGGGAGGAGTCGCTCGACGCCACCTCCCGCGCCTGGCACCGCCTGCTCTCCACCAGCCGCGCGCTTTTCGCCGGTGCCTCCTTCGAGAACCTGCGCATGCCGGCCTATGGTGGCTCGCTGTTCGACCCCGACCGGTTCCCGTTTCTCACTGCGACGACTGAGCAGGGCAGCCTGGCTGTCACGGTTCCCGATCGGGTGATGCTGCATATCCTGCGGTCGGTCCAGATTGCACACGTCAAAGGTGAAGCCCGCCGGATCTCTTTTCGAGACATCGACGTGGAGCAGATCGGCTACATCTACGAGGGCCTCCTCGGTTACACATGCACGACCGTCGACGAGACCTACCTTGGGCTGCTCGGCAAGAGTGGCTCAGAACCTGAGATCCCGCTCGCCGAGCTTGAAGCACTGGCAGGTGCCAACCCGGATCCCAAGAAGCTCGCAGCTGCTATCCGGGAGTGGGTGAAGACTGATCAACCATCGGCGACACCATCGTCGAGCTCAGCCATTGCGAAGGCCATCAAAGCTGAACCTGATGCCACTGCCGTCAGTGCGCTCACCCAGGTGGTGGGGGACGACTACGAGCTGCGAGACCGCATCAAACCATGGCTTGGACTGATACGGAGAGACCTCCGACAGTACCCGTTCGTGGTCCCGGCAGGCGGTCTGCTGGTGAAGGAGACCCCGTCCCGAAAGAACTCCGGTGCCCACTACACGCCGCGCTCACTCGCCGAAGAAGTGGTGCTCCATGCTCTCCAGCCCCTGTGCTACGCACCTGGCCCGCATCAGACCGCAGACGAGTCGGCCTGGAAGCTGAAGTCTTCGGACGAGTTGCTCGAGCTGAAGGTGGCCGACATCGCATGCGGCTCCGGAGCCTTCTTGGTGGCGGCAGCCCGCTACCTCGCCGACCGGGTCGTCGAGGCGTGGATCAGCGAGGACCCGGCCAACACTCAGCGGAAAAACCTCCGAACGCGCGCCATCCGACAGGTGGTCTCGAGTTGCCTGTACGGCGCCGACATCAATGACATGGCCGTCGAGATGTGCAAGCTGTCGCTCTGGCTGGTGTCCCTGGACCCCAACCTGCCGTTCTCCTTCGTTGATGACAAGGTGTTTCTCGGCAACTCCCTCCTCGGACTCACAGACTTCAAACAGCTGCGGTCGCTTCACATCGACCCATTGAAGGCACCCAGCCAACACATGTTCGACATGTTCGACGTGGACGTGGACTCGATCATCAACCGCGCAGTCACCTTGCGCGAGAATCTCGCCTCGCCGGTCGACGACGCCGACCCGGTCCGTTCGAACTCCGCCAAACGACGTCAACTCAAGCAGTTGCGCGATGTCACGGCTGATCTGCGTAAGCTCGCAGACGGTGTCATCGCAGTAGGTCTCCCGCTTGGTGGAAAGCCGGGGCGCGCGCTCGACGCCGCCTACCAGGACCTTCGCGTCGCCGCCAAACGGGCCTACCCCGGACCTCATGGAGAGACGGCTGATTCGAGCTGGCTGGACACCACGATCGACAACGGCCTGACGCCCAGCGTCGACACGGACTACCGACGCTGGCAACCCCTGCACTGGGTGATCGAAGCGGCCGATGTGATGGTGGGCCATGGTGGGTTCGACGCCATCATCGGCAACCCGCCTTTCCTCGGTGGTCAGAAGCTCACGGGCGCTATGGGGACGTCGGTGCGGGACTGGTTTGTGAATGTGTTGGCGGATGGACGTCGCGGGAGTGCGGATCTCGTCGCCTACTTCTTCTTGCGTGCGACCTCACTCTTGCAGAGGAATGGCACCCTCGGTCTGATCGCGACCAACACCGTGGCTCAGGGCGACACCCGGGAGGTCGGGCTGGACGCGATGGTCGCCGACGGGTTCACGATCACGAGGGCGATCCAGAGCCGGTCGTGGCCGGCAGCAAGCGCCAACCTCGAGTACGCGGCAGTGTGGGGAGCTCTCGGTCTTGTGGCCGAGGAGGTATCGCGCGTTGCCGACGATGCTCCAGTCCGTCGCATCAGTACGTTGCTTGAAGCGCAAGGTCGCACCGAAGGTAACCCCATGCGGCTGACTGATAACACTGGCATCGCCTTCCAAGGCTGCATCGTCTTGGGGATGGGGTTCGTGGTGGAGCCGGAGGAGGCGGAAGACTGGATTGCCGCCGATGCCCGCAACGCTGAAGTACTGTTCCCATACCTCAACGGCGAGGACCTCAACCAACGGCCCGATGCCTCGCCGTCGCGATGGGTGATCGACTTCAACAACCATTCCGAGGCGGAGGCTGCGAGCTATGCCCTGCCCTTCGCGCGAGTCAGAGAGCTGGTACGACCAGAACGAGAGAAGCTGCGAGGTCGGAACTCGACTGCCGATGACAGGGCGCGAAACTGGTGGAAGTTTGGCCGGCGTAGTCCAGCGATGCGCAAGGCGATCGCCCATTTGCCGGAGATGTTGGTCATCGCGCGCGTCAGCAAGACCGTCATGCCCCTTCGAGTATCGACAGGCCTGATCCCTAGCGAAGCCTGTGTTGTCTTTGCATCGAGCAGCTATGCTTTTCAGGCAGTCCTATCGTCGAGTCTCCACCAGTTGTGGGCAATAACGTATGGTTCTGGCATGCGCAACGACCCACGCTATACACCGTCGGACGTATTTGAGACGTTCCCCCGTCCTGGAAACATGCAGTCTCTCACGGAGTTCGGCCGGAAGCTCGATTTCCAACGACGCGAGATTATGTGGAGACGAGGACTCGGTTCAACAAAGCTCTATAATATGGTAAATGACCCGAGATTGAGCGATTTCGACGACCCCGACGTCACGTGCATGCGTGAGCTGCATGCCGAACTTGACCGCGCCGTAACAGATGCATATGGATGGGTGGACATCCAACTCGGCCATGGCTTCCACACTTTCCGAAAGATGAGGCGCTGGACTGTGGCTCCAGCAGCGCGCGTCGAGCTTCTCGAGCGGCTTCTTGATGAGAACCTCATGCGTGCGGTACATCCTGAAGCGATGCTGTCTCGCTCGAGTGTCGTCGACGCGAGCCGGACACAGGACTGATGGCCTCATCACTCGGGGAAGTCCCCTCTGGCATGTCACTCGCCCTTCTGTACTGACTTCGCCCGCGCGTGGTTCTCTTCCAGCAGCATGTCGAGCAGATTGACACGACTATTGGCATCAGGGCTCCACCGACGAACCTGCCGGTATGTGTGAAAACCATAATGAAGGGGCGCGTCCCATCCGTACGCCTCAATCGATGCCTCATCGATCTCTAAATGGAGATCGCGGATTCGGGAAACGTCGGCATCACCAGTTACATTCGAATCATGGACAAGGTGATACAGGGCAGTGAGCCCAAGGTTTCTGCGAGTCATTATCTCGCGGCGCTCGTTATCCAGAGCGCATCCAGCCAGTCGCAGCCGATCGGTTGATGCGGGTCGTGGGAATGTGAGGAATACGTCCGAAGGAGAGTAGCTCAGGTCATTCTTCATTGCTCCTGAATACTTGCGAGCCCAGAAATAGTGTACAGACGAGGATAGTAAGGCAAATAGGGTTCTGCTATCGGAGGCAAAAACCACGATCTTGTGACTCGGAACGATTCCCGTCGGGATGAACACTGGTTGCGCAGTATTGCTGACTTGAGCGAGGACCAACATCTCCGGCAAATGGGCGATCGCCTTGCGCATGCCAGCGGCTCGTTCGGCGAATTGCCACCAGTAGTCACGCCGGGGCTTTCGCTTGTTATGTACTCGCTCAGGCTTCACTTGTTCGGAGACTCGCATGAAGGGCAGGGCATAGCTCGCGGCCTCCGCCTCGGAACGGTTGTTGAAGTCGATCACCCATCGCGACGGCGAGGCATCGGGCCGTTGGTTGAGGTCCTCGCCGTTGAGGTATGGGAACAGTACTTCAGCGTTGCGGGCATCGGCGACAATCCAGTCTTCCGCCTCCTCCGGCTCCACCACGAACCCCATCCCCAAGACGATGCAGCCTTGGAAGGCGATGCCAGTGTTATCAGTCAGCCGCATGGGGTTACCTTCGGTGCGACCTTGCGCTTCAAGCAACGTACTGATGCGACGGACTGGAGCATCGTCGGCAACGCGCGATACCTCCTCGGCCACAAGACCGAGAGCTCCCCACACTGCCGCGTACTCGAGGTTGGCGCTTGCTGCCGGCCACGACCGGCTCTGGATCGCCCTCGTGATCGTGAACCCGTCGGCGACCATCGCGTCCAGCCCGACCTCCCGGGTGTCGCCCTGAGCCACGGTGTTGGTCGCGATCAGACCGAGGGTGCCATTCCTCTGCAAGAGTGAGGTCGCTCTTCCGGGCAATCAGATGTGATTACACCATGAAGCTCAATCAATCTGGTCGCTGTGTCCTGTACGCCCGGCTCAGTGTCACCAAAGAAGAGTCAGTCTCGATCGCTCGGCAGCTCCAGTCCTGTCGTCGCCATGCGGAGGCCCGTGGCTGGGCAGTCGTCGGTGAGTTCGTCGACGACGGGGTGTCCGCCACCGCCAGTCGACCCGAGGACCGCCACGGCTGGAGAGCGCTGCTCGCAGCAGGGGAGTTCGACGCGGTGATCATCTGGAAGGTCGATCGGCTCGCCCGGCGCGTGCTCGACTTCCTCCATGCTGATGAAACCCTTCAGAGTCGCGGCGCTGGCCTTGTCGCAGTGGACGACCCCATTGACATGACGAGTCCGCAGGGTCGTGCATTCGCAGTCATGCTTGCCGTCTTTGGCGAGATGGAGGCAGAGGCGATCCGGGCTCGCGTCCGTGCCGCCAGGGCGCAGATCCTCAAGGATGGCCGTTGGCCCGGCGGTGGGATTCCGTATGGGTATCGATCAGTCGCCAACCCCAACGGCCCGGGACGAGTCCTTGAGAAGGATCCCGAACGGGTCGAATGGCTCGCTCAGGTGGTCAGTCGGGCATTGACTGGACAGACCGTGAACGCCATCGCGACCTGGTTGACCAAGAGCGGCGCGCCACTCCCTGCCCGGAAGACCGAGCGGGTGTCCGGGAGCATCGACTGGAACCGGCAGACCGTTGATGGGCTCCTGAGGAACCCAGTACTTGCCGGGATGACCCCGCGCAATCCTGGTCGTCCGAAAAGCGCCAAGCGCGTCGACCCATTCTCGGTCCTGCGTGACGAGCACGGGGAGCCCGTGGTCAATGAGGCGCTCGCGATCCTGCACGTCGATGAGTTCGCGGCTCTTCAAGACATGCTGGACTCCCGTACAGTGCCTCAGGCTCGGAAGCGGGCTGAGCGACAGTCCACCAGCCCCTTCCTCTCTCGAGTGGCTCGTTGCGTCGAGTGTGACGTGTTCCTGTGCCGAGGCACGAACCAGAAGCGCTCGATGCTGTACTGCCCGAAGTGTCGCCAGACGATTGGGCGGACAGCTCTCGACGCATACCTCATCGATCGGCTCCTGGCGGAGCGCGGGACTGAGGAAGTCGATGGCCTGACGGTGGAGGAGGCATGGGCGAGAGCCGGACACGACGACACCGCGCGGCGCACCGTCCTGGTGTCGCAGCTGGCAAGCCTTCGAATCCGGCGCGGGGTGGTCGGTCGATACTTCGATGAGGATCGGGTCCTACTCTCCTGGCACGGGGAGAGCCAGTCCACCTGATCTTTGTCGGTCAGGTGCGGCAGACTGGGCGCTATGACTGGGAGAACGATGAGTTCGGGTGGGGTTCAAGCGTCATATGATCTCGATTTTGACCTTGACGGATCATCGGTCGCAGTTCGGGAGAACCTCGTCGATATCTTGGAGCGTGAGCTTCTTGGCCCGATCCACGGGCCCGAAGAGGTACTTTCGTTTAGCCCCCGTGCGCATTACTTGGTGGGGCTGATCGCGCCAGTGAAACTGACTGGGGTGTCGGCCGCTGGGGAGGGTGAGCCCAACGAGCGTGAGGATGTCTTGGAGGTGCGTACCGACGAGATGGCCACGTCGGACACGCCTGGTGTGCCGGCACCCAGCGCTGATGAGGACTTAGCCGACGCGGAGGATGATGACGCGGAGGATCGGGCGCCGAAGGTTGGCCTGATGGTGCCGGCCTCCATGGGCCTTCGGTTTCAGGTGCCGACGGATCTCGATTCCTTCAGGGTGACGGCGTCCTGGGGTACCTACGCCTCGGTCGAGACCGACGAGGTGACAAAGGCCGGGCGGAGAGTTCGGCACTTCCGGCGCACGCCGGTGGAGCTGACCCGAGAGATCCGGCTCGCTGAACTTGAGCCCGGCGTCACGTTGACCGTCCCATTGGTGGATGCGGTATGCCTGAGGATCGACCGCTATGACGACCCACAGTTCAGCCGGTGTCTGGTGGAGATCGCGTTGTGCAATGACCGGGAGACACCGATGCCGATCCCATTGTCGATGTGGATGTTCCAGACGAAACTCCACGTCGAAGCGAACGGGGCTGCGGTTTTTCTGCCGGTGCGGGATGTGCTGAAACAGCACTGGCCCGAGCATGACCTCGAGGTGCGGCGGCTTGATCTGCAGTACATGAACCGGCTTGAGTTCGCGATCGGACGGACCTGCTCCGTCGGATGGGATGCGGAGCCAGGCGCTCGGAGAGCTTCGGCGTTGTGGACGACGTGGCTTCCCGTGGCTGAAACTCCGCAGACAAGGGCTCGCCCCGTGGAGGGCGCGCAACTGTCGATGGCGGCTCTAGCGACGATGTCTCCCAATGACCTGCGGAATGCACTCAAGCCGCTGGTCACGGGCTACGGTGCGTGGCTCGATGAGCAGGACGCTGTCTCTCAGAGGCTACCGAAGCACCTGCGGGAGACAGCCGACGGGGTGGTGTGGGAGGCGCGCGCCGCGCACAAGCGTCTCGCCGGGGGCGTGGAGCATATCGCATCCGACCCCGAGGCCTTGAGATGCTTCCAGTTCATGAATCAGGTGATGCGGGACCAGCGCGTGGCGTCCCAGGTGGCGACCTTGCGCGCTTCGGATCCGTCGATGTCGATCGAGGCCGCTCGAGCCGAGGTGGCAGGCCGCGGTCCGGCCGCTGCGTCGTGGCGTCCGTTCCAGCTGGCTTTCATTCTGATGCAGCTCCCGGCGCTTACTGATCCGACACTGGCAGTTCGTAGCGCGGACCATCTGGCGCGGGTGGAACTGCTGTTCTTCCCGACCGGCGGCGGCAAGACTGAGGCCTATCTAGGGCTGGCGGCCTATGCGTTCGCGATCCGGCGTCGACAAGGGGTCGTCGAGTCGACAGACGGGCCGCTGGACGGTCGTGACGGGGTCGCGGTACTGATGAGGTACACACTGCGGCTGCTGACATCCCAGCAGTTCCAGCGCGCGACAGCGCTGATGTGCGCTGCAGAGTTGGCGAGGCGGGCGGATGAGGCGACGTGGGGGTCCGAGCCGTTCCGGATCGGCTTGTGGGTGGGAACCGGCGTGAGTCCCAAACGCTTCGAGGAGGCCAGTGAACAGCTGGCCAAGGCGAACGAGTACGGGAAGGCGCACAACCTCACGGTGCTGCAGGTGCAGCGCTGCCCCTGGTGCGGCACTCCGATCAGTGCGGCGCAGGTGCGAGCGGACCCCACTGTGCGAAGGGTCTTCGTGTATTGCGGCGATGAGTTGGGGCGGTGTGAGTTCGCCAAGGGCGGGGGAGTGCCGGAAGGCCTGCCGATCCTGACGGTGGACGAGGAGATCTACCGTCTGACTCCGGCATTCGTGATCGCCACCGTCGACAAGTTCGCACGTCTCGCTCGCGAGGGAGAGGCCGGGTCGCTTTTCGGGTATGTCCGACGGCGCTGCGGCAGACACGGTTACGTCCACCCGGACTACAAGGCGTGCGACGGTACCAGGCACAACCACAATGCGGCCAACCCCTACCCGGCCAGGGCTCCGGAAAAGTCGGTCGTGTGTGCTGTGACTAGGGGTTGAGCCAGGTTCGGCGTGTCTGGTGGGCGGGCGAGGCCGCCATGGATTGGATGGAAGTACTCCTACAACCCGTCCAGCCATAAGGACCCCGCCCGCGATGCCATCCTCTCCCAGCGCAGTGTCTGCACGCACCCTTGACACGCCCCCACCCGATGCCCGGCTGGCCGATCACCTGGCCCGTATCCCCGACCCCCGCAAACCCCGCGGCAAGCGATACCCCTTGCCAGGACTGCTTCTGGTCGCGGTCTCAGCGGCGATGGCCGGCTGCCGGGGATTCACCGCCACCGGCGAATGGGCCGCCAGACTGACCGCCGCGGCGCTGGAGGAGTTCGGGCTGAGATCGGCCCCCGGCGAATCCACCCTGCGCAAACTCTTCGCGCGCATCGACGCCGCGATGCTGGACGCCGAGTTGTGCCTGTACGCCTGGACCCGCACCACCACCGTCGAGGGGCGCCGGGTCATCGCGGTCGACGGCAAGACACTGCGGGGCTCCCGCTCAACCACCCAGCGGGCCCGCCATCTGGTCGCCGGCCTCGACCACGCCTCCGGCACGGTCGTGGCCCAGGAGGAGGTCCAGGCCAAGTCCAACGAGATCCCCGCCCTGCCCGCCATGATCGCCGCCCTGGGCTCTCGGGCCGCCGGGGCGGTGATCACCGCCGACGCGCTGCACACCCAGACCGCCTCCGCGACCGCGATCCTGGCCGCCGGGGCGGACTACGTGTTCACCGTCAAGTCCAACCAGCCCACCCTGTTGAGGAGACTGGCCGGCCAGCCCTGGAAGCACGTTCCCGTCGGCCACGTGAGCGTGGAGAAGCTCCACGGTCGCCGCACACGGCGGAGCTTGAAGGTGATCCAGGCCCCCCGCGATCTGGGGTTCCCCGGCGCCTCCCAGATCGCCCAGCTGCGCCGGATCTCCACCAGGGGCGGCAAGAAGACCGTCGAGGTGGTCTACCTGATCACCTCCGCAAGGCTGCCGGCCGCCTCCCCGGCCCGGATCACGACCTGGATCCGGGGTCACTGGGGCGTGGAGAACCGGCTCCATTGGGTCCGCGACGTCACGTTCGACGAGGACCGCAGCCAGATCCGTACCGGCCAGGGCCCGCACGTGATGGCCAGCCTGCGCAACCTGGCCATCAGCATCCACCGGCTGACCGGGGCCACCAACATGGCCCAAGCCACCCGTCAGGCCGCCTGGGACCCACTCGCCACTTGCAACATGCTCCTCACACTCTGAACACAACAACACCACAGGGAGGAGACGCGACTTTTCCGGGGCCCTGGGGGCGTGGAGAACCGGCTCCATTGGGTCCGCGACGTCACGTTCGACGAGGACCGCAGCCAGATCCGTACCGGCCAGGGCCCGCACGTGATGGCCAGCCTGCGCAACCTGGCCATCAGCATCCACCGGCTGACCGGGGCCACCAACATGGCCCAAGCCACCCGTCAGGCCGCCTGGGACCCACTCGCCACTTGCAACATGCTCCTCACACTCTGAACACAACAACACCACAGGGAGGAGACGCGACTTTTCCGGGGCCCTGCCTACCCGGCGGTCACCATCCAGGACGTCCCCCGGCTTCGCCCGCCCGACCTGATCATTCAGGACGAGTTGCACCTGATCACCGGTGCACTGGGGACGTCAGTCGGACTGTTCGAAACGGCAGTGGAGACGCTCGCGTCGTGGGAGCGGCCCGATGGCACGCCCGTTCGGCCGATGATCGTCGCCTCGACAGCGACGGTGCGCAACGCGCAGGGCCAGGTGAAGGGTCTGTATGGCCGTCAGGTCGCCATGTTCCCGCCGCAGGTGCTTGATGTGGCCGACACTTATTTCTCTCAAGAGGTGCCGATCAGTCCTGAGAGCCCCGGACGCCGATATGTGGGAGTGTGCGCGCAGGGTGTGCGCTTGTCGAGCGCCGAGATTCGAGTCTCTGAAGTACTGCTCTCCTCCGGTCAGTTGCTTCTTGACCGGGCCGGTGCTGCGGCTGACCCCTACATGACGCTAGTGGGGTACTTCAGCGCCACCCGGGAACTGGCTGGCATGTCGCGCTACATGTCCGATGACGTCCAGACAAGGGTGAAGCGGCCGCGCAAAGGCTCGGGCTTCCCGTCGCGGAACGGTACTGCGTTCGGATTCCTCAATGTCGGAGAACTGACATCGCGTATCGCTTCGGCGCAAATTGGCCGGACGCTGGATCAGCTGGCACTCGAGTTCGATGCGTACGACACCTCCGACGCGCTCCACCAACGGCTCAAGGCACAACGAGACGGTCAGAAGGTCCCGGGCCGGCTGGAGAAGGAATCGCCTTTCGATGTGGTGCTGGCGACGTCGATGCTGCAGGTCGGTGTGGATGTCCAGCGGCTCGGACTGATGCTCGTGGTCGGCCAGCCGAAGAACACTGCGGAGTACATCCAGGCATCCTCACGCGTCGGCCGGGATGGTAGCCGTCCCGGCCTGGTCGTGGCGATGGGGAATTGGGCCAGACCACGTGACCTCGCACACTTCGAGCAATTTCAGCACTACCACGAGACGTTCTACGCCCAGGTAGAGGCCTTGTCGGTCACGCCGTACTCTCCGACGGCGCTCGACCGAGGTATCGACGGGCTGTTGGTGAGCGCAGCCAGGGTGCGGGAAGCGGCCGTCAGCGACGGGCTCTCCTCTGAGCGAAGCGCAGGAGGCATCGGCCCTCGGCGAGATGTCATTGAGGCGCTGGTCGAGCGTATGAAGAAACGCATCGAGGCAGCGGCACCAGATCAGGCCTCCGCCCAGCGAGCGAGAGACTTGCTGGCCAATCGCGTCGACAGATGGACCGAGCGGGCCCGTCGTGCGACACAGACGAACCAGACCTTGGTCTATGAGAAGACTGGCGATGATCCGAAGTTCGTGCCGCTGATCGTCAGCCCGGAGAACGCCCAATCGAAGGTGGCGAGTACTGACGAGGCGCCCTTCAAGATCGCGAACTCAATGCGAGAGGTCCAGCCGGAGATCAACATCCTGGTCAGTCCGGTTGCGGACCGTTTGTTCACACGCCCACCGGAGGGTGCACCGGTGTGGGTACTGCCGTCGGAGGGAGACAGCAATGACTGACGCAACAGATGAGACCGCGGTCCTTCATGACGACGAAGAGGTCCTCGACCCGCTCGCCGACCTTGAGCAGGGGATGGACAAGAACAGGGCCAAGGTCGGGTCTGCGCGCCCGTCCTCTCTGCTCTACACATACGGGCCGGGTTCGATCATGGATCTGCCGGGCTTCTCAGTGATGCCGGCCGGTCTGGATGACTGGGAACCGATCTGGGCGCGCCGCGAACACCTACGACCGATTATGGAACCTCGCCTGCTCGGTGTGGTGCAGATGCATCTGGGAGACCAGGTCAAGGAGCTGCGGCCATTCCCGTGGCAACCGAAGCGGGGCGCACAGTCGAATGAAGGAAATGACCTGGGCATCCCGGCCCGAGTCTTTCCGCAATGGTTCCGCTGCACCGGCTGTGACTACCTTGGCCCGCTGCCCCGATTCGCCTACAAGAACACTCATCCATTCCGTCCGGATCTCGCCCAGTTCACCCACAAGAACTGTCCGGGACGTGGCGGAAGGACCAAGAAGAGACGCGAAGCGCCCGCAGTCCCGGCGCAGCATCTGTTGGCCTGCGCCAACGGGCACCTGGACGAGTTCCCCTACCTGCTGTGGGTTCACCGCGGCAGACAGTGCCCGAGTGCGGAGAATCCCGACCTGAAGATGTTCGACGCCAACCTCGGCAAGAGCGTCGGCTCGATCATCAAGTGCGTCGCATGCGGAGCGACCCGCGGCATGGCCGAGGCCCAAGGCGAAGTGGGAAGGGAGAAGCTGCCGCAGGTGTGCCGTGGGCGGCACCCTCATCTGAACGCGTTCTACCCCGACTGTGATGCGCGTCCTGCACTGATCATGATGGGCGCTTCCAACCTCTGGTTCGCCGCTACCCAAACAGTGATCGTGATGCCAAGAACCGAAGCCGAGGACGTCGATGCTCTCGCCGACTCCCTGAGGGTCGGGCTTGGGGATCAACTCGCAGAGTTTGCCAACCAAGCCGCCGTGATTCGAGGAATGGCCGCAGTGGCTCACGTTGATGTCACTGACGTGACCGACGATGAACTTCTCGCGGCGGTGGCCAAGGCGCTCGAACCGTCCGAATCCGAGGCCGACCGTCAGGAGAGGCTCGCGAATTGGGACCCGGTGGAGCTGCTCGTACCGGAGTGGCGCTACCTGCAGAAGCCTGCCTTGTTCCCCCAACAGCAGAACACCAGCGGCCTCATGGTCACCGAGATGGATTGCAGTCCCGATCTGAGTCCGGGCATCAACCGTGTTGTCGCCGTGAACAAGATGAAGCGCATCAATGCTGTGCTCGGATTCACTCGCCTCGACGAGATGGATCGTGTCAACGATGTGGTGAGTCGGCTTGTCAGACTCACGCGTCGGGGCAAGCCGACCTGGGTGCCGGCAACCGAGGACCGTGGCGAAGGGATCTTTCTTCAGCTCGATCTCACCACAGTCGATGCTTGGGAGCAGGGCATCCTTACCAGTGACTTGTGGGCCGCTCATAAGGCCGCTCACGAGCGCAACTTCAATCGGCGCTTCTCCGAGACGGCTAAACGAGTCAAGGCCAGCGACCGGCTCCCCTCGCCGAGGTACTGGTTGCTCCACACGTTCTCGCATGTCCTGATACGAGAACTCGCGATGTACTGCGGGTACGGTGCCGCCTCACTCACGGAACGGATCTACGCCTGGCCGGCGTCGCCCGACCGGGACGCCGCGGCAGGCCTGCTCATCTGCACGACAGCGTCAGACAGCGAGGGAACACTGGGCGGACTGGTGGCGCAGTCGCAGAAGGATCTCCTGCAGGCCCGTGTCGCTTCGGCCCTTCGCCGGGCGGCGCGCTGCTCCTCCGACCCGGTGTGTGCCATGCGGACTCCCAGCGAACCGGAGGACTTCCTCCACGGTGCCGCGTGTCACGCCTGCTCGTTCGTGTCCGAGACGTCCTGCGAACGGGCCAATCGGTTCCTCGACCGACGTTTCCTCATGACACTGCCGACCTCGACAGGGCACAGCGTCCACGGGTTCTTTGGAGGCATCGATGCCCTCTGACCCACTATTCGAACTCGGCCGATTCCTCGCGATCGGTGAAGCCGAAGGGCTGGCTGCCCGTCTCCAGGAGGGCCAGCACATCAACACCGCGACCGCTCCGATTGATGCGGCCCGTCGCGAGCAGGTGAAGCACCTGCTGTCCCGCGCTGACATCTCTCACCGAGACAGCCAGCGGTCGGTCGAGGTCCTGCAGGCAATCGCCGGCGCTAAGTCCGCCCGTCGCGATCTCCAGCAAGTCTGGACCATGCCAGGCCACGAGGCCGGAGTCGGCCATCTGACCGGAGCTTTTGATCAGCGAGTGCGTGGTGCACGTCAAGCTGTAACGTGTGCGACCTACAATTTCCAGGACACCTCAGATATGTGGACCGCCCTGAAACAAGCTTCCGAAGAGCCCAGTGTCGTTGTCACAATCTATGTTGACCGGATCGCTGGAAATGCCGCCGCTGTCAAAGCACAGATACCGCGCGCAACCGTGTTTCAGTCCGTCAGGCTCCCCAACGGCAAGCCAGTAAAGAGCCACGCGAAGTTTATTATCGTTGACCATGAATTACTGCTCTTGACGAGTGCGAACTTCTCTTTCAGCGCTGAGAACCTCAATGTGGAGTTCGGGCTGATCGTCCAGGATCAAGGGCTGGCGCAGTCCATCGAGACGACGATGGCTGGAAAGCAGGAGACTCTGTACAAGCGTCTATGACACCGGGGCTAGCGTCCAGAGTGAATATTCGCGTACTTGAAGGCCGGTGGTTCGTGCCTTTGGGAACCAGTCCTGGTGCGTGTGGGGGCCGGGGCTGGCATGCATCGGGACCACCCGCTCCGACCCCCATGCGGGTAGGTCAGCCCATGCCCTGACTGGCGTGACCGTCTTGGGCCGCCTTCTCCCTCATGTTGACCTGGCCGGTGTTGATCCATACAGCGGTATGTACGATGCGGTCCAGGATCGCGTCAGCATGAACCCCGCCACCCAACCGGGCATGCCAGTCCTTCTTCGCGTATTGGGTCGCGAAGATCGTCGACCCCGTATCGTGACGGTGCTCCATCAACTCCAGCAGCATCGCCCGCATCGGCTCATCAGGTGGGTCCAGGAGCCACTCATCAAGGACTAGCACGGTGAACGCCGCATACTTCTTGATGAACTTCGATGTGCCCCCGGGGCGGTCCCCGGCCACCCTCCACGCCTCGGCCAGGTCCGGCATCCGAATCACATGAGCCCGGTACCGATGAGCACACGCGGCCTTGGCGATCGCCGAGGCCAGATAGGACTTCCCCGATCCCGTGAAACCCTGCAACACCACATTGCGATGAGCGGCCACGAACCCGCAGGTGGCCAGCTCGGCCAGGACCGACCGATCCAGGCCCCGCTGGTCGACCAGGTCCACCGACCTCAGGTCGGCATTCGGGTAACGCAGCCCGGCCCGCCGGATCAGCCCGGTGACCTTGGTGTCGGTGAACGCGGTGTAGGCGTCATCGACGATCAGGCGGATCCGCTCGCCGAACGCCAGACCACCGGCCAGCACATCGTCCTGGGCCTCCAGGGCACTGAGCAGATCGCCGGCGCCCATCTCGCGGAGCTTGCGGGTGGTCTCGATATCGATGATGCTCACAGCTGGTCTCCCCCGTAGTAGGAGGCGCCCCGCACGAACCCGGTTCCCGGGTCCTCGGCACTTGCGACGCTCCGGTCGCCGGCCCGATCGCGACCGGTGGCCAGGATCGGCTGGAGATGGGCGTAGCGGGGCGAGCCGACCGAGTCCAGGCCGATCCGCGCGGCGGCCTCAAGGCGGGTCGCCGAGTAGCGCCGTGAGAGCCTCAGCACGGCCAGGGCGGGGTCGATGCCCTGCTCGGCCACCGGTACCGAGGCGAAGATCCGCTCGACCACGGTGGCCGTGGCCTCCCCGATCCGATTCGCCCATGCGCGGACCCTTCCGGGGTCCCAGGCCCGCCAGGCGCCGCCGGCCGGCAGGTCGGCCTCGCGGGTGGAGTACCGGTTGACCGCGGTGGCCGCCAGAAGCTGGTGACTGGCCAGCCGGCTGTCGGCCGACCAGACCTCCAGGGTGGTAGCGGTCAGTCTCAGGTCCACGTGCTCTCCGGCGTGGGTCCAGGGCACCGAGTAGTGGTTGCGGGCCCAGGTCACGTGCCCGTCACGAGCCACCCGGCGGCCCCGCACCCAGGTGGAGACCTCGAACCGCACCGCCGGCAGTCGGTGCAGCAGGGGCTGCTCCTCAGTGGTGAACACACCGGCCCGCGACCCGGGGCGTTTCTGGAACGGTGCGGCGTTGTAGGCACTGATGCGCTCACCGATGGCCTGGCGCAGGGTCTCCAGACTGGTGAACGTGGTCTGGCGCAGCGCGGCGATCACGACCGTGGCGATACTAAGGCGAGCGTTAGTAAGTAGACTTTTGGGAATCCGGATCGGGCGGTACTCCGGACCCGGTCAGGCCGCGGCATTGATGTAGGCGAGGTCCGGGTCGGCGAAGAAGCCCCTCACGATCTGTGGCAGGCGCTGGAGACGTCGCAGGCCGGCGACCGCCAGGGCCTTGAACTGGTCGGGCCCGGTGATGGCATGGCGGCCGACCCGGTCGGCCTTGACGTTTTTCCATACCCATTCGTCGGGGTTGAGGAACGGGGAGTAGGCCGGCAGGTGCACCAGGGTGAACCGGCCCTCGGTCGAGTCCACCCACTTGCGGACCTTCTTGGCCTTGTGGGCGGCATGTCCGTCGACGATCAGCACCACCGGCCTGCCCTCGTCGCGCAGCAGCCGACGGCAGAAGTCCAGGAACCGGGTGGCATTCATGGTGCCGTCCACGATGGAGAACCGCAGCTTGCCCTGGGCCGAGACCGCCGAGATCATACTCACACTGAACCGGGCCCCGGTGGTCTTGACGACCGGGGTGCGTCCGATCACCCCCCAGGTGGTGCCGGAGTGGTAGTCGGAGCGGACCGAGGCCTCGTCACCGAAGAAGATGACCGCCCCCTTCTTCTTTGCCTCGGCGGCGATCGGCGGATACACCTGCTCGCGCCATTCGGCCACCGCCTGCGGGTCGGACTGCCAGGCCCGGTGCAGGGGCCGTTGCGGGGACATGCCCAGCTTGTGGAGCAGGCGGCCCACCGACGGAAGCGACAGTTCAACACCGAACCGTGTGGCGATGATCTGGCGGACCAGGTCACGGGTCCACAACCCGAAGTCCAGTTGATGCTGGTCCGGGTTCGTCCCCGCGACGATCTGGTAGATCTCCTCGGTCTGGACACCCGACAGTTTCGGAGGCCGGCCCGGCACCGGACGTGCCCTCAGGGCCTTCTTCCCGCCCGCATGGTATGCCGCCACCCACTTGAACACACTCGAACGGTTCAGCCCCAGAGCCGCCGCGACGTCCTCGACCCGGGCCCCCTTCTCGACCTGGCCCACAGCCCTCACCCGCAGGGCCTCCAGGGTCTTGTGGTCCAGCTTCCGCCCGTCATCCTCGCGCATGCTCCATTCTCCCAGAACAAACCCCGAAAGTCTACATACTTATGAACTTCTTAGTATGGCCGACGGTGTTCTCCACACTCGCCTTGTCCTTGGGTCGGCGGACCCGCCCGGGCAGCACGGCCGCCGAGTAGTGAGTCGCCAGCTCGCGGTAGGAGTCGTTGAGGACGATCTCGCCGTCGCGGGGATGGGAGATCACCCCGGTCTTCAGGTTGTCGCACACGATCCGGGGCACCGAGCCGCCGAAGAACTCGAACATCGCCACATGGGCCCGCAACCAGGTGTCCTGGCGCATGTCCAGGGTCGGCTCGACGAACGCGTACCGGGAGAACGGCAGGCAGGCCACGAACAGGTACACAGTGGCGACCTCGCCGGAGACAGGATCGATCAGCTCCATCGTGGGCGGCGCACCAGTCGACCTCCACAGTGCGCCCCGCCTTGTGGCCGACCCGCGAATCGATCCCGCTGAGCGCGACGTGGTGCTCGTATCCCCGGCAGAACCGGTCGTAGCTCATCGCGACCCCGCCCGCAGCGGCGACCGTGTCGGTGTACTCGCCGTGGAGCAGTTTCAGGGTGACTCCGACCCGGGCCAGCTGCCGGTGGATCTCGGCCCAGTCAGGCTGGGTGAACACGCTGACGTGCTCGCCCCGGCCGGGGAACAGCCGCCGATAGACCTCGGCGTCATCGAGGTCGGCGACATCATCCCAGTCGATACCCTGCTGATCGGCGACCTGAAGGACCGCGGCGACACTCTTGCGGGCCACGCCCTGGGAGGTGGCGATCGCCCGGCCTGACAGGCCTTGAGCATGGAGGCGGAGCACTCGCTTCGCCGGAATTCGACTTACCGTCGGTGACAACTCCTTTCGTCACGTGCCTCTCACATGACGGGAGGAGCCTAGGCAGGCCGGTCCCCATCACCACCACGAATGGTCCCCATCCGCGCCAACCTACTCATCACTGGCTGGCCCCCACTAGCACCATCACCGGACCTCATCAGAGCAAATATTCATCCAGAGTGAGTTCCCCGCCCGGATGGCCGAGTATGCAGGGGCATCTTTGTAAGGGAACCCGGACCATATGCATGTTCGGGAAGTCGAATGTGCAGCTTGATCAGCCCCAGCTTCCTGACGAGGTCGGGGAGTCGAGCCGTCTGCGAAGCGCTCGATGAAGCCGCTCTCATGTCCTCAGCCACGTCGTCGATCGTGATGGGGTCAGGAACAACCATCGGTGGTCTGGCCTTCCCAAGGCATCACGGGCCGCGCTATCAGTCATCGTGCAGCTTCATCCCGCGCGCCGCCAGCTCGTCGCGCAGGATGCGGATCGCTTTCGGCCCCACGCCATGGATCGCAGACAGCTCGCGCTCAGACCACTCGGCCAGCTGCGCGTAGCCGGTGATCCCCTGCTCCGCCAGGGCTCGCAGGGCGACCTTTCCCAGGCTGCGAGGAAACTGCGGATCCGCCGTCATGACAGCACCGGGTCCTCCGATGGCAGCTCCCTCAGTTCGAGCGGGAGACCTTCCGGATCGAGCACGCGGACGAACCGGCCGTAGTCAGTCTCCCACTCCGGACGGCGTTCGACCGAGATTCCCGCCGCCTCGAATCGTGCGACCAGGCCATCGAGCCCGGTGACACGCAGGTTAAGCATGAACGGCTGATCTGCGGGAAAGTAGTCGCTGTCGGCGGGGAACGGGGCGAACACGGTCATCCCGGCGTCCTGCTGCCATATCGCGTCCTGCCCCTCGGCGCCGGCATCGATGCCGAGGTATTCGCGGTACCACGCTGCCCGCCCCTGCGGGTCACGACTGCGGAAGAAGACTCCACCTATACCGGTCACTCTCATTCCTCGAGGGTATCCGTCCACGGCCCGGGAAACGGGCCGACAGGGGTGAGGCTATGGTGGCGCGGTGGGCAGCCCGCGAGGATTCGAGTACACCGAGCGCCAGGATGGTGCGGTGGTGATCACCCACCTGGGCCGCCAAGCTGCCGTGCTCCGGGGCGCGCGTGCCGCGCAGTTCCTCCGGGACGCCGAGGATGACCCGCAACGAGCGATGGCGCGCTGGACCGGAAACTACAAGCACGGTAACGAGCGCGAGGCCCGTCAGCACCCCCGTAACCGGTGATCAGCGCATGACCCGCCTGACGCCCTCAGTGGGCGATCCTCAGGGGTCGGTCAACGACGACCTGACCATAGACGAGGTCGAGACGATCGCCGAGGCGCCCCCGGGCAGCGTCCGCTCCCAGATCGGTAGGCCTGGTGGTGCGGCCTCGGGCCACGCGCCAGCGTCGTCCGGTGCGGTTGGTCCACTCGTAGACCCCGGGTGCCGGCTGGTTGAGTTTCCAGAGTCCGGCGGTCTTGGCCCGGTGCTCCCTCCGGGCCAGCGGCCCGAGGTTGGAGATGCGGGTCTGGCCTGGCGGGGCCGGTGAGCCGGGTGTGGATCTGCGGTAGGGGATGGTGTGGTCCAGGTCGGCGGTGCGGGATCGGGCTGTGGAGTAGGGGAAGACGGAGCTGTCGTCCCTGAGGATCAGTTGGCGGCGGATCCTGTCGGGAATCTCGTAGGCGTCCACCGCCGGATCACCGTTGAGGTCGAGTATGGGCAGTACCCGGATGCGGTGGTGGCCGAGAAGGTGGGCCAGTTGGTCGACCAGCACCGGGCCGACGTCCCCACCTCGCGCTGTCACCCGGGCCACACCGGTACCGGTTTCCAGGTCCTCGGCGGCGATATGGACCACCACATCGGCCAGCGGCAACGGGGGATTGACGGCGGGTCCAGGGGCGCCGTCGGGGTGTTGGGGTGTGGCCAGCATCTCCAGCGCCCGTGCCCGCAGCACCGGCAGCGGATCCTGGGCGCCCTCGAGGACCATCTGGTCGACGATCATGTCGAGCGAGGCACCCAGGGCCAGGGCGGCGCCGGTGTCGATCCGGGCGGTGAGTACCGAGGTGGAGTCTCCCAGATGACGGATCGACAGGAACCGGTCGCGCCGGGCGATCTCGGCCCGCCGTCTGGCCAGGTCAGCGTCGGCACGCACGATCAGGCCCGCCAGGCGCCGCCGGATCCGCGGCCACGGCGCCGTACCCCACACCGATTCGAGTTTCTGATCGACCCACCGGGCGGCCTCGGCGGACAGTTCGTCGCAGGCCTGGGCGACCTTGCGGGCCTGCCACGCCTCCACGCGCAGGTCCGCCACCGCCGTCCACAACTTTGGGTGACGGGAGCGGAGGTTGGCGACGTCGTGGACCAGGCTCCAGGCCGTCGGCTCGCTCAGGCCCAGCAGTGCACCGACCTCCAGGGCCACGAACTCCCCAACCGATCCAGCGCCGTCGGCCCCAGCAGAAACAGTCCGCTCGGCAGCGGGGCCGTTCACCAAAGGCTCAGGTGCGGGGTAGGTGTCGATCATCCCGGCCACCGCCAGCAGGCGGTCGGCCTGGGCGCGACGCACTGCGGTATCGGCCTCGACCAGCCGTTCGCCGGCCGTCCTGAACCGCGTCATCGCCTCCATGGATCAAGCCAACCAGGCAGGTCTGACAATTCTTGCCGCCAGCACCCGCCACATCTCAGAATGTGGACGATCTTTTCTGAAAGATCAGCCGACAAGGGGAAACCCGGATGAGGGTGCCGCCCCTCAGATCGGGTCGCGACGTCTCACCAGGTCCATCAGGTAACCGCCCAGAGCCACCCCGGTGGAGATGCCCACGCTGATGGCGGCGGCCGAACCGAAGGACGCGCCGCCCTGCCCGCCGCCCATCTGCTGCAGGATGCCGTAGAACACCGGAATGCCCGGCATCAGCGCTCCGGTGATGCCCATCAGGGCCAGCACCTGCCGCGGATAGCCGGTCCGACTGGCCAGGAAAGCGGCCATCGCGCCGAGCACCACCCCGGAGAAGGAGCTCGCCCACAGCGTCTGCAGCCCGGCCCAGTCCAGCAGCATCAGGTTGACCGACGCGGTGATCACGCCGAGCCCGGCGGCCGGGCCGACCAGTGGCCACCGTCCGCCATTGGCCAGGGCGTTGGCGATCGCCCCCAGCGCCGAGAACACGATCACCAGGTACCAGGGGAGGGAGGGCAGGGTGTCGAGCCGGGGATGCTCCATGCCGAGCACCTCGCCCAGCATGAAGGTGAAGGCGCCGGCAATGACGATGCCGAGTGCGGCCACGGCCACCGAGGCGATCCGCGAGTTCGCCGACAGGTAGTCCGCATTGATGGCGTCGGAGACGGCGCCGATCACCTGGGGCAGCGGCACCAGGATCAGCCAGGCGACGGCGATCGCCGCCGCTGCGGCCACCGGGGAGACCAGGCCGAGCTGCACCAGGGCCGTGGCCAGGGCCCCCGCCACGCACCCCTGGGCCGTGATCGCGAAGAGCTTGGGCATCTGCCATTTCCCGGTGACGACCCCCACCAGACAGGACGCCGCCTGGACCAGTGCCGCGCTCACCCATCCTCTCCACTCCACGCCCACCTGCATGCAGACGCAGAACGCCAGCATCGTGGTGCCCGCCGTCACGACCCACCAGGGCGTTCCGGTCTCGCGCAACTGCTGGATGCGCTCCCGGGCGCGGTCGACAACCTCGCCGACGTCGGTCGGACGATCCTCGACGGTCTGCGAGAGCTGGTGCGCGCAGTCGACGAGACGACGCGACCGGCTGCAGTCGATGAGGTCCAGCGATCGCGCCGACCCGGATGTGGAGATGGTGGACCCATCACCCAGGGTGGTGTCGATGAGCACGATCCGGCCCAGCGAGTTGAACCCCATGTTCTCCACGCCGAGCGCGCCGCTGGTGCGCCGCTGGTGCGCCGCACGATGGTCTCGGCCTCCCCGGCGGTCTCGCCGGACTCGAGGAGCCCGTAGGACAGTGTGGAGAGCAGGTCGAGGCGGTCGCGCACCTCGGCGTGGGAGAGATTGCGATCAACGGCCCGGACCATGCGCCGGAGCCTATCGTCTCTGCTCTCGCAGCCGTCCCGTCACATCGGGTACGCCTGCTCGGATGTCCCCCGGTTCAGGACGACATATCGGTGACTCCCTCGTACAGGCCGATGTTGTTGCCGTCGGGATCAGTGACCGCGGCCCACCAGCTCGTGTCGGTGATGGGCTGTTTGGGTACGGCCACAGCGCCTCCGGCAGCGGCCACCTGCTCGAGCACCGCGTCGATGGAGTCGACCTCGACGTAGGAACGAGGCTGGGTGAAGGTCTCGTCGCGGGGAGCCAGGCCCCCGCCCGAGATCTTGTTGGGAGCCTGCCACATGGGATATTCCTCGAACCCGGGCGGCGCGGCGATCTGCCAGCCGAACAGCTGGGAGTAGAAGCTCTTGGCCCGGTCCATGTCACTGACCGGGATGTCGATGTGCGTGATGTCACCGTGGGCCATGATGTCCTCCTGCAGAAGTGCCTACAGATGGCCACCGATCCTGCCCCGCCATAGGGTCACCCGACGTCATCGCGGCACAGATCGGTCAGCACCGGTGCCCGGTGATTCCACCCCCGACGTTTCCCGCTGAGAGGGTTCGACGCCGTCCACGTCGCCGGTGCCGCTCGACCCCGCGGTCACGCGGTCATGGTGTCGGTCGACAGCAGAGTCCTTGAGGCCAGCTCGCTTCTCGGAATACCGACCATCAACACCACAGCGTGATGGCGCCGCCCGGGATCACAGGAGGGTCGCGGCATGGTCGGGGACCTGGCGGGTCGACGAGAGCGGCGGGCGCTCGTAACCCTTCGACGGCGGGCGCCTGGGGATCTCGATTCTGGCCCGCTCGATCGCGGTGTAGGGCAACTGGCCCAGCAGGTGATGGATCATGTTGAGCCGTCCGCGTCGCTTGTCGTCATTGTCGACGTCGAACCACGGCGCCTCGGGGATGTCGGTGTGGATCAGCATGGCGTCCTTGGCGCGGGAGTAGTCCTCCCACCTGGTGATGGAGAGCATGTCGTTGGGGCTGAGCTTCCAGCGCCGCATCGGGTCGTCGGCGCGCGACTTGAACCGGGCCTCCTGCTCGATGTCGGAGACGCTGAACCAGTACTTGAGCAGAATGATGCCGTCGCCCACGAGCATCCGCTCGAAGATCGGGGCCTGCTGCAGGAACCGCTGGTACTCGTCATTGGTGCAGTAGCCCATCACCTTCTCCACCCCGGCCCGGTTGTACCAGGAGCGGTCCATCAGCACGATCTCGCCGGCCGCCGGCAGGTGGGCCACGTAGCGCTGGAAGTACCACTGCGTCTTCTCGCGCTCGGTGGGGGTCGGCAGTGCCACGATCCGGGCGACCCGGGGATTCAGGTACTCGGTGACGCGCTTGATCGTCGACCCCTTGCCGGCGGCATCGCGGCCCTCGAAGATGACGACGACGCGTGCGCCGGTCTCCTGTACCCAGGCCTGCATGTCGACCAGCCCGGCCTGCAGCTTCTTCAGCTCCTTCTCGTAGAGCCTCTTCGGGATTCGCTCGGTCTTCGCCATGCCGGGAGCCTACGAGACCCGAGGCCGCGTGTCAGGCACTGTGATCGGGAACCAGTTGTGCTGGCCGGTCGGCCGGCTCACGAGTCTGCGAACATGGTGTCGATCTTCTTCTGGGCGAAGTAGCGGCGCAGTCGTCCCGCCACCGGGGGGAGGGGATTGACGAAGACCGACAACGACCCGTCGGCCATCAGCATGACGTCCAGGAAATCGATGTCGGCGTCATCGGGTCCGTCCACCGCACCGGTGGGAATGTCGGCCAGCACCATGGAGGCGTCAGTGAGGTAGGGCCTGTCCGACGGCGGCCGGAAGGCCGCGGCGATGGCGCCGTTGACGGCTTCGAAGACGTTGCCCGAGGAGACTCCCTCCGCCACGATCCGCAGATCCTCGAGTGTCGCCACCAGGGTCACCGTCTGCGGGTGGCTGAACAGGTCGGTGGGCCAGCGGCAGGAGAATGACAGGCCCATCCGGATATGGAAGGTCGGATCGGGGACCAGGAGGGCGGCAGGTATACCGACGAAGCCGTTGATCCCGATCCGGAGTATCCGGGGTCTGGCGGACCAGAAGTCCGGGCGCCAGTCGTCGACCCCGAGGGGGAAGACGTTGTTGAGCCCGGGACGGACCGTGATCGAGAACGGTCCCAGATCGATGTCGCGCTCGCGCATCTGCGCATTGAGGCGCCGGCTGAACTCCGCGACGATCCGGTCACGGCCGACGGTCGCTGCGAGTGCCTGCTGCGCGGCGCCGCCCTTTCCGCAGATGATGCCGTTCTCGAAGCGCCTCCATCGGACGCCCCTGTCCGCGTCGGAGGTGCTGGTACCGACCGACCTCTCATCTGTCACCGGATATCCCACCGGTCCCGTCTCCCATCCCTCGGAGGCCCACCTGAAGCGCACCGCCCCGGCGACGGAGAACGGGCCGGTCGTCGGCGTCCAGTAGATGGATGCGTTCTTGTGGAAATGGTTGAACCGGCCGCGGCCGTCCGGAGTGCCGGTCTCGTCGGTGGTGGGCAGGCCCAGTGCTCGCGGCCCCTCCAGCGCGTCGTACTTCCGCCGGATCTCGCCATGGACCTCATGAGCCCCGGTCGATTCTGACCAGTAGATGTCGCAGCCGTGGTACCTGCGGACGTACCCTCCGGCGACACGTCGCATCCGGCCCAGGGCTATGAAGGCGACCGCTCCCAGGCTCTTCGCCTTCTCGTCGATGGCCCGCCGTGCGGCCGCGGGGACGTCGGTGACGGGCAGCAGCGGCGGACGGTCGGCATCCAGGGTCTCGGTGACCCAGTCGGGCAGGACGACGTCCAGTGAGGTCTGGTCGCCGGTGACATCGAGGTGCGGGAGACCCCCGAGTCTCTCGATGGTCTCCGGTCCGCTCATCCCGACCAGTCCAGCGGACAGTTCGATCGCCTGTTCGGCCAGTGCGGAGAACTCCTCATCGCGTGATCCTTCGACGACCTCCCTGGCCAGACCCGAGAAGAACTCGTGGTCCTCGGCGGAGTAGGAGAATTCCCGGTCGCTCAGCAGCGGCTCGGCCAGGGCGTTCAGCCGGTCGACGGCGTCGACCATCCGGGCGCCCAGCTCGGGATTCTCCGGAAGGATTCCGGCGATATTCGGCGCCGCCGCCGAACTCAGGCAGCGCAGTACTGCGACCTCGGACGCCTCCCGGAACAGCCGGCTCACATTGCTCAGGGATCCCACCGGCACGTCGCGCCCCGTCTCCTGGCCGAATGCCACGATGAATGGCACGCCGCAGGTCGCGGCGGGTTGCTGCGGTTCGACGCCGTCGGGTCTTCCCCCTCCCTCGACGCACAGCTGTATGTCCCGATCAGTGGTGAGATCGTTCCCGTTGAACACCCCACCGTCGCACTGCTGGTTCACCATCGGCTCCTTCGTCGGATTCCGGGTAACCTAACGGGACTTCGCACCGCGGAACAGGGCGTCATTTCATGGGATGAAACGGTCCGTCCGCTGCTGATCGGAATCTGTACTCCTTGCCCCGGACTGGCGGATGATAGGAACTGGGGATGCGGGCCGAGGAGGGGGCGATGACAGACCAGCAACGATCTCTGTGGCTGCGCACGGTCGCGGTGCTCGACCAGTGCCTCACCGGGGCCTCGCCCGTATCGTTGGGCGAGCTGTCGGATGCGACCGGGCTGCCCAAGGCGACGGCATGGCGGATCGCCAGGGATCTCGTCGCCGCGGGCCTTCTCGCCAAGACCCCCGGCGGATACATCGGCGGCGCCGGGCTGGTTGAGCGGGGCGACAGGGCGGCACGCCAGCTCGCCGTCCGGTCGCTCGTCACCCCCGAGCTGGTGGAGCTTCATCGCCTCACCGGCGCGTCGGTGTGGGCCGTGGATGTCCGTGACGACCGGGAATGGGTGATCATGGGCTCTCTCTACGACGCCACCGCGGTCGGCAATCGTTATCGCGACGACTGGGGGCACGATCCCGGCGAGCCGGCCATCCTGGCGTCCGCGCTGGGCCGGATCTCGCTGGCCGGGCGCCCGGAGCTGGTCGATCCGCTGCTGCACCGGGGCGTGCCGAGGCTCACCCGTGACACGCAGACCGATTCGCACCGGGTCGTTGCCGCGCTGCGGAGGGCGGGCGAGGATCAGGAGGCCGTCGAGCACGGCGGGTTCCGGCTCGGGTGGTCGTGCATCGCGGTACCGGTCTGCGACTCGGCCGGCCGGATCGTCGCGGCGCTCGGCGTCGTCGATCGCACTCCGCGCTTCGCCACGACGCGATTCCTGCGCGCCGCCCACCTGACCGCCGATCGTCTTCGCGGCGAGTGGCCCACGGCTACTCGTCCTTGATGACGCGGTGATGGGCGCACACGAAGCCGCGGTTGCGGGCCACCTCGAGCAGCTCGAGCCTCAGGTCCCGGGGCAGCAGAGGATGCCCGTCGCCCAGGGTGACGGGCGCGAACTGCACCCAGATCTCGTCGAGCAGACCGGCATCGGCGAACTGACCGGCCAGATCCCCGCCTCCGACGACCCAGATGTCCTTGTCGCCGGCCGCCTCGGCGATGTCACCGAAGACCTCGGTCACCGATCCCTGGGCGAAGCGCAGATCGGCGCCGTCGACGACCGGCAGGTCGCGATGGGTGAACACCCAGGCCGGCTGCGTGTACTCCCAGGCCTGCTGCTCGCGCAGCAGCCACTCGTAGGTCGAGGCGCCCATCACAAGCGCCCCGATGCGCGTGATGAAGGCCGGATAGGCCATCGGCCCCTCTAGGTCGAAGTCCTGACTCAGAAGCCACTCCAGCGAGTGCTCGGGGGTGGCGATGAAGCCGTCGAGACTGGATGCCGTGTAGAAGTGCGTGGTCATCCGCAGACCCTACGCACCGCATGGTCACCCTCACCCTGGCCGGCCGGTACGCTCATGCCACCCGGGTCCGGCCCCGTCCGTGCTCACAGAGCCTGCCGGAGGGTCATCAGGATCGCGTCGTCGCCGAAGCCGAGCTCGCGCATCCCGGCGACGTAGCCGGCGGTGAGCTCCTCGGCGCGATGCCGATTCTCCTCGGTGGGGGCGGCGACCGGGGCGACGGTGGTGCCGTTGCGTCCCCGGGTGATGAGCAGACCCTCGGCCTCCAGCTCGCGGTAGGCGCGGGCGACCGTGTTCGGTGCCAGCGCCAGGTCGGCGGCCAGCCTGCGCACCGCGGGCAGCTTCGTCCCTGCGGGGAGACGCCGGCTGAGGATCTGGTCGGTGAGTTGACGTCGCAGTTGCTCGAACGGGGGGCGGGACGAGTCCGGATCGATTCGCAGCGTGGTCATGAGGTCACGCTGTTTGGCCACAGGCGGCGCTGCTCATAGCCCTTGCGCTCCCCGGTGATCCAGGCCAGGACCGGTCCGGCGGCCACCGTCACGATGAGTGCGCCGAACACGAGGAGCGAGACGAGAGTCAGATTCCAGGTGAGCGAAGTCGTCTCGGGTTGGCGGTAGAACCCGTTGGAGGTGAGGCACTGTGCCATCAGCACCAGCCAGAGGCCGAGCGCGACGCAGGTCACCGCGACGGCCAGATTGGCCAGCTGGCGCAGCCCGAGAGCACGTTCGGCGTCATCCCAGGCCAGTTCGAGATCGGATCCGCTTCGTGCCGGGGCCGAGAGGACCCGTTTCAGCACGAGGTACGACAGCGCCCAGGCCAGCAGTGCCAGGCCGGTGCCGATCAGCCCGACCGTCACGCTGGTTCCCCTCGCCCATCCGGGCAGCCGGCTCAGGAGCAGAACGCCGGGGGCGACGCCGATGACCAGCGCGGCCGGGCCTGCGAGCAGGCCGAATCGTTCCCCGCTGGTGAGGTAGTCCGACAGCTGTGCCGAGCGGAGCCGGGCCACCACGGGCTGGTCTGTGGTGGGCGGGGGCCGGTGCGCGGCCATCGCCAGCGCCCCGCCGAATGCGGTGCCCGTTCCGGCGAGGGCGATCAGCAAGGCTCCCCAGGTCTCCGCGCCGTCGAGGAGGATGGCTGCCGCACCACCCAGAATGATCGCGATGATGCCGCCGGTCAGCATCCCTCGTTCGCGGCGGCGGATGCGGGTGATGACAGGGCCGGCGACCTCCGCCGGCAGGGGAAGTCCGATGGTCCTGGCGTGCCGCTCAAGAGCGCGCCGTCCCGGTGCCCGCCTGCCCCCGTTGGTGAGGGGAGCGGCCGGCAGCACGAAACACACCAGCGCGATGACGATCCAGATCGTGATGTTCATCTCGGGCCTCCATTCGTATCAATACAAATAATGTACTGACACAAACGCGAGGAGTCAACACCCCCTCGCGGACAGTCACCGCCGAGTGGCGCCGCGGAGATCGGCCAGCACCGCGGCGAACTGATCGGCAGCCAGATCCAGTTCCTCCTCGGTGATCACCAGTGGCGGGGCCAGCCGGATCGTCGACCCGTGGGTCTCCTTGGCCAGAATGCCGCGCCCGGCCAGCAACTCGCAGACCCGCCGGCCGGTGGCCAGACCGGGATCGACGTCGACCCCGGCCCACAGCCCTCGCACCCGCACCTGCGCCACGCCGTGACCGAGCAGGCCCTGCAGGCGTCGTGCCAGATGCGCTCCCAGCTCGCGGGCCCGAGCCTGGAACTCCCCGGTGGACAGCAGCCCGATCACCGCGATCCCAACGGCGGCGGCCAGGGGATTGCCGCCGAAGGTCGACCCGTGCTCCCCGGGGCGCAGCACCCCGAGCACCTCCGCGTCGCCGACCACGGCGCTAACCGGTACGATGCCTGCGCCGAGCGCCTTGCCGAGCAGGTACAGGTCGGGCACGACGCCGGCGTTCTCGCACTCGAAGGTGGCTCCGGTGCGCCCCAGCCCCGACTGGATCTCGTCGGCGATGAACAGGACGTCGTGCTCGGCGGTGATGCGCCGCACCCGGGCCAGATACCCGTCGGGAGGCAGGATGACGCCGGCCTCGCCCTGGATCGGCTCGATGAGCACCGCGACCGTCTCGTCGGTGATCGCCGCCGCCAGCGCATCGGCGTCACCGTAGGGCACGACGTCGAAGCCGGACGCGAAGGGCCCGAATCCGTTCCGGGCGTCCGGATCGCTGGAGAAGCCGACGATCGTCGTCGTGCGACCGTGGAAGTTACCGGAGGCGACGATGATGCGCGCCCGGCCGTCGGGCACCCCTTTGACCCGGTAGCCCCAGGCGCGGGCCACCTTGATGCCCGACTCCACCGCCTCGGCCCCGGTGTTCATCGGCAGCACCATCTGCTTGCCGGCAAGTTCGGCCAGCCGCTGGCAGAACTCGCCGAGCCGGTCGTTGCCGAAGGCGCGGCTGGTGAGGGTCAGCCGGTCCAGCTGGGCGTGGGCGGCGGCCACCATGGCCGGATGCCGGTGGCCGAAGTTCAGCGCCGAATAGGCGGCCAGGCAGTCCAGATAACGGCGTCCCTCCACGTCGGTGACCCAGGCACCCTCTCCTGAGGAGATCACCACCGGCAGGGGTGCGTAGTTGTGGGCGCTGAACCGCTCGGTCTGATCGATGAATGCCCCGGTGCTGTCCATGATCGTGCCCCTCTCGGTCCCGATGGGCGGGGATGAATTCAGCGTAACGGCTCAGCTGGACTCAGCTGACGACGGTGACGCGCGCATGGTGCCCTGGCGAGGCGGCCAGTCGGGCATCTGCGGTGCTCCCAGATCCGATCGGACAGGATCTGGTGGTTGAAGTAGTGGATGTCAAGGCTGTTGAGCAGACGTCGGCCGTCCTGGGCGACGCGATTCTCCACCGAGCCGCCGAGGAGAAGCGCCAGCAGGAGTTCCAGAGCGGCCGACGCGTCAATGACGATCATCCGCGTTTCATCGTGCGTCGCGCTCGGCGCGGACCGCTTCCGCCGCGGTCTCACCGTTGTACGGCTGCACGGACCGGGCGGTGGGCGTGCTGCAATGATGCATTCATCAGATGCACATGTTCATGGGCTTCCCTTGTCTCGCGAGGCTCAGATCATCCTTCCAGGACGAGCCGTCGCACGGCCCTCGTCAACCAGGCCAGATAGGCGTCATGGCTCCACCCCGACTCGATGACGAGCTGGATGTACCCCTCGGGTGAGATGAGGAAGGAGAACTCGGCGGCCAGTTCCTCATCCGGCCGCGAGCTGCGGCACAGCCCCTTGTCGCGGTAGGCCTCGATCGAGCGCAGCATGTCGTAGCGCCGGTTCTCCTGCTGGGCGGCGTACCGCTTCGCCACGGCGGGATCGGATGCCGCGGCCTCCAGAAGCCGGGACCACAGGCGCGAGATCGACGAGTTCGCCCGGGCGATCCAGCCGAGATGGAAGGCGAGGAACTCCTCTCCCTGCAACGGTGCCGCCTGCTCGCCGAGCTCCCGGTGATGCAGCGGCCCCTCACCCATGGTGCCTGCGAAGGCCAGATCGAAGGCGTCCAGCAGCAACGCGGCCTTGGGTCCGTTCTGCTTGACCGTCTCGGTGGAGACGTCGGCCCGCCTCGCGATCGACGCCAGCGAGGTGCCCGAGTACCCCGACCCGGAGAAGGCCTCGCCCGCCGCGGTGAGGATGCGCTGACGGGTCGCGGCGGCCTGCGCATCGCGCAGGGGTGAGACGTAAGGGGGCATGATGATCCTGACTGTTGACTTTCCTCACGGTGTAGTGAATACTCCATGTAGGTACTCAACATGCTATCAGCGCAGTTTGCCGCTGTCCTCGCCTTTCGAGCGTCCCACCGACGTCGCCTCATGGGCCGGCTCCCGGGCCGATGACTCCACAGCTCCGCCTTCCCGATGACTCCGTCCGTCCATGACGAGGAAGAACCATGCGCCTTTTCAGAAGATCATCCGCCCGCACCGTCGACCCTGTATCAACCAGTTCTGCGCCAACCAGCACTGTGTCGCCCGCCGTTCTGCCCGGCGAGGAGTTCGCAGCCCTGCGCTCCCGGCTGCACGGCCGCATCCGGCTGCCCTTCGAGGAGGGGTGGGACGCCGCCCGCACGCCCTGGCAGCTCGTCGTCGACCAGCGTCCGGCCGCCGTGGTGGAGGCCGCCGACATCGAGGATGTCGCCCTCACCGTGCGTGAGGCGCGGCGCCTCGGACTCGCGGTGGCCCCGCAGTCGACCGGCCATGGCGCAGGGACTCTGGACGCCTCGGGAGCCATTCTCCTCAGGACCCGCGGGCTCACCGGGATCACCGTCGACCCGGACTCGGCCACCGCTCGTGCAGGAGCCGGCGCCACTGCCGGAGCGCTGGCCGCGGCGGCTCAGGACCACGGACTGACGGCCGTCCTCGGGATGGCGCCCACCGTCGGGGTGGTCGGCATGATCCTCGGCGGAGGCCTCGGCTGGTTCGCCCGGTCCCACGGCCTGGCGGCCAACAGCGTCACCGCGATCGAGGGGGTCGATGCCACCGGCGCCACCGTGCGCGCCGACGCGACCCGTCAACCCGACCTGTTCTGGGCCGCCCGCGGGGGAGAGGCTCCGATCATCGTCACCGCCCTGGAGCTGTCCCTGCATCGCACCGGCGACCTGCAGGCTGGGGCCCTCGTGTGGCCGATCGAGGCCACCGACCAGGTGGTGCGCGCCTGGGGTGCCTGGATCGCCGACCTGCCCGAGACCGTCACCTCCCTGGTGAGGGTGCTGCGCTACCCGCCGATCCCTGAGATCCCCGAGCCGCTGCGAGGACGCGACTTCGTCGCGGTGGAGGCCGCACTCCAGGCCGGCCCTCCGGCGACGGCCGAGCTTCTGGCTCCGCTGCGGGCCATGAATCCGATGATCGACACGGTGCATCCGATGGCGCCCGTCGAGCTCGCTGCGGTGCACGGAGACCCGCCGGATCCGGTACCGGCGGCCGGCTCCTCGGTGCTCCTGGGCGAGATCTCGCCGAAGGCCCTTGATGCCTTCATCGCCGCGGCTCTGGCCGAGCCCTCGGGCGCTCTCCTGTCGATCGAGCTGCGCCATCTCGGTGGGGCTCTGGCACCGGGTCGGGCCGGTGGCGGAGCGGTCAGCGATATCGGCGGGGAAGGACTGGTCTACTGCGTCGGGATGATCGCCGCACCCCCGATGGCCGGGGCGGTCAGCACGGCCGCAGCCGCCGTCTCCACGGCACTGGCCCCCTTCGCCGCGCCGCGGATCGTGAAGAACTTCGCCGAGCGTCCGGCCGATCCGACCGCGCTGTACGGCACGGCGACGGACAGGCTCCGCGGCGTCATCGCGAGCTGGGATCCGGATGGCCTGATCCGCGCCGGCCACCCGTTGGGAGCAGTGCGTGGGTGACGTCCGGCCGGAGCCGATCACATAGGGAAACAATTTCCTGCGAAACTATTTCGCAGGGGCTGCACCGAGCATCGGGCCGGGGGTCTGGGGGTGATCGTTCGAGGGAACATGTCCGAAAGGTCATTTCCCAGGAAACTATTTCTGATAGGGTGCGGGCATGGGGCGTCGTGAGGAACCGGGCAGAGACCAGAGGCGTGCCTGGATCGCGCTCGCCGCGGTCGCAGAGCTGCTGCCTCAGGTCGTCGGCACCGGCGCCACCGCAGGAGCGGGGCTGACCAGCTTCGAGTACATGCTGCTGGGTGCGCTGCGCTCCTCGGGAACTTCACTGAGGACCGGTGAGCTGGCTGCGGCCCTGGACTGCCCGGCACCCCGGGTGTCCAAGACGGTCGCCAGGCTCGAGCGGCGCAACCTCGTCCGGCGCAGCTCGGTGGATTCCGACCGCCGCGCCACCCGGGTGAGTCTCACGGACCAGGGCCGCCGGACCCACGAGGTCGCAGTGCCCGAGTACACCGATTTCGTCTTCGGATCGGTGCTGAAGGGGCTGGGCCCCGACGAGCTCGACGAGATGGCCGGACTGCTCGAGAAGGTCCTGGAGAATCTCAACGCGCTGTCCGAGGAGGCGGCCGGGCCCGTCCCGTCCGATAGCGTCTCCCCGTGAACCAGACAACTTTGAACGATGGCGCCGTACTGCGCGAGGCCCGCCCCGGAGACGAGCCCGGGATCCTGGCCTGCATCCGGGCCCTGGCGGCCTACGAGCGGGAACCCGACGCGGTGGAGAACACCGTCGGGGCGCTGACCGAGAATCTCTTCGGCGAGCGGCCGCGGGTCTTCGCCCATGTCGTGGAGCGCGACGCTCGGGTCATCGGCATCGCCGTCTGGTTCCTCACCTACTCCACCTGGACCGGTCGGCACGGCATCTGGCTGGAGGATCTCTACGTTCGCGACGAGTTCCGGGGCCGGGGCTACGGGAAGGCCATGGTCTCGCACCTGGCCGCGGTGTGCGCCGAGCGCGGCTACCCCCGCCTGGAATGGACGGTGCTGGACTGGAATGCGCCGTCGATCGCCTTCTACCGCAGCATCGGTACCGAGCCCATGGACGAGTGGACCACCCAGCGCCTCACCGGCGAGGCGCTGGCCGCCCTGGCCTGACGGCCTCAGGTCCGGGGCGCCGCGGAGGCGAGCAGCCGGCGCAGCAGCGACCGGGCCTCCTCGGGACTGACCTGTCCAGGGGTGTCGGTGAGCTGGGAGGCCAGCCCGTCGACGAAGGTGTGGAGTACCGCCGCCCACATCTCGACCTGATCATCCGGGTGGGGCTGGGTGGCGTCCTGGAGACCGCCGGCCGACGGGTATCCGTACAGCGAGGCGAGGCACCGGCGGTAGAGCGCCCGACGGTCCGACCAGATCACAGATCCTCCCTCCGGCGGGTTGCGGCGCTCCCACTCGGCCAGGGCCGACCAGAGCTCGAGCTCGCGACGGCGGGTCTGGTCCAAGGGCAGCATCTCCTCGACGACCGACGCGATCTGCTCCACCATCGTCGCCCCCGGGTGCGGACCCTGCAGCCGGGCCAGGACCCCCTCGCGCAGTCTTGAGGAGGCCGCCGCCATGACGTACTCCTGCAGCTCCTGCTGAGTGGGGAAGTAGTGCCGCAGGGCTCCCGTCGAGCAGCCGGCCGCAGAGGCCACCCCGCGCAGCGTGACTCCGTCCAGTCCCTGACGCAGCACCACCCCCAGGGCGGTCTCGGCGATCTCGGAACGGCGCTCATCATGATCCACGACTCTTGGCACGGACAGAGAATAACACGGGTGTGCTGTTTTATTTCGCACGGCCGGGTTGTGTAATTTCATACGGGCGTGCTTTTCGGGTCCTCGCAGGCATGGCGAATGGCATCCACCAGGGCGTCGACGTCTGCGGCGGCGGTCTCGAAGCCACACATGAGACGGGCGGGGGAGCCGAGCGTCCCCTCACCGTGGAAGCCGAACCGGGTGCGCAGAGGTGCCACGGCCGCGTCCGGAAGGACCGCGAAGACGGCGTTGGACTGGACCCTCTGCGCGATCCGGACCCCGGGTAGCCCGCCGAGGCCCGCGGCCAGCCGCTCGGCCATCTCATTGGCGGCCGAGGCGTTGCGCAGCCACAGGTCGCCCTCGTACATCGCGATGAGCTGGGCCGAGACGAAGCGCATCTTCGAGACGAGCTGGAGGGTGCTCTTGCGCGCCATCCGGACCGCCTGTGCGAGAGCGGCGGCGCGCGGACCGGGCGGGACGACAACCGCCTCGGCCAGCATCGCGCCGTTCTTGGTGGCTCCCAGGCTGATGATGTCGACGCCTGCGTCGGAGGTGAGTTCGCTCAGGCCGGTGCCCAGATGCGCCGCGGCCACAGCCAGCCGGGCGCCGTCCAGGTGGACCGCCATGCCGTGCTGGTGGGCGGCGCGGGTCAGCGACACCACCTCGTCGGGGGTGTACGCGGTGCCGGTCTCGGTGGCATCGGCGATCGAGACGGCGAGGGGCTGGGCGTGGTGAGGATCCCCCAGAGCACGGGCCGCCTCGTGGATCTGGTCGGGATGCAGCTTGCCGTCGGAGGCGGGCGCGGTGATGAGTTTGATGCCGGCCTGCTCCGGCGCTCCGGCCTCGTCGGTGGTGGTGTGGGAGGGCGCCGGCGTGAGCACCGCTGCCCAGCGGGGCGTCGCGGCGCGCAGGCTCAGCACATTGGCACCGGTGCCGTTGAGCACCGGGAAGGTGGCCGTTCCGGCGCCGAAGTGGTCGGCCATCACCTCCTGGAGGCGGGTCGTGTACGGGTCCTCCCCATAGGAGTCGACGGCCCCGCCGTTGGCTGCGACGATCGCCGCCAGTACCTCGGGGTGCACCCCGGAGAGGTTGTCGGAGAAGAAGGAACGGCGCCCGGGATCATGGAGAGGCATCACATGAGATATCACGCGCCCCGATCGTAGTCACCACCCCTCTGCCGTGGGCAGACAGACCGGGTCCGGCGATCCCGGTGCGTCTAGCCTCGGGTCATGACCGAGCATCAGACAGCCCCGGTGCCCCGCGCTTCCACGGGCGAACCCCTGTGGCGCGACGCCGTGGGCGGCTTCCTGCGTCGCACCCGCAACCGGCGCGGCGAGACCCTCGATGACGTCGCGACCCGGGCCGGCGTCTCCCCGCAGTACCTCTCCGAGATCGAACGCGGACGCAAGGAGCCTTCGAGCGAGGTGCTGGCCGCTGTCAACGGCGCCCTTGATCTCACTCTGCTCGATCTCACCGTCGCGGTCGCCCGCACCCTGCACCGCGAGACAGCGCACCACGACACGCTGCACCGCTCCACCACGCGGACGATGCTCGCCCTGGCCGCCTGACTCATCTCTCGTCGATCACCTGGTCCAGCAGGCCGTAGTCGCGGGCCTCGGCAGCGGTGAACACCCTGTCCCGGTCTGTGTCGGCGCGCAGCGTGGTGACGTCCTGGCCGGTGTGGCGGGCCAGGACCCGTTCGATGTCGGAGCGGATCCGCACCAGTTCGTCGGCCTGGAGGATGAGATCCGGGATCGCCCCACGGCCCTGGGCGCCCGGCTGGTGCAGCACCACCCGGGCGTGCGGCAGCGCCGATCTGGCACCCGGTGCTCCGGCGGCCAGCAGCACCGCGCCGACGTCGACCGCCTGGCCCACGCATGTGGTCGCGACCCGGGGCCTCACGAACCGCATCGTGTCGTAGATCGCCAGCATGGCGCTGGGATCCCCTCCCTCGCAGTTGATGTACAGCGAGATCTCGGACTCCGCACTCACCGACTCCAGATAGAGCATCTGGGCGACCAGGGCGTTGGCCACCCCGGCGTCCAGGGCGGTGCCGAGGTAGATGATCCGCTCGCCGAGCAGGTGGGAGTAGACGTCCATCACCCGGTCCCCGCGCGGGTTCTCGGCGATGACCTGGGGAATCGTGTAGGTGCTCATGTCATCTCCTGGTCGTGATCGGCGGCGAATCCGGCACCGGGCCGGGCGACGGGACGGATCTGGTCGAAGGTGCTGACGACCCGGTCGATGAATCCGTAGTCCACGGCCTGGGCGGCGCTGTACCAGTGGTCGTGCAGGGAGTCCTCGAAGACCCTCTCGCGAGGCTGGCCGGTGTCGGCGGCGATGAGCCCCAGCACCGTGTCGCGGGTGTGGCGCAGCTCGTCGGCCTGGAGCTCGACGTCGACCGCGGTGCCTCCGATCCCGGCCGACCCCTGGTGCATGAGGATCCGGGCGTGCGGAAGCGCCGCCCGCAGCCCCGGGGTGCCCGCCGACAGCAGGAACTGGCCGGCGCTGCAGGCCAGTCCGACCGCCAGGGTGGCGACCGGGGCCGGAATGGTGCGCATGAGGTCGCGGATGGCGAGCATCGCGGGCACCGATCCGCCGGGGGAATGGATCCACAGCGAGATCGTGGCGCCGGGGTCCTCGTCGGCCAGCCGGATCAGCTGGGTGGCCAGGAGGGTTCCGTTGTCGTCGTCGAGCTCGCCGTCCAGGATCAGGACGCGGCGCTCGAACCAGCCCTGCCGGGCCCGTTCGTCGAATGCAGGAGGTGTGGATGACTCGGTCATGACCCCACGGTGGCGCCGTCGGCCGTGCGACAACAGCCCCGCCTGCCCACGGCAGAGCTGCCGGCGGCAGAGCTGCCGGCGGCAGAGGACCGGGAGAATCCCGCGCACCCCTGTGCTGCCCGGCTGCGGCCCCTACCCTGGAGGCATGCCTCGACACAGCGGAGACGGGGCCCGGGTTCGCCTCGGTTCCCCCGACAAGGTCCTGTTCCCCGAGACGGGATTCACCAAGCGTGATCTCGCCGACTACTACCGGCGCGTCTCGCCGGTGTTCCTGGAACAACTGCGCGACCGCCCGATCAGCCGGGTGCGATATCCTGACGGGATCGAGGGGCAGCGGATCTTCCAGCGCAACATCTCACGGGGCATGCCGGGATGGATCCGCCGGTTCGAGGTCTCGGCCAGTCCCGGGGCGATGGGCACTCCGCAGGACAGGGCGAGGACGGTGACCTATCCGGTCGTCGACGACGCCGACGGTCTGGCCTGGATGGCCGGTCAGGCCACTGTCGAGTTCCACACCCCGCAGTGGAGGCTCGGCCCTCGCGGCGGGGTGCGCCGCCCCGACCGCCTGGTGATCGATCTGGATCCGGGGGAGGGCACCGGTCTGGAGGAGTGCGCCCGGGTGGCATTGATGATCCGCGACCGGCTCGAGCACGACGGGCTGCACCCGAGGCCTGTGACCAGCGGAGGGAAGGGCCTGCACCTCTACGCCCGGTTGACCGCGCAGGCCCCGATACCGACCACCGCGCGCGCCGTCCACGGCTATGCCCGCCGGCTGGCCGAGGGCCTCGCCGCCGAGCATCCCGGCACCGTGATCGCCCACGCCTCCAAGCAGGATCGCGTCGGACGGGTGTTCATCGACTGGAGCCAGAACCATCCGGCGAAGACCACCGTGACCCCTTACAGCCTGCGCGCCAAGGGCGGATCCCCGAGCGCCGCCGCGCCCCGCGACTGGGACGAGATCGGCCCGGGCCTGGCCCAGCTGGGCCCGGCCGACGTCCTGGACAGACTGGACTGATATGGGCATCGCACGGACCGTCTCCACGACGCGCCGTATCGTCGGCATCCCTGTCATGGAGGTGGCCCCGGCCGGGAGAGACCCCCGCGGGCCGGTGCTCTGGATCCCGCCGCTGGGCGGGGACAAGGAGCGCTACACCGACCAGCTGAACGGGCTGGCACAGCGGGGATTCCTGGCCGTCGGCATCGACCCCCGGCGCCACGGCGAGCGCGCGGACCTTCCGCCCGACCGGTTGTTCGAGCTGGTGATGAACCGGTTCCGGGCCACCATGTGGCCGATCCTCGGCGGCACCGTCCTGGACGCCATGGCGGTGATCGACGAGGAGCTCTCCGCCCACCGGATCGACGGCCCCGTTCTGGCCGGAGGGGTCTCGATGGGCGGGGACATCGCCATCGCCCTGGCCGGCATCGATCCCAGGGTGACTCGGGTGGCCGCCATCGCCTCGACGCCTGACTGGACCCGGCCCGGCATGACGCTCATCGGCCGACCCGGCCAGGTCATCGATCAGGGGGAGGCGACGTCGGGTGGGCGGTGGCTGCGCGATCACCTCGACCCCCTCGCGCACCCGGACCGGTTTCGGCGCGAACTGGCGATCCGCCTGGACGTCGGGGCCGCCGACACTCACGTGCCCGCCGAGGCCGCGCACCGTTTCGCCGCGCTGCTGGCCGACGGTCCGCCGGCTCCTCAGATCGCCGTCGTGGATCACCCGGGGCTGGATCATCCGGACCTGTGCCGGGATCCTCAGGTCCTGGGCGGTGCGCTGTCCTGGCTGACCGGTCCCTCATGATCGGGGCGGACGGCCGCCACCAGTGAGTAGATGAGCCGGTTGATCGGGGCGTCGATCCCGTGACGTTCCGCGGCCCGCAGCACCGCGCCGGTCAGCGCGTCGTACTCCAGGGGCCGGCCCGCCCAGCAGTCCTGGAGCATCGAGGTCGGCGCCCCGTCGGGGACCTTCCGCAGGGCTTTCAGATCCGCGAGGGCGTCCTCGTCGGTGAGCCGGGCTCCCTCGGCCCGGGCCACGGCCACCGCCTCGATCATGATCTGCAAGGCCACCTGCCCGACCCCCTCATCGCGCAGCACCGCGGTGCGCCGGCGGGTGAGCGCCGTCAGTGGATTGGCGGTGATGTTCATCAGCAGTTTGTTCCACAGTGTCGTGGTGAAGTCGGCGTCCAGCTCCACATGCATCCCGCCGGCCTCGATGCGTGCCGCCAGGATCCGGCTTCCCGGATCGTCGGGAACGGCGAGATCCCCGTGGACCACTCTGCGCACGGTGACCCGCCCGGGCTCCGAACGCTCCGCATTGAGGTAGACCACGGTCGGCACCACGTGGGCACCGGCGAGGTAGGGGGCCACCCGTTCGCGCTGCTCGACGCCGTTCTGGGCCACCAGGACGTCGACGCCGGGACCGTCGACCGCCCTCAGCCAGTCCCCGACAGCGTCGGTCTGGTGGGCCTTGACAGCCAGGACGACGGTGTCGTACCCGGCGACGTCATCCGGATTCACGGTGTGACGGACCGGCCAGGAGCTCGTCGCACCCCGGTCGGTGACCACCATCTGGTCGAACGGCCTGCCTCCGCAGACCGTGATCGGGTGGCCCGCCCGGGCCAGCGCCGATGCGATCGACAGGCCGATAGCCCCGGCCCCGATCACCGCAACGGGTCCTCTGGACGCCTCCTGCTGCATTCCGACTCCCTTCCCGGCCGGGCTGCGCCCGGCATCCGCTGTGAGGCTACTGCCGTCGCGGCATCGGGCGCACAGCTGGAGAGATGTATCAAGGATTCTTGACACTGGTGGTGATGTCGAGAATGAGCTACATACTGCTCGGCCTATCGCGCCCGCCAGTACCCCTCGACGCGCCGGCCCGACCTGGTGTGGGGGTGAACCCAGATCCGGCCCGGATCGGGTGGGGGCACCTGATATCTGCTGGTATCGAGCTGGTGGAGGGCGCTGTCGGTGAGTTCGCGCAGGCGGGGGAGTATCCGGTCGCGCAGCTCATCGGCGGCCACTGCCCCCGGCAGCTCATCCAGGGCCGCCTCGAAGGCGCCGGGGAGCCGGCCGGCCATCGTCCGGTAGCGGTCGAGGACCCGGGCGGCGTCGATGCCGAGATCCCGTTCGGCCATCGTGATGAGGTGGCGGGGGAGCACCCGGGGCCGGTGGCGCTGGCCGCCGACCGTCATCGCGACCGACAGGTCCAGGCCGGAGTGCTCATAGGGCAGGGCGGTGGCCATGTCGTAGAGGGGCGCGAGTCTGGCCGCGGTCTCGGTGAGCAGCAGGGCGTAGTTCTTCGCATGGGCGTCGGGGGACTCGGTGAGGAGGGCGAACATCAGGGCGTCGGCGAAGCGGTACAGGTCGGTCTGCGGATCCGAGGACACCGACCGGAGGACGCCGGCGACGTCGGCCGCGCCGGGGCCGCCGTCGGTCTCGTACTTGGGCCCCCGGCCCAGGGCCTGGCACATGTCGACCTGGTGGATCCGGTGCACCGGATCGGTGCCGCGGCGGTCGAAGCGGGTGATGACCAGTGCCGGCTCGCCGTCGAACTCGCACCAACGGGTGCCGGCGGTGGTCATGCCCAGCAGCCGGGCGGCGCGCATCGTGACGTGCTCGACGAGGCCCTGGTGGTGGAGCCGGAAGATGCCGGGCTTGAGGATGTGGGTGCTGGCGGCCGATCCGACGGGCCGGTGCCACCGGCCGTCCAGCTCGGCCAGGGTGAACTTGGCCTGGGCCCCGGCCAGGCTCCACCGCTCGTCGGGCAGCGTCCAGCCGGCCTGATCGGTGCGCAGTTCCCGCAGCCGACGGCCGATCTTCGCGTCGGAGACCGGTTCGTACCGGGCGTCGCGACGGTCGGTGGCCCCGGCGGGCAGGAACTGCAGCGCCCCGGCGGTCTCCTCGCCCATCACCGCCAGCAGGTCGAAGGTGTCCGGCGGAACCTGGAAGTGGCGGGCCCAGAGCTGCCGGGTGTCGGGGTTGTCTGGAAGCAGGTGGTCCAGGAAGGCCGCCGCCCGGCGGCGGGACTGGACGCCGGTGGTCGTGGCGAAGACCGGGGACAGCGGGATGTGGGGACCGTCGAGGTAGGACTCCCGGTAGGCCAGGACCGGTCCCCTCGCGTCCCCGCGGTGCAGGTCGGCGGCCGGGCGGCCCGCGAGCCACACCACGAGATGGTCGTCGGGGGAGCTCACGAATCGTCCTCGCCGAGGATCTCGGCCAGCATCCCGGCATCGGCGGACGGCCTGGGGCTCAGTACGATGCCGAGTTCCAGAGCGCGCAGCACCTTGTCGACGAGGGCTCCCGAGGGGTTGGCGGTGCCGTTCTCCATCGCGTTGACGCTGGCCCGGGAGACTCCGGCCCGCCGGGCGAGGTCGTTCTGGGTGAGTCCGGCACGGGTGCGGTAGTCGCGCACGGCGGGGCCGAGATCGGTCCAGGCGGTGAGGTAGCGGTCCATGGGGGATCTCCCTTCCTGGTGTCGATGATCCTCGACACCAGGGGAGAAGTCAAGAATGATCTACAGCACTGCGGATGGGGCCGAGCGGTGCGAACCCCGGGACGGCGAGCCGAAACGCTGCTGCGAATGTCCCGGCCCCGTCCGGTGCGCCTTGCGACCAGGCATTCCCGGCCCCGACGAGCCTCTCTCACAAGGGAAAATAACAGGCCCAGGCACCCCATCCTCAGTGCTCCCACGTACACACAGAACAACCCCGAAACCCGGCAACAACGGCAGAGATTTCGGGGCCTGTTATTATGGTTTCGTGAATGGTTCAGAGTCCCGCGTCCTGTCCGTCCTGCCGGACCTGCTGGCAGGGGAGTCGCGCATGTCCGAGGCCACCCGCAGGCAGCGCGAATGGGCCGTCATGGGAGCCCTGGAATTCCTGGCCGGCAGCTCGACGATGCGTGCCATGGCCAGGATCAGCGTCGCCGACCTGATGGATCCCGACGCCGTCGACGCCTATGTCCGCGCCTCCCAGTCCGGCACCCTGCGCGTCCGCCGCCCCACGGGAAAGGCCTCGGAGTCGCCCCGCAGCACCGCCGCCAGGGTCTCGGCACTGCGCTGGCTGGCACGGGCCACCGGCACCCGCCAGCCTCCGCCCTTCGCCGACTGGACGCCCCTGGCACCCATCCCCGACGACGCCCCCGCGGCGCTGCGCACCGCCTGCCAGGCCCTCACCACGATGAACAACTTCTACGCCACCCGCACCGCCGCCACCATCGCCGTGCTCTACGCCACCGGTGCCTCCGGCTACGGCCTGTGCACCCTGCGCACCGAGCAGATCGTCTCCGAGCACGGGCGCCGGCTCATCCGGATGCCCGCCCAGGACCCCGCCCCTCACCGCTGGGAACCCGGCGACGACACCGCCCTGGCACCGGTACCGGCCTGGGGCACCGCCGCACTCGACGACTGGCTGGTGCTGCGCGCCGGGACCGTGGCCTGCCTGCAGGGATCAGACCCCCGCACCCTGCTGGTCTCCGGACGCGCCAACGCCGGCCCGAGGCCCCCGGGCATGCCCCTGCAGCCCCGCGGCCTGGGACGCTCCTGGGCCAGATCCCGCTACGTCGCCGAGACCGCGGTACCGGGCCTGGCGATGCCCTTCACCCTCGAGGCCGCATGCCGGGCCGTCCGGGCCCTCGTCCTCACCCCTGAGCCTCCGCTGCCGGCGTCTCGGTCCTCAGCAGCTCAGCCAGCAGCCGTACCCGCCTGAGCTGCTCCTCCAGTTCCGCGTTGCGCCGCGACAGCTCCTCGACGCGCTCCTGGAGCTCCTGGAGCCTGACCGTCATCTGAGTGGGGGAAAGGGCGCCGGCCACCGGGGCCCCACCCGCCACGACCTGCGCGGGCACCCCTGGTATGTCTGCCGGGCTCACGGGGACCCTGCCGGAACGACGACGTCCCGACGTCTCCCGCTCCCTCCTGTAGCGCTCCAGGTCGCCGGCCTCGACCAGCCAGCCCCGACCCTCGCGCGTACCGGCCACCGTGCCGTCCCGCAGCAGGGTGCGCACCCGTTGGGCGGAGACCCCCAGCAGCCGCGCCGCCTCCTCGGTGCTCACGAACTCACCCGTCACATCCATACCGAAACTTTCCCACTGTTGGCGCGAAACGTCAAGTTTCCGAACGTTCGGACCTATGGGAAACACTATTCGAAACTAACGCGAAACCGTACGAAATCCTGTTTCCGGGCGAGCTAGGCTCCTCCGCATGGCGCATGCACGCATATCATCGGCCCGAATACGGCACCGCGCGTAGACGTAGTAGCGGCGGTGCCGCGTCCGGAGCAGCAGGGGAGGGAGCCCGGATCCCATGAGGAGCGCGAAATGCGAAACTCAAAAACGAAACATAACGATGGGACAGAGACGAAACCTAGAAGGGAAACATCGATGGCGCTGGAGACCCTCGTCCTGCTGAGACGGGCCCGCGACCACATGGACCACCACTATGCCGAGCCCCTGGACGTCGCCACCCTGGCCCGGCAGGCCCTGATGTCGGAGGCGCACTACTCCCGACAGTTCCGGGCGGTCTACGGCGAGACCCCGCACGCATATCTCATGACCCGTCGGATCGAACGGGCGATGTCCCTGCTGCGCGCCGGGCGAGTGTCACCGACGCGTGCATGGCCGTGGGCTGCGCCTCGCTGGGCTCCTTCAGCGCCTCCTTCACGCGTCTGGTGGGCCAGACCCCCAGCTCATACCGCGGGCGCCGCCACGACGCGGTCGAGGCGCTGCCGCCCTGCATCGCCCAGATCCTGGGACGCCCGATGCCGCTGCACTGACGAGGCGGCCCCCAAACGGTTCTGGACACTCCGACAGGGCGCGCCGGGCCGGGGCGGAGGTGGTCCAGGAACCGGCCGACCAGCCCCGGGGCCCCCGGGACTGCGCCTTCAGGGATCCGGCCGGGAACCTGGTGGGGATCCAG